>CAMWLJ010000008.1 GCA_947175055.1 uncultured Lachnospiraceae bacterium | reverse complement strand
GCCTCCTCTCTCGAGGCACAAGACGCCAAGATTCAAGCGCAGATCAATGAAATCGAATTACAGGCTGCCGAAATCGACAAGCTGCAGACCTGGATGAAGGCACACGGATACGATCCGGCAGACATTTGAAAACAAAACCGATGCCGCAGAACCTTATAGCGCTCTGTCAGGCATCGGTTTAATTGTTCTTATTGTATTGTCACAGGCAGCATTCCGCCGTAATATCATACGCAGACTACTGTCGCATAGCGTGCTTATTCTGCCGTAACCGCCTCCGTATACTGTACGCCCAGATCGGAGATCGTGCCATCTGCCAATTTCGCCTCAATAGCTTTGTTGATCATATCCAGCAGCGCTGTGTTGCCTTTCTGTACTGCAACCGCATATTCCTCAGACTCGAATGCAGAAGCATCCTCTACAATCTTGAGCCCTTCATTGTCATCTACATATTTCTGTGCAGTAGCTGAATCGATCACTACTACATCACACTTGCCGTTTACCAGCTCCATTACAGCCTCAGTACCCTTCTTAAAAGCTTCGTAAGGATAACCCATATCGTTGACACAGATCTCACCGGTATAGCCCTGTACAACACAGATCTTCTTGTCGGCCATATCTGTTGCTGCCGCGATATCAGAATCTTCCTTCACGATCATAACCTGCGTCGCCGTATAATACGGTACGGAAAAGTCAACCGCCTCCTTACGATCCTCTGTCACGGTCATCGCCGCGATCGCCGCATCGATCTGACCATTCTGCAAAGCCACCAGTAAAGAATCAAACTCCATGTTCTCCATTGCTGCCGTCATCCCGTTATCCTCTGCGATCTGTTTCGCGATCGCCATGTCGATACCGTCATACTGATCGATCACACCGGTTCCGGTCACAAATTCAAAGGGTGGGAACTCTGCATTGGTACCGAATGTCAGAACACCCTCTGTCCTCGTCGTAACGGCTCCGGCCTGTTCTGTATCCGCCTCTTCTGCTGCATCTGCTTCGGTATCGGCTGCCTCATCTGTCTCTGCTGCTTCAGTATCATCCGCCGCGTCTGCTTCCTCTGTTGCGTTTTCCTCAGAAGTCTCTGTCTCTGTGCCTGCCGCTTCCGTGTTCGCTGCGTCTGCCGCCGCGTCCTTTTCACCTCCGCAGGCTGTCAATGTGGACACTGCCATAGCCATGGCCAGTACCAATGCTGCTACTTTTGTTGTCTTTTTCATAATCTCCTCCATTCCGAAGCGCTTTACGCTTGTCAAAAATTTTAATCTTTTAAACCGCATCGAAACTGCTCGTACGGCCCTTTATATCTAAACCGCATTTTCTCTTCCATCCATGCAGAATCCGTTCCGGCATTCACTTCTGCGGCCAATGACCCGGACGAACAACTATAGTTAACGACATTAGAAATTTCGTTTTCGGCATTGCAGTAGCTGCCGTATATGGCTCCTGCAAGAGACGGAAACAGAAATTTGTTATGTCGTTTACTATAGTTCATACACATGATAAAAAAGATCGTCGGTTTGATATCCCTTTATACACTTTACTCCTCATTGCCATTTTACAATACTTTACTTAAGAAAAGCTTGGTCCTTTCATTCTTCGGATCGCTGAACACTTCCTGTGGCGTACCGCTCTCCATGATAACGCCCTGATCGATGAAAAGCACCCGGGAAGCCACCTCTCTGGCAAATCCCATCTCGTGCGTGACGATGACCATCGTCATCCCGGACTTGGCCAGATCCTTCATAACGTCAAGCACTTCACCTACCATCTCCGGATCCAAGGCCGAAGTAGGCTCATCAAAAAGCATGATCTCGGGATTCATAGCAAGGGCCCTGGCGATCGCCACTCTCTGCTTCTGTCCGCCGGAAAGCTGTGCCGGATAGGCATCCGCCTTTTCCGCCAGATTGACACGCTCTAAGAGTTCCTGCCCCTTTTTGACTGCTTCTTCCTTAGTCATCTTCTTAAGCAGCACCGGTGCCAAAGTAATATTGTCCATGATCGTCAGATGGGGAAACAGATTAAACTGCTGGAAGACCATGCCCATCTTCTGCCTGACCACATTGATGTTGACCTTCGGCGTGTTGATCAACTCATCATCCACATAGATCTCACCTTCCGTCACATCCTCCAGCAGATTCAGGCAGCGCAGGAAGGTACTCTTCCCCGATCCGGAAGGGCCGATGATGACCACGACTTCGCCCTGAGAAATATGCTCGTCGATTCCGTTCAGAACCATCAGATCCCCAAATTTTTTATGTAGATTCTTAACTTTGATCATAAGATACTCTCCTTCTTATGCGAGTACTATACCGTATGAATATGCATACAGTCTGCATGCCGGCTGCCCTTATCTGGCATCGGACTTTCGCAGATGATTCTCTACCTGACGAAGCGTCAACGTCAGAATCTTGATCAGTACATAGTAGATGACAGCCGTTCCAAACAACGGCATGCCTGGTTCAAAAGTCGCACTCTTGATAAAATCGCCTGCCTTCTGGATATCCATCAGCCCTACATAACCGACGATAGCAGTCTCCTTGATCAGCACGATAAACTCGTTGCACAACGCCGGAAAAATATTCTTCACCGCCTGCGGGATCACGATCCTCGTCATCGTCTGGAATGCATTAAGTCCCAGCGATCTGCCCGCCTCGGTCTGTCCGTGATCCACGGAAAGAATACCGCCCCGGATGATCTCCGATACATAGGCACCTGAATTGACACCGAACGCAATGGACGCAATGATCCACTTGTCCAGATTGACCGTCGCAAAGATGACAAAGTAGATCACCATCAACTGAGTAACGGAAGGCGTACCGCGAATCACGTCCGTATAGATCCCACCGATGGCCTTTAACAGTTTATTGTTGGAAAGATTGCTTATCGCCACCAGCATACCGATCAAAATACCGATGATCACCGCCAGCAGCGAAACCTTTATCGTAACACCGACACCGCTGACCAGCAGTTTATAACGATCGTCCCTGATAAAACATGTATAAAACTTATCGCAGAAATCAGCAAACCATAATTCAATCCCTGTCATCTGTTGTTCATCCTTCCTGTCACTGTTTCAAGCCTTCTATCTAACCTGTTGCGCATCGTTGTCTGGCTCCTCCAAACAACTCAACCCGCATTATAACACAAACAATGCGGGTTGAAAAGCATAAATATAAGTTGTTTATGAATTTTTGAATAGTCCGGATGCGTTATAGTTTATAGCGGTTTGGCCGTGAATTATAACAACAGTTCAGCAGCATCCGTTGCCAGATCAGTTAAAAATGCACCTCCGCGCCAAACAGCGCGCCTTCCTCAATCTTCTTGTCATCCCCTTTCAGTTCATCCATAAACTGCATATAATCGCATACATATACATACACCGTATCCGTATTCCTGCCGTAGATAGAAAAGATATCTCCGTTCGCCCCCTGATTGTCCAACCGCTTTTTGTCTGCGTCAAGGATCGTAACGACATAATCGTAGCGCTGCACATCTTCCGGCAAAATAATCTGCGCGCTGATCTCGAAGGCCGTTTTTTCCACGGAAGCGATCCCAACCCCTTCTTCGTTTGTCTTATTGACCTGGACCGTCTGCACCGCTGTCCGGTTCGTATTGACCTCGATGGCAAAGTTCCATGTGCCCGTATAGTGCTTCATCACCGATTCCGGTATGGTTATCAGCTCGTCGGTCTCCGGATCACGGACCTGTATCTCTTCATATTCCAGTAATTCGCCATATATATCGGATATCTCCAGATAATAGGTGAATTGTTCCGGCCATGTCGTCGCCTGACCACCACACATCAATTCCTCCTCCAGAGAAACCATGATGATGCCTGTAAAAGTCCGACTGTCCACAAAGTTTCCTTCTATATAAGCTGGCACCGAAAATCCATTGCCGGCCGCTTCGTTTTGCTCTTCCTTCCCCATGCCGGGTATATTGTAATAACTTTTTGTTGTCAAATACAGCATGTCATAATCCAGTATATAATCGTCCATATTTTTTGTCTTGATAAAATCTGCCGGAAATTCCTCTTCATTTTCAATACAGAGCGCCAGGTACAATGCCTGCTTAGTGCAATTCGCCTCTGAGATCGTGACCGTCAGTCCATTTGCTGTCTGTACGTACTGACTGTCTGTCTTTTTCCCCGATAGACCTGACACGCCCTGATCTGACGTCTGTGTCACATCTTCCTGCCCTATACCTTCAGCCTGCTTTCTTTCCGGCGTCCCCTCTGCTCCGTCTTCCTCGACATAGACCTCTGCATTGTGGCTGAAATCCCCCTTATAGCTGGTTTTATCCTGCACCATCGTGAAAATCCGCCCGATCAAAGGCAGCTTCGCCGCCACCGAAGGATTGGATATCAGCAGAACCCCTGCAAGGACTGCTACGAGGGCTGCTGCCGCAGTCGCACTGCTGCGCAGCATAAGCTTATTCTTATGGAGTCTCTTTTGTTCCCTGATTCCCTCCTGAATACCCGATTTTACTACATCATTCAATTCTCTTGGAATCGGTATTGCATCAAATCTATCATTTTGCATAGCGCCTTTCCTCCTTATACTCTTTCTGCTCACCCTCAAGCCACCTGCGCAGCTGTTTCTTGGCCCGATACAGATACGCCTTCACGCTTCCTTCCGGAATTTCCATGATCCGTGCGATCTCCTTGATCTTCAATTCCTGGAAATAGAAAAGAATGACCACAGTCTTATACTGCTCTTTCAAAGAATCAATGGCATCATAAAGATCCACTTTCTCTTCGATCAAATAGTTCTCTACGCCCTTCTCACGGTATTCCTCCAAAGCCACCGTCTGCGTCTGCTTCTTGCCCTGCCAGATACAGTTGAGCAAGATCCGCGTGATCCATGTCTTAAAATAGTGCGGTTCCTTTAACTTTCCGATAGCCAGCAGGCCTCTCATCACACATTCCTGCACCGCATCCAGTGAATCCGCCTCGTTTTTCACATATAAAAAAGCTGTCTTATACAAATACACCTGATATTCGGCGATCAACTCACCGTAAGCAGATTTACTGCCTCTGACGGCTTTTTTTACAAGCTGAATCGTATCCTCTTTCACTTTTGTCTTTTCCTTTCCTATGATCGCCGGTGCGCGCTCCCGGTTCTGTTTTACATAGATTAGATTGTTCACGCACAAAAAAGGTTACACTAACGTAAACTTGCATCATTGTTGCATCATTTAAGATCGCCGGCTTGCCATTTCTGCAGTATCGTGTCATACTGAGTCATATTCGCGGCAGACCGAACCATTCACTATTGCCATTTCAGGCACACTTATGCGGTTCGGCCGACTGCCATCGGATCAGCATTACAGTCTACTGACACAAGGAGGTCCTTTATGAAAAAGAAAGCAAAAACAACATCCAATATGCTCTGTACAGTCCTGTTATGTACAGCGCTGTCCTGCGCCGTCTGCGCCTGCGGAACCGAGACCGATACTTCCAAAACGGATGCAGCGCAGGATGATGCAGACGACAGCACATCAGACCAGTCACGGGATACCGATGCAGATACCACAGCGGATGAAGACACAGAACAGAATACCGCGGATTCCGAAGACGCAACAGAAGAGGCTGGCGCAGAAGCCGGCGGCACGGACATCGATCCGGAAACCGACACCACCGTCAGCGTATTTCCGTCCCACATCCAGATCACGATGCAGCACAGTGAAGAAGACCTCACCGCAAACGACGGCACGGTTCTCTGCACCACCAGTTACACTTATCCGGTTGTTTCCATAGAGGGAAATGATGATGCTGCCGGGAAGATCAACGAAGACATCCGCTCCAGAGTCGATTCTTTCCTCACCGATACGGAAGTAGAAGAATGGTCAAAAGAGGGATATGAGTATAATATAGAAGACGGATCCGAATATCCTTTTCACAGTTACTATGATGATATGACCTTTGGTATACAGAGAGCTGACAGCAATGTCATTTCTTTTACCGTAACATTCTACAGTTTCACTGGCGGAGCACATGGCAACTACACCACATCCGGCATCAATTATAATGCCAAAACCGGGGACAAGCTCTCCTTTGCCGATTTAAGTGACGACGCCGACGCTTTCCACGAGGATACGCTGGCCTTTAACCAGGCCCTGGCCAAGACGGAAGCCTACCAAATGCGCATGTTCTCCGAAGACATGCTCATAGGTGTTTCTCTGGAAACTGTACTGTATGCCGAAGACGCCTGGTATCTGTCTACCTCCGGTCTGACCTTTATCAGCGATCCTTACGAACTGGGACCATACGTCGCCGGAACGATAGAATTTATCATTCCTTACCCGGACCTGGCCGACATGGGATTTTGTAACAATTATACCTATGGAGACCGGACAGCCATGAAGCTTCTGACTGATACGGCAAACAGCTTCGACTTAAACGGCGACAATGCGGAAGAGACGATCCTTTTTTCCACGGAAACGGTCGCAAAAGACGACGATACGTACACGACACTGCTGCATCTTACCATCGGCGACACCGACTTTTCCGACCAGTGCAACGATATCTTTCAGGAAGTGTCAACCGGTTACCCTGTGGATCAGCTCTCGGTATTCGACTTGAATGTGGACGACGACTTCACGGAACTGGTGCTGCTCTCCGGTGAAAATAAAGACGAAGATTTTGTCTACAATAGCTATTTCTTCCGCTATACGAAGGACGGCCGGCTGCTATATCTGGGAATGACGACGGGTGATGTCCTGGATCCAACTGTGTCGTTCACAGCCTTAGAAACACGGTCTTAGCATGATACGGCTTATCGGCATCGCACTGCCGGAAGCTATCACTCTTCCGCGATCAAAGGAAAAAGAGTCCCGGTAACTTTGGCCAGCTCTTTTTCCTCCGTGGTAAAGAGCCTGGCCGAAGCCTCGATCGCAATCTCACTCACATGATTCTCCCGCAGGAAACGAATCTCCTGTCCGCCAATCTGTCCCGTCTTACAGGCATTGACTGCCTCGTTCACCCCGTTAAAGTAACGGACCAGATCCTCGAACCGTCTGATCCTGTCAATGACGCTTTCCCCGTATGCCTGCTGTTCCAGTTCACAGACTGCAATCACCTGCATAGCCAGTTTCAATTCTCCCGTAATGTCCGAAGCTTCCATCAGTACATCCGGCCTTTTCTCCAAAACCTGCAGGAAATACGCCTTCGCACCCGTCAGATCCCCCTGCAGGAAAAATTCTGACAGACGCTCCTTCATCTCCCGTGTCTCATACTTCTCCGTGGTCATGCCCACCTTGCACTCATACACCTTAAGTTGTTTCACTTCCACCCAGACAAACAACAGAAATTCCGAGATAAAGCCGAAGACTCTTCTATGGTATTCGTCGTATTGTGTGGCATCGATCTTTTTCTCCACCTCTGCAAAGATGGAAAAAAGCCATGCCGCATATTCGTCATACAAAGCTTTATGTGTCACCATCATGTTACCGAAGTAGGTGCCGTTCCCGTGCACCAACCGCTCAAAAGCCTCATAATAAGCCGGATATTTCTGTCGGATCACCTCTCCCGTCGTCACCAGGTCAAAAATGTTATAGTCACTGGCATAACCGTCAAAATAGGAATAATTCAGCTTCAATCTCTTAGAGGTGATGATGTCATACTGCTGCAAGATCGCCTGATAGTCCTTCTCATTCAGGATCCTTCCCTCTTCCGTACAGAAATACCGTCTATAGTGACAGATACCCACATGATCTTCGGTACGTACGTTTTTCCACACCCAGTACACACCGGTCAATTCTCCGTAATAACAGTTTTTCGCTGATATATTATCCCCGGTATCGTCACCCGCATAGCCAAAGTCCTCGCTGCAGGCACGGCCTACGTGCAGCGGGACATAGATCGGATCCTCCGGTTCTTTAAATTTCTTATGTGTCATTGTAAAAATCGTAACTGACATGTTTTCCTCCATTCCGAAGCGCTTTGCGTCGAGGACGCGAGCAGATTTTCCTCATGCTTTTACCGTCGATCACCTAAGGCATACACGCCCTTGTCAATCGAAGATATCCGTATTGCTATACAAATGCCGCGTCATATCACCATTACTATGGTGTTTGCTATCATTATAAACGCCCCTGCCGGAAAGTCAAATACCACGCGGCAAGTCACCTTCAGCTTGTAACAGTTCAGCCTTCGGCTTCACTGTCACGCTTGATTCACTGTTCCCTGCACATCGTATTATATGAATTTTTTTGACATATTCTATTGACATTTAAATTCAATATGATATCATAATGATATCAAATATATCTCACATCATAGTATGAATGACAAAGGTACATGTTGTTCCCTCCCGCGAAGAGGGTGACATGGCACACAAGAATGGAGGATCCCTATGCAAGAGAAAAATGTAGAAGAAAAAATCATCCAAAATAAGAAAAACGGATTTCCCGTACTGCTTGGCATTCTGGCGATGTACGCAGTGGCCATCTTCGGCGTCGTACTCAGCGGCGTCGTGCTCGACCATCTGGGCACCTTCTCTTCCCACCTGCCGCTTAAGATCTTTTTTACGCTGACCATGGTTCTTAGCATGCTGGTCATCGCTCTTGGCTGGATCCTTTTCTGCGGGCTCAAGGTATTAAGACCCCAGGAGGCACTGGTTCTTACTCTGTTCGGCAACTATATCGGAACGATCAAGGATGACGGTTTCTACTTCGTCAATCCATTCTGTTCCAGCGTCAATCCTGCCTCCCATACGAAGCTCAGCCAAAGCGGAGATGTCAACACCGCAAATGGCGCAGGCAGGACGGCAGCCACTACCCAAGAAGCACCCAGCAAGAAGATTTCCCTGAAGATCATGACTCTGAACAACAGCCGGCAGAAGATCAACGACTGCCTCGGTAACCCGGTGGAGATCGGCATCGCCGTCACCTGGCGTATCGTCAACACCGCCAAAGCCGTTTTTAATGTAGATAACTATAAAGAATTCCTCTCTCTGCAATGCGACAGCGCCCTGCGCAATATTGTCCGCGTCTATCCTTACGATGTGGCACAAGGCATCGATACGACCGGAGACGGCATCGCAGATGAAGGCAGTCTGCGCGGCTCCAGCGAGATCGTAGCCGCCAGGATCCGCGACGAGATCCAGGACAAAGTACGAGAAGCAGGTATTGAGATCATCGAAGCTCGGATCACTTACCTTGCCTATGCACCTGAGATCGCCGCAGTGATGCTGCAGAGACAGCAGGCCTCCGCCATCATCGATGCAAGGAAGATGATCGTGGACGGCGCAGTCGGCATGGTAGAAATGGCATTGGAACGGCTGAATGAGAATCACACCATAGAGCTGGACGAAGAGCGCAAGGCAGCCATGGTCTCCAACCTGTTGGTAGTCCTGTGCGGCAACCATGATGCACAGCCCGTAGTCAACTCGGGTAGTCTATATTAACGAAAGCGGAGGTCAATATGGGTGATACAGGCAAGAAACAAGTACCCCTCAGATTATCTGCCAAACTTTATAATGCGATCGCCGCATGGGCAGAAGACGATTTCCGGTCCGTCAACGGGCAGATCGAATATCTCCTCACGGAGTGCGTAAGGCAGCGCAAGAAGAATGGAAAATATGTTTCTGACGAGATAGATGTACCGCCGGAACTGGATCTGTGACATAACACGAACTTTAAAAACGCCGTATCGGAAGAGCCTTAACAGGATATCTTCCGGACGGCGTTTGTCTTAAAACCTGCGCAATTCATCCACTTCTATATTTATAGTAAACGGCATAACAAATTTCGTTAACTATAGAAAAGTGACAGCTGCTCATATCCCTTGTTCTCCGGAAATTCGTGCAGATACTCGAATACCTGTCCGCAGTCTTCCACGATGCCGTTCTTCCTGCAAAATGTATGAAAATACTGCATCAGTTCTTTGGACCTGTCGCTGGGGATCTCAAAGTCATACCCATAGCGGCGATGATATTTCTCATGCAGTCCCGGAAAGTGTTTATCCAGAGCAGCATAGTAATACTCCCTGTCCCCCTGCCTGAGTGTCATCCCCATGCCGAAGCAGATGATCCCATACACACCGGCCTGCGCACAATACTCCAAAATGCCCTGAATGTTTTCCATAGTATCATTGATGTAAGGAAGGATCGGTGACAGCCAAACTACCGTAGGGATACCGTTCTCCTGCATTATCTTCAGCACTTCATAACGTCTTCTTGTCGTACAGACGTGCGGTTCCACGATACGGCAGAGCTCCTCGTCATAAGTAGTCAGTGTCATCTGCACCACACATTTAGCCTTGCGGTTAATGCTGACGAGCAGATCCAGATCCTGCAGGATCCTGTCCGATTTCGTCAAAATAGCAGCGCCGAACCCGTAAATATCGATCAGTTCCAGGCATCTGCGTGTCAATCTCAGCTGCTCCTCACAATGCATATATGGGTCGCACATGGCCCCCGTACCGATCATACACTTCTTCCTCTTGGAACGGAGCACCCGCTCTAACAGCTCCGGCGCGTTCTGCTTCACCTCAATATCCTCGAAAGCATGAGTAAATTGATAGCAGGTGCTGCGGCTGTCGCAGTAGATACAGCCATGGGTGCAGCCCCGGTACAGATTCATACCGTTATGAGAAGATAATATGCCTTTAGCCTCTACAAAATGCATCCTGCCGCTCCTTCGCTCCTACTCTTCTTCCTGCTCTATGCAGCGCCTTCTCCATAGCCGGTCGACGATCTTCTCCGCACCGTAGCTGATCAAAATACCGCTGATCGTGCCGAACAGTACATCGCTTGGGTAATGCACGCCTACATACAGTCTGGACAACGCGATCAGGATTGCCAGGATCAGCGCCGGTACGCCATACTGCCTCGGCAACCTGCGAAACAGAATGCAGGCCACCGCAAAAGAGCAGCCCGCATGACCCGACGGAAAGGAAAAATCCGTTGGCCTCATCACGATATAAGTCAGCCCCTCTATCACTTCATAAGGCCTGGTACGGGCTACCAGATTCTTGAGTATCATATTATTGACAAGCAGCGTGCCTAAAAGCGCCACCAGCGCCATACAGCCTACTTTCCGCGTCTTCGGAATACACAAGAGCAGTACCGTAAACGCGATCCAGATCGCACCGCCGTTTCCCAGCGTCGTGATCAGTCTCAGGATCGGGGTCATCAACGGATTCCTTATATGCTCCTGCAGAAACAACAAGATATTTCCATCCAAATTCAATAAAAGCTCAAACATAACGATTTCCCTTCGCAGTCGTAATACAGTTCCATATCCTATTTTACCACATCCCGACCACAAATCCACCGTTATCTTCAGAAGCCGTCTCACATCTTTGTGACATATCTTTTCCTCTATTCCGAAGCACTTTGCGCTGAGAATACCTTCCGTGCCCATATCGCCACCGCAAAGGATATCACGCCCGCTGCCAGCACCACCACTGCTTCATGCCCGGCGCATATCTCGAACAGAAAACCATACATCGCATTGCCGAATGGCTGCGCACACATGGAGAGCATCATGCAGAGTGCAATGACTTTGCCGACCAGATGCTGCGGTGTCTCTGTCTGCACGAAAGCCATGATCTGTATAGTGAAAACAGTAGCCATCACCATGATCACAAAGCAGCAGACGGTCAAGATCAGATAGACTACCATCTCCGACTCCGCCAAAAGCAGCGAAATCCCTACCGGAAATAGACACAGCGCGGCAATGCCCAGCAGATTTCCTACCTTCTTGACTTGCAGTTTCTGCGCCAAGATGCCGGCGCCAATACCGCCCACAATGCCACCTGCCGCCAGCGCTCCCTGCGCATATCCATACAGCCTGTTCGCCAGAGAATCGGTAAACGGCAGCACCTCAGTGACCAGATAGGGAAGCCCCACATTGATCAGCGCCGAGAAAAAAAGGTTCACACAGCATATCACGACCAGGCCTTTACCGATAAACGGTTTTTCCTTGCGGATAAAGCAAAAGCTCTCCTTAATATCCTGTCCCATGATCTTCCAGATACTGCCTTTTGTCTCCTGTTTTTTATAAGGGATCGTGATAAAAATCTCCATCACCGCAGACAGTACGAAGCAGGCCATCCCCACTTCCAGGATCGGCAGCAGCCCATAGATACTGTACAGGATACCGCCAAACACCGGTCCCAGCAGTGCCGCAAAAGAGCTGACGATATTGATGACCGCGTTGGCCTGCATATAGTGCTCCTGCCCCACCAGTGCCGGTATGCTCGCCTGCACCGCCGGCTGATAAGCTCCCGCGATCCCAAATAACAGCATCAACGTCACTGTCAGCAGAAAGACCAGGTTCACTCTTCCCTGCAGCATCAGATAGCCAAGAAGCAGCGCTGCCGTAGTAAAATCAAGCACCACCATAATATTTCTCTTGTTCACCCGGTCGGCGATCATCCCACCCACCGGCGACAACAGGATCGACGGGATAAAAGCGCATGCCATCACTGTACCGTACAGCGCAGACGAACCCGTCTGATTTAATAAGTACAAGGGCAGTGCGAACCGGACAGCCGCATTGCCAAACAGAGAGATGATCTGTCCGATCACCACCAGTGTGAAATCCTTCGTAAATAATCGTTCTTTCATTTTTGTGTTCCTTTCCTTTCTTTCTTTTTTTATTAATTTCCATCATAAAGACGCTGCCCCGGTTGCGCGACCTACTCTGGTTGTCAGGATAGAAAATATTGGTTGCGGGAAGGTTAAGAAACCCTTAAATATATGTAAAGTCTATTGATTTTTTCCCTGCAAGGTGATATATATATTTGCGTATGCCAGTGTATTGGCCATGGTCTGTTTCCTGCCCTTTGACACTGGCAGTAATAGAAAAGAAATCCCCTATTTCGGAATGGAGAGACAATGTTCAAGCAAAAGAAACCTGTCGAACAGGGTCTGCAGATCATCATCGTCGGCTGTGGCAAAGTCGGACAGACACTGATCGCCCAGCTGATCAAGGAAGGACATAACATCACCCTGATCGACAAGAACCAACAGAAAATACAAGAATTGACCAATCTTTATGATGTGATGGGCGTCGTCGGCAACGGCGCCAGTTTCAGTGTCCAGAAGGAGGCAGATATAGACCACACAGACCTGATCATCGCAGTCACGGACTCGGATGAGCTGAACCTGCTGTGCTGTACCGTAGCTAAGCGCGTTGGCAACTGTTCCGCCATCGCCAGAGTCCGCACGCCGGACTACAGCATGGAAGCCAATTACTTACGAGAACGGCTGGGGCTTGCCATGATCATCAACCCGGAGCTGGAGGCGTCCCGCGAGATGGCGCGCATCCTCTATCTCCCTACCGCACTGGAAGTAGACACTTTTGCACACGGTCAGGCGGAGATGATCAAGTTCAAAGTGCCGGAAGACAACCTGTTAGACGGCATGATGGTCGCCGACCTGGGCAAGACAGTGGGCAAGAATATTGCCGACAATGTCCTGATCTGCGCCGTAGAACGTGACAGCGAGATTTACATCCCTTCCGGTAATTTCCGGATCCTGCGGGGCGACTGCATTTCTTTCGTCTCCACCAGACGGGACGCGAAATCATTCTTAGAAAAGATCGGTTTCAAGACCCATGCGGTCAAGAACACCATGATCATCGGCGGAGGCAAGTCCTCCTATTATCTTGCCTCCCAGCTGCTCCACATGGGCATCTCGGTCAAGATCATCGACAGCAACCCCAAGCGCTGTGAAGAACTGAGCATCCTGCTGCCCAAAGCCGTCATCATCAACGGCGACGGCACAAGCGAAGAGCTGCTGCGGGAAGAAGGCATCGAGTACGTGGAATCCTTCGTGCCCTTGACCGGTATCGATGAGGAGAACATTCTGCTGACGCTTCACGCCAGACATGTCTCCCATGCCAAAGTCATCACCAAGATCAACCGCACCAATTACAAGGGGGTTTTAAGCGGTCTGAACATGGACAGTGTCATCTACCCCCGTTACATTGCCTCGGAAGCGATCATAGCCTATGTCCGCGCGAAGAAGGCGTCCATGAACAGCAACAACATCGAGACCCTTTACCACATGTTTGACTTCCGCGTAGAAGCCATCGAATTTCGGGTGAAGAGCGAATCCATTGTGACGGGTGTCCCACTGGCACAGCTTTCCCTGAAAAAGGGGCTGCTGATCTCTTTCATCAACCGAAAGGGCACTATCATCATCCCCAGCGGTCAGGATTCCATCCAGGTCGGTGATACCGTGATGGTGGTGACCACACATACAGGCTTTAAAGTGCTGCAGGATATCTTGAACTGACCCGGGCATCTTTGAATCATCGCCTCTTCCATTCCGAAGCGCTTTAGCCCACTTCTATTTATGTTGATACGATGATACTGGATATGGACGTCCAGAAATAACATAATAACACGAGGATAATCATGAACAGCTCTATTATTCGTTATATTTTAGGATGTATTTTAAAGACAGAGGCGGCATTGATGCTGCTGCCCTGTCTTATTGCAATTATTTATCAGGAAAAAGAAGGACTCTGGTACCTGCCGGTTTCCGCAGGCTGCCTGGCTCTCGGTGTCCTGATGAGTCTGCGGAAACCGAAGAACACCATTTTTTATCTGAAAGAAGGCTGTATCGCCACCGCCCTCAGCTGGATCTTCCTGTGTGTCTTCGGTGCGATCCCCTTCTGCCTGACGGGTGAGATCCCGTCCTTTACAGATGCGTTGTTTGAGACAGTATCCGGCTTCACCACTACCGGTGCCAGCATCTTAAGTGATGTGGAAGCGCTCTCCCATTGCTCCCTGTTCTGGCGCAGTTTTACCCATTGGATAGGCGGCATGGGCGTACTGGTATTTCTGCTTGCCATCATTCCCATGAGCGGCGGTTCCAATATTAACCTGATGCGGGCGGAGAGCCCGGGTCCCTCCGTTGGTAAGCTGGTGCCGAAGATGAAAGATACCGTACGGATCCTGTATCTGATCTATGCCGGACTGACTATCGTGGAGACCATTCTGCTGGTTGCCGGCAGCATGCCTCTTTTCGACGCCATCTGCACCAGTCTGGGCACGGCCGGAACCGGCGGATTTGGCATCAAGAATGACAGTATCGGCGGATACTCACCGTATCTGCAATGGGTCGTTACCATTTTCATGATCCTCTTCGGCGTTAATTTCAACGCCTACTGCCTGCTCTTGTTCCGTAAGCTAAAAGAGTTTCTACATATGGAGGAAGTGCGATGCTACCTGCTGATCATTCTTGCCTCCGTAGCGGTCATTACCGTTAATATCCTGAAAACCTGCACTGGCATCTTCGATGCCGTGACTAAGGCAGCTTTTCAGGTAGCTTCCATCATCACCACCACCGGCTTTTCCACCACCGATTTCCAACAATGGCCGGAAAGCAGCAAGGTGATCCTGGTGCTTCTGATGTTCGTAGGCGCCTGCGCCGGCAGTACCGGCGGCGGTATCAAAGTATCCCGCTTCGTAGTATTGTTTAAAACGGTGCGGAAGGAATTCTTTTCCTATATCCACCCGAAGAGCGTCAAGAAGATCAAGATGGACGGCAAACCCATAGATCATGATGTGGTCCGTTCTATCAACGTGTATATGATCACATTCATGGTACTTTTTGTCCTCTCCGTATTCCTCATCTCTTTCGAGAATACGGACCTGGTGACCTCCTTTACCGCGGTGGCTGCCACCATCAACAATATCGGCCCCGGTCTGGAACTGGTCGGGCCTACGGGCAACTTCGGATTCTTCTCCCCATTTTCCAAGTATGTCCTGATGTTTGACATGCTGGCCGGGCGCCTGGAGTTGTTCCCATTGTTGCTGCTGTTCCATCCGACCATCTGGAAAGATCTGTTCGCCTACAAAAAGACCGTCTGGAAAGAACATCTCAAGGCCAACAGGCTAAACAGGCTGGCACATTGATAAATCCCCCGGCTGTCTCAGTTATTGAGGCAACTGGGGGTTCTTTCAGGCTTCCTTGCAGATTCAATTCTCACGTCCATAACTTAAGTCAAGCAGATCGCCTACCACCTGCCACGCTTCTACCAGACGATCCAGCGAGTAACCCGCATTTGCCGGGCTGGTGGAAGGCAGCGGATATGCCTCTCGGCCAGTGACCGGAAAGATATATTTCTGATACAACTGATGAGCCTTGCCGCCGTTCAAATAAATCGCCCGAATGTCTGCGACAGACAAGATCCGTGACAGGTCATTGGGCTTCACATCCCGGATGCTCGCATCGGAAGACCCCGTGATCTCACAGCTGGCGATCACGTCCCAAACCGCGATATGGTGCTCTGTCAGCATGGCCTTTTTCTGCGGTATATCCGCCGGCACATCGCATTTCAGGACCTGAGCTAGGACCTTCCAGAAACGGTTCTGTTTATGCCCGTAGAAAAACTGCTGCTCCCGTGACTTCACAGAGGGGAAGCTGCCTAAGATCAGTATTGTAGAGTGCTCGTCATAGACCGGATCTATCGTATGTATCATGCCTGTCGCTTTCTATTTCCCAGAAGCAGTATTCTCTGCCGCTGTTTCCGTCTGAGATGTGCCGATCCGCTTTACCGCTCCTTCCCCCTGGGAAGCCGTCATCGTACATCTGCCGTCGAAGCTTGCATCCTCGTCGATCACAAGAGATCTGGCAGAAATATTCCCTACGATCTTACCGGTAGAGAGAAGTTCCAGCTTGCCCTGCGCGGCGATATCGCCGTCTACCCGGCCGGAAACGATCACGTGCTGAGCATAGATATTACCCTTCACATGTCCGTTCTTCCCCAGAACCAATTCCTTCTCGCAGGTACAATTACCGTTAACGGTACCGTCGATCCGCACTGCTTCCGGTGCCTTCAGATCACCTTCAAACACCGCGCCGTCCCCGAGTATGGTGCCCACCTTCACTTTCGTCTCCATATCGGAAACATTGCTTTTGTTCTTACCCAACATATATTCATCCTCCTTTTACCTTATTATCCCTTCGCCTCAAATACCGTGAGCGGATCGATCGCTTCTTCTTCAAAAAGAATCTGATAATCCAGCTGCGTATCGTCCTCCAGCACTGTCAACAGGATATCTCCTGCCTGTACCTGGGCACCCACCTGCATCTGGGTCTGTGCCTCCTGGCGACACATGTAACGCGTCTTATAGCCATTGTTATGTTCCACCTCGATGATATGTGCGTATGTATCGTCCGAATCCACAGTCACCACCATACCATCCCCCGTAGCTACCACATTGCCGTCTGAATGGGTATTCAGGGAAAGATAAGGCTGCTGCGCGGAATAATCCGACAGTACCGTACTGATGCCCGTATAAGGATACCTCCGCGGCACAGACGTATCTTTCTCCGGGGTGCTCTCCTCTTTCGTCTCGCTTTCTGCCGTCGTCTCAGACGCTGCTTCTACCGCCGCCGTTTTCTCCTGTTCCAGCGTCTCCATCTGGGCAAGAAGTGTTCCTTTCTCCTCTTCCAGCGCCTTCTTTTGCGCTTCCAGCGTCTTGATCTGCTCTTCCTGCTGCTTTATCAATTTACGCACGTTCTCCTGACGGTTGAACTGATATCCCGCCCAGCCGACCGCCCCCGCGACTACCAGCAGCACGAGGATCAGCGCACCTACACACAGCCGGAAAGAAAACCGCGTCACATGGAACTGTCTGCTCATTCCTCCCGTGTTCGGAATCAGAAGCACGGAAAAGGATTCCTTATGTACGTGTCTCTGCTTTTGTCGTCCCATTTTACTCTCCATTCCGCCGCACTCTCTGCGGCATCACCCTATCTTACCAGACTTTCGCTCTTTTTTCAATCCAACTGCGCTTTCAAATTTCAATTTTGCCTGTAAATAGCGCCCTTTTTTGACATATCCTGACATTTCTCTAAAAAAGAATGACCATCTGCAATTTTCTTCGCCTCACGGCAGTCTAATAGGTGTAAGATAACAGAAACTATGAGCTGTCATGCAGGCATTCTGAACTTACCATGTGAGCACCCGGCCGGCGCTGTCACACAACAGACTATCGCACTGCAGTTTAGTGCACTGACCGTATTATATCCGGTGAAACTCCGCAGTATACTTTTATCGGCAAAGCGCGTCCGATCGAATGTCGTACTCTGCCAGAAAGGAGATAAAACAGGTGGAACTGCTAGTTAAAAAGGCAAAAAGGGGTGATGCCGAAGCCTTCATAGAACTGATCGAGCAAAACAAGCTGAGTATGTACAGAGTTGCCCACGGTTTTCTCAAGGAGGAAGAGGATGTGGCGGATGCCATGTCGGAAACTGTCCTCACCTGCTATGAAAAAGTCGGCTCTCTGCGACAGGATACCTATTTCAAGACATGGATGATCCGTATTCTGATCAATCACTGTAAGGATATCCTTAAGAAACAGAAAAGAACTATTCCCGTGGAGGATCTGCCGGAAACAGAAGCACAAGTGACGGGCGACGGCACCAGACAATTCCGAGAACTGATCGAACCTCTCAGAGAACAGGACCGCAGCATTTTTACCTTATATTATGTCTACGGTCTGAAAGTCAAAGAGATCGCATCCTATATGGAAATGAAGGAAAACACCGTAGCCACCCGCCTGAAACGCGGACGGGAGGCGCTGCGGGACGAGCTGACCGCCAATCATGTAAAAGGAACACACGGTTGAATTTGTATCGAAGCGTCACAAATTCAACCGACCGCAGAACAGGATCTGATATTCCGTCTGCGTCCTCAGTGTAAAGCGCTTCGGAACGGAGGCAATGATGAATAACGCAAACAGAGAAGACAGACTTCCTCAGGTGGTGGAAGACCGCCTGCAGGAAGCATATGATATCATTCGGAAAGGAGAAAACAAGAATATGCACAAAAGGAAATCTCCAGATTCTGCTGCAAGGATACGGACAGGCAGAAGATCTTCCCATACCATAAACAAACGCCAGGTTACCTATAAGCGATGGGCAGGAGCTGCGGCCGCCGTTGTACTGGCCATAGCCGTGCCGTCAGGTGTATACGCAGCAGTCTCCTATTTTCAGAAGACTGTACAGGAAGAGGACGACAAGATCACTTATGAATTTAAACTGAACTATGACCTGGTTCCCGGAGAATATCAGGTGACGGCGGACTATCTGCCGGAGGGCATGACTGACGATGGTTCCGGGCAGTACAGAAGCCAGACGGACGACCGCTGGATCACTGTCATGCCTGTCTACACCATGGCGGCGCTGGAACAGATCAACGGCCAGATCGTGGTGGAGGACATAGAACAGGTGGAACATACACAGATAGGCGGTATGGCGGCGGATGTGATCACTTTCCAGGAAGCCGGGAAATACCTTGCCGCCACCTGGCTTTTGCTCTTCAATGAACATGAAGGATATGTCCTCGATATCCGGGCCGACTATTCTGTCCCCCGGGAGGAACTGCTGCAGTTCGCCGAAGCACTACAGATCGAACGGATCAAAGACGGCAGCTATGAGCTCGCGGAAGACAGAGAACTGCGGGAGAAAGAGGCGGCAGCGGCAGCGGCGGCACAGGAAGATGCCTCCGGCAGATGGGACGATCTTATGCAGCAGGGAATCCCCCAGGACAAGATCCATGCACTGGGAGAAGAGTTGCGTCTTTATGACGCCTCTCACAGTTACAAGATCACGGACTATGCATTCTTGGACAGTATTGAAGGATTCTCGCCGGACGGTTTCTTCGACTACAGCAGATTCGACGGATGGCTGAATCCCGATAAAACTCTTCGTCCCTACACAAGACAGCACTATGACAAAGACGGGCAATTGCTGGCAGAAGAGAAAACGGAACAGGTGATCCTTCGTGTAGATGTGGAAGCATCCTGTCTCGATGCCGAGGCCGCCGCCTACGAAACTTCGTTGAACTTTGACCTGACTTATATCGAAAAGACCCCAAGCGGTTCCTACACCTGGGCCGAAGATTCCTATGGCGCCGTTCCCGCCGAAAAATATTATCTGCAGATGGATAACAGCGCCGTCTATATCGATACGGCCACCCACACCGAGGGCGAAGAACGCAAATCCTTCTTCTATCAGCAGTTAGATGAAGGCGAGACCTTATGCTATACCTTGCTCTTCGTCGTCGATCAAGATCGCAAGGACGATTTTCTGCTGAGTCCCATGGGCCATAACAGCAGCCTATGGCAGTGTGAGTCCATGACGGTACAAGAAATCCAGGATTCACTGGACGGATATATCCGCCTGCAATAGCGTTCTACCCCCATGGTCGCGCTCTGTAAGATCCCAGATCTATAGAAAAGCGTGTTTGTCAAAAGCATACCACAAAAAGGAATGATAGAGTTACTATGAGCGGCTCTTGGGCCGTGAATAGTAACATTATAGACAATTATTATAAATTTTCTAAAAAAACAAATTGAGATATCCAAAAAGAGTGTTTATAATAGATTTAAGAGGAAAATAACAGAAAAAAGGGGGATGCATTTATGTATAATATCGTAACGATAGAACGCCGGTATGCCAGCGGCGGAAATGAGATCGGCAAGAAACTGGCTGACGCACTCGGCTATAAACTCTATGACAGAAACATTCTCATCAAAGCAGCGAAAAACCTGGAGATCCCTTACTTCCAGATCGAGAATCTGGATGAGAGTACTTCCGGCGGTATTCTGATGAATCTTGCTAAAACCGGGCTGGGCGGCCTCTCCGGCAACCGGGAACTGCCTCTGGCAGACAAGCTTTTCCTGGAGGAAGAGCGAATCATAGAGGAAGCCGCTGAGAAAGGAAACTGCGTGATCGTCGGCAGAGCCTCCGGCTATATCCTGAGAGAGCATAAGAATGCACTGCGGGTGTTCGTCTATGCCGACAAACAGAAACGGATCCAGAGAGCGATCGAACGGGAAGGGATCCAACAGGCAGAAGCCGAAAATGCACTGAAGCGCAATGACAAACGAAGAAGCGGGTTCTACAATTCCGTTACCAACTGGGAATGGGGCGCACCCGAATACTACGACCTGTTCCTGAATGCCGGCAATCTCGGAATAGACACCTGTGTAAGGATTCTGGCGGAAGCATTATCCGAAGGATGACCAATTAAGGGAGGCATTTGCCTCCCTTTTTTAAAACAGCTTCTCTGTCGTCCCATACAATGCCGCATTCTTGAGGCGCACCGCCATATCCCCCACTGCACGGCATAGGTAATCTGACAAATCACCATCCTCCCCAAAATGTTCCGTTACCAATACCGACACCGCATTTTCCAGCAGCTCCCTTATTCCCTCTATGTCTGTCTGCCTGTATAATGCCTGTATCCGCAGGTGATCGTCCTGTGCCAGCCTTTGCTCTGACAACGCTCTCTTCGCCAGCACATGCCCCAATACTGACTGCAGCACAGTCTCACTGATATTCTCCACCATATCCCCGTACATGCTGTTGTGTGCCGACAGTAACGCCTGTACATATCCTCGCGGAAACTTTCCCAGAAATCGCTGCTCCATACGGATACACTCCAAAAAAGCATAGATCCTGTCAATCCCGGTAAGCTCCGACAGATCACATAAGACCGGATAATCCAGCGTCAAGATTGTATTCTGAGGCTCGAGCTGATGATCATACCATTTGAAAAATTCCGACATCCCCTTCGTCATCGTATCCCGCAGACATTTGCTGCCATACCACTCAAAATCCGGCATTAACAGATTATACAGTGCAAGTGCTTTCTTAGTCTTCTGCTTTACGAGTTTCACACCAATCTCATAGGCCTGCTGCGCTGACATGTCTTTCGATGCGACCGCCATTTCTTTCATCCCTGCGTTTTCCGTCTCGTGAATACAGTACAGGACAGCTTCCATCAGCTGCTCCGCCCGCTCATACGTCATTGATGAACTCTCGTATCCACAATATTTCTCTGCCAGCCTGCCCACGATCGGCATCAGTTCTTCCATTGTATACATACCACGCCTCCCTCTCTCACCTTATCTCCAGCAAAGCTCCCTCAGCGTCTCCAGATACAGATCATAATCCCATCTCTTCACTTCGTCAAAAGTGTAAGCCTCCCCGCGGCCTGCCGAAGCCTTATATCCCTGGTAGCCTGCCCGGACAGCCTGCGCAAAATTATTCAGACATGTGCCCTCCAGATAGTCCAGGTCGCCAAAGCAGATCTCCTCAAACTGCTCCTTCATCAGATGCAGCAGTTCATCATCGGATATCTCATCCAGCATCTCATTCTTATACAGATAGAAGATCTCCTGCAGTCGGGCGATCGTCTCCACATAGTTACTCTGGTCGATAAAATCCGAGTCGCAGAATTCATAAATGATCTTGGGCGTCACGGAATCCCCAAACTCTACCCTCCTCTGTTCCCGCAAGGTATCTTTCCGCTCCCGCAGGATCAACTTCGCCTCCTCTTCGGTCAGCGTAAGCCCGTACCGGGCCGTAGTCTGATTCGTTTCGATCACCTTACCCACCTGGTTCTCCTGCAGTAAAACCATCCAATCCCTGTTCATGAGCATCCCTCCTACATTACAAACTTTAAAGCCGGACTCTCACTATAGCACCTCTCCCATCGACTTACCAGTCTTGAATTTTCTGCATTTTTGTGGTATTATAACAGTACAAAAGATGAGAGAGCGTGATAAGCGCTCTCTCATCTTTTATGTTTTTCCGAAATCAAAATCTCTTGATCTTCTTCGTCGTATTCTTTTCAAATTCCACGTCGCGCATCTTTAACTTGAAGATCCTCTTGTAAAGCGGCGCCGTCTTATTGTATTCATCGATGATGGACTGCAGCTGAGCCTGCAGATCCTTAATCTTCTTCTTGGCTGCGTATTCATAGTCCGGGAAGATCTCCGCCTCGATCACGCCTTCACTGTCGCGCACCAACACCTCCTGTACCAACCGGTTGGCACCAATCTTGTTCTCGATCTCTTCCGGAGATACGTTCTCACCGTTAGGCGTGATGATCAGATTCTTCTTACGCCCGGTCAGGAAGAGGAAACCGTCCTCGTCTATGTAACCCAGGTCACCCGTCTTCAACCAGCCATCCTCCAGAGTCTGTGCCGTCTCCTCCGGCATCTGGTAATAGCCCTGCATCACGCTGGTGCCTTTCACCCAGATCTCCTCGTCTACGATCTTTACCTCGCAGTTGGGCATACATTGACCGATGGATCCCGCCTTAAACGCATTGTCACAGTTGGTGCTGATGACCGGCGCACACTCCGTCATGCCATAGCCCTGCAGGATCTTGATTCCGTACTTTTTAAACAGATCGATGTAGGCCGGATTCAGATACGCACCACCGCTGCATATCGTGTGGAATTGCCTGCCGAATACCTTGATCTTCACAAGCGGCGCCGGAATCAGGGACGCCTCTTCCAGTTTTTTGGCCAATGTCTCCACCATAAGCGGTACCATTAAGATCATATTGGGTTCAAAAAGCTTGATATTCTTGGCCACCCGCAGCAAAGAGTCATTGATACAGATGATCGCACCGATGGAAGTCCCCTTCAGGATATCCATACTCAGACAGTATGCATGATGGATCGGCAGCACACTCATCACCACCATCCCCGGCTCATAGCCCATATCAAGGGCCGTGGCATTCTCCGCCAGATTCCTGTGGGTGAGCATAACGCCTTTGCTCTTACCTGTAGTACCCGAAGTAAACATGATGGTCGCCAGATCCTCAGGCTTTGGCTGAAAGTCATCCCGCTCTGTAGCCTCTTTGATCAGATCCCACATGAAAAGGGCATTCGGAACTGCCGTGCCTTCTTCCATGGCAATGATATTGACTAATTTCGGACACTTCTCTACCGCCATAAGCGCCACATTTTCCTTCGACGCATCATAGAGGAAAGTGGTCACATCCGCCCTGTCAAGCAGCTCACAAAGATCCTCCGCCGGAAGATTTGCATCCAGCGGCACTGCCACGCTGCCACCATTTACGATCCCGTAATAACCCGCGATCCAGGAATAGGACGTGGCTCCCACCAGAGCTATATGCTTTCCCTGCTCTCCCAACTTCTTCAGCGCCACCGAGAAATGCTCGCTGTCCTGCCGCAGCTGCGTATACGTCTTCGCCGCTACCTTCGTCTCTTTCTTACCGCCGTCTCCGGCTTCCTTCACCTTATACCGGATGGCATCCTGTGAACCGTAAGCCTCCTGTGCCTTTACAAGCAGCTCATAAATAGTACTGCGCAATTCGTTCATAGCTTCTCCCTTCACGTGCCCCGCACGCCACCAAAACACAAATCACACTACGATCAGCAATCTCTTTGCATAATCCTAAAAAAAGATGTACGCCGGCTATACCAGCTTCTCCAGATAATCCACCGCTTCCTGCACGGTACGGATATCGACCACTTCTTCCTGATCGATCTCAACATCCATCACATCCTCGATCTCACCCAGCATACTCATAAAGTCAAACGAGGTAAATCCCAACTCCTCGATAAACCGAGATTCCGGCTTAATATCTTCCTTCTTCACTTCCACATAATTTACAATGATATCCTTCAACTGCTCTAACATTTTCATTCATCCTTTCCTGTCAATGATCTATATAAAACCCCAACTACACAAGTCTGATAATCTCTCCAATCTTCAGATCCGGATTCTCAATTCCCTTAAACATGATCTTACAGATATAATAATAGAAATACTCCAGCTGTTCTCTGCTGTACGCCTTCGTCTGGTGCTCGAAGCTGAAATCCAGCCCGTTATCCTCCGACCGGTGCATCACCGTAAGATAGAGTCCATCCGAATAGTACCCGTTACAGTACCGCTTCGTCTTATACTGGATACCGCCCAAATCGGTCAGTCCTTTTTCCCGCAGAGTCGCCGGCTGATAGGTAAGTGACACCGTCTCATACCCCATGCCGCGCGGCGGCGCATAGAGCTGACTCCGATACCCAAGATATTCCGCCGGATTGAAGTTTACATACCGGAACACTTCATTCTGCCTGTCCCTGATCTCGCGGATTCCCTGCAAGAAGGTCTTTTCCTCCGAAATGACCGTCCGGAAAGGGAAGCAGTGTATCCTGGTACCGCCCGACTTTTTCTCCTGTAAGGTAGCCCGGCGCGCGTAGGCGATCTGCATAGACACATCGTCACATTGGTTGATCTTCTGCAGATAGGTACGTATTCCCATCACCAACAGACACTGCAGCGAAATATGCTGCTGCTCGCAGAAGGTCATCAGCCTTCTCGTAGGCTCCTCTTCCAGATGGAAAATATCGATGGCTGCCGCAAAACTGTCCGATCCGGTAGGCGCCGCACGCAGATTAGGATTGCCTGTAGCCGCTCTTGCCGCCTCCAGTTTACCCGGCCCTTCGATACCATTGTAGATCGGCTCCGACTCCTCGATCAGCTTCCGGAAGTAAGCCCGGTCTCTGGCCTGTGCCTTACTGTCGTTCTCATAAGCCAGATCCTTTTCCACCTGCTCGATATAAGAGCGCATATCGGCCGGATAAGGAATGTTCTCGAAATTCGCGTTACAGTACAACTCGATCACATCCTTCATGAAACCGATCAGCGACTGCGCGTCCAGAAATCTATGGTCGCCCACAAGGTACATGCCCTCAAAGCCGTCCGGCGTCTTAATGAGCACAACCCTGTTCATCGGCTCGTCTTCCTTATCAAAAGGTATCCGCGTCCAGGCCGTCATCTCGGCCTCCGCTTCCTCCATGGTCTTACCCGTAAAGTCCACGAACTCGATCTCACGCTCCTCCTTTTCCACGATATACTGATACCATTCTTGTTCCTTCTTATCATAGGCAAGGCGTGCCCGCATGGACTCGCACCGCTCGTACGCCTTATAAATGGCTTTCCGAAGTTCATCAATATTTAACTCGAATTCGATCGTCAGGCTCGTACCTACGTTCAGAACCTCCTTGCCCGGACAGTACTGCGCATAATAGTTATGGAATTTCTGCGCCACTGTCAACGGGTATGTCTTATAACCTTTTCTAGTTTTCATTTTAGTCTATTCCTCTCAAATTTGATTTTCCGCAGTCATTCTCCGCCACGTTTCCTCAAAAGATCTCTTCCGCGAACTCATCCAGCGCTTTCTCATAAGCTGCCATATCTTTATAATAGCTCTCCGCATGAGCCGCCCCTTCCACGATCAGCCTGCGCTTTGGTGAGCGGCAGTTCTCGTAGATCTCATCACACATACTGCAAGGTACGAAAGTGTCCGCCGAACCGTGTATAAAAAGGATCGGCACCTGGGCCTTTTGCACTTCATATTTGGCGTTACATTCATCCATGCCGTAACCTGCAAGCTTCCTGTTGATCAGATCTGCTCCCTGAATAGCCGGGAACGCAGGCAGATGGTACATATTGTTCAGCACATGGGTGAACACTTCCTTGGGAGAAGTGAAGCCACAGTCGGAAACAATACCCTTCACATTGACCGGCAGCTCTAAGCCACTGGTCATCAACACTGTCGCACCGCCCATAGACGTGCCGAAAAGCATGATCTCCACGTCTTCACCGCACTCACGGATCAGCCACGAACTCGATCTCACGCTCCTCCTTTTCCACGATATACTGATACCATTCTTGTTCCTTCTTATCATAGGCAAGGCGTGCCCGCATGGACTCGCACCGCTCGTACGCCTTATAAATGGCTTTCCGAAGTTCATCAATATTTAACTCGAATTCGATCGTCAGGCTCGTACCTACGTTCAGAACCTCCTTGCCCGGACAGTACTGCGCATAATAGTTATGGAATTTCTGCGCCACTGTCAACGGGTATGTCTTATAACCTTTTCTAGTTTTCATTTTAGTCTATTCCTCTCAAATTTGATTTTCCGCAGTCATTCTCCGCCACGTTTCCTCAAAAGATCTCTTCCGCGAACTCATCCAGCGCTTTCTCATAAGCTGCCATATCTTTATAATAGCTCTCCGCATGAGCCGCCCCTTCCACGATCAGCCTGCGCTTTGGTGAGCGGCAGTTCTCGTAGATCTCATCACACATACTGCAAGGTACGAAAGTGTCCGCCGAACCGTGTATAAAAAGGATCGGCACCTGGGCCTTTTGCACTTCATATTTGGCGTTACATTCATCCATGCCGTAACCTGCAAGCTTCCTGTTGATCAGATCTGCTCCCTGAATAGCCGGGAACGCAGGCAGATGGTACATATTGTTCAGCACATGGGTGAACACTTCCTTGGGAGAAGTGAAGCCACAGTCGGAAACAATACCCTTCACATTGACCGGCAGCTCTAAGCCACTGGTCATCAACACTGTCGCACCGCCCATAGACGTGCCGAAAAGCATGATCTCCACGTCTTCACCGCACTCACGGATCAGCCAGTCGATCCATTCCAATGCATCCTTCCTGTCCAGGCAGCCAAAGCCGATGTACTCACCTTCGCTCTCCCCATGGGCTCTCGCATCCGGCAGCAACATGGCGTACCCGTGTTTCAGGAAATAATCGGCAATGGCCATATGATTGCTGAGTCCTTCACCCGTGTAACCGTGGAAACAGATTACGGCCTTCTTGACCCTTGCCGGCTTCCCGGTTTCCCGCTTATCCGATACCATAGCACTGTGATGTGCGTCTTCTTGTGATTCCCGCTCTGCCTGCAGCGCACTTTCTTCTGCCTTTACGTTCTGTTCCTCAGCAAGCGCCGGAAAATAAGTAGCGTGAAGCCTTAACCCATCAAACGATGTCACATACACATCACTGTGCGGCTGGGCCATCACAAACCCTTTTCTCTCCTCCATCAGCGGAAAGTACTGCTGCCAGTCCGTGCCGGACATCTTCGTCGTCCTCTCCGTCTTCGCGTTCCCCCGCTTCATGGTCCTATTGTAGAAATATACCGTCTCGCCTACCCCTGCCGCGGCCAGGATCCCTGCTGCCGCAACGATGTTCTTCAATGCTCCCATCGTCTTATCATCTTCTTTCTTATTTTTATTATTCCTGTCTTTAGTATTCCTGTTAATATCTATTGCTTCTATAAATTATTGCTTCTTGTTCTGTCTACTACTTACTCTTCTTGTTTTCTTTCTCTACTACTTTTTTGGCCACCGTCTTTACAACCGTGTCCACCACTTTGTCTGCCGCTTTCTTCGCGATGCTCCTTTCCTCCGCAGCTTTCTTCTTCATCTCGATGATCTCCTTAAGCCGCAGCGCCTTCTCGATATTACCTTCCACCCGCAGCTTCTGCTCTGTGAATGCAGCTACCGGATCGATCGTTCCGTCAGCAATGCCCAAAAGCACATCAGGTGCGCAGATGAACATGGCATCTCTGTCATAATACTCATAGGGCTCCACATACAGCACGCCTTCTTTCACTTCCACATAAAAGGCGCCGCCTGCCTCCTCATCCTCGATGTTGAACTGGAATGCCAGATGTTCGTGAATATCGCTCACATCGGCTCCCATAAATTTACCTTTGATCTCGTAAAACAGATCTGCATACGTCATATTGACTCCTCCTTCTTCTCCCCTCAGGTTTCCTGTTCGTAGTTTTTATCCTGTCTTCTTTTCCTGCATGTCTATAATGCGATGCTATGCCCGACATGATGCACGAACTATCGCATTTCCTACATTTCGACCATCGGTCGAATTTGTATACAAAAACAGTAACACATATTTCGACCATCGGTCAACTACATTTTCAGCTAATTAATAGAGAAAATTTTTCTCTTTTTATGGCAATATTTATAATTGTCCGTCAATACAGTTTGTGATATGATTGCTTATAATATTTATCGATCATGCATTTGACACGGAGGTTTCCCATGCCGGACTTGAAGAAATATGACAGAATTTTAGACGCACTCCATCAACTGCTGGAGGATCAGACTCTACAGAATATTTCCGTCAGTGATATTGCGAAAAAGGCCGGAATCGGCAAAGGGAGCATCTACTACTACTTTCCTTCTAAAGAAGCGATACTTGATGCCCTGATCGAAAGAAATTATGAGAAACCTCTGAAAACAGCAAAGAGCCTTGCAGGCCAGACGGAAATCTCTCCGTTCACGCGCATGGCCATGATCCTGCAGGCGTGCCGCAACTCTTCGGATGCCTTTTTGAGTCAGGATAACACCGTCACCGCTAACGCGCAGGAGAGTGCCTTTCTGCATCAGAAATATATGAATCACCTGATCGCGGAGCTGAAACCCAGCCTGACAGAGATCATCAGGCAGGGCATTGCTGCCGGTGAGATCCATTTCGAATACCCGGCTGCTCTCGCCGAGATCGTACTGATCGTACTGGCCGTCAAACTGAACAATACTTTCCTCTCCGCCACCGCCGAAGATTCAGAAGACACGATCCGCGGACTGGTAGCACTTTTGGAACGCGGGACGGGTGTGCCGGAGGGTGCACTCAATTATCTGACACTGCCGGCTGCAGACAGCTGACGCACCATCCTCTGATCGCCGCCGGTCACGGACGTCAGACTGCGGTCAGCGCACATCTCTTCCATACACCTCTATCTGGCTCAGCGCCGGAAATGGAGACGGATTGTCCGCTTTGATCAGCTTCTCCAGTTTCACCCATTTTACTTTTTTTGCTTTGAAAGCCAGCGTATGCGGAAGGCGGCTCTTCTCCAGTTTCCATTCCACTGAAGTTCTGTCGGAAAACGTGAGAGTCACCTGCTGCCACCAATTATCATGCGGAAAATCCGATCTGGTGTAAAGCACGATCTTATCGATCTCCACCTCTCGTCCGAAATCCACTGTCATCTCGGCATCATCCTGCATGTTGATTCCCCAGGACTCATAAGGCCACTCCCCGTGAGAACGGTTCTCGCATACTCCATCTATTGCGTTGCGGGCCGCAAAGACTGACTCCCCTCTCGTTTCCACATTGGCAAAAGCATGCGGATAACAATGGGTCTCTCCATGCTGGTCACACACATTCAGCGCCAGATTCCTGTAAGCGTGAATTTCGTCTTCCCGGGCGCATCTCGCACACAGATAATGCCTGCTTCCCGAAAAAACCTTCGGGGAATAACAGATCCTCTTTTCACCAAAAGGGATGTCGTAAGAAACATTGTCCGTCACATAGCATAATGCGCTGCCCAATGCGTCATCCACCTGCAGCCATACATGGATATTTTTCTCGGAAGTCTCAAGTACCACCCTGTCTCCTTCCTGATATTCCGCCGTGCATACCAGGCTTACCTGATTCTCTCCCGAACTTACACAGCGGGTCTTGCCATTCTTGTCTAATACTTTAAGCGCCAGTACTGCCATATCTTCAACCATACTCCTTTCTCATCGTGCGTCCTTACGCAGCCTCGTTAATGCCTCCGTACAAAAACCTGCTTTGCAGGATTCCCCGCCTGCGGCGGATCTCTTCAGCAGATACGCACTGCAAGCGACGTCCCTTCCGCCTCGATCAGCGTCCTATAGACGGCATGCTCCCAGGCTGTCTTCAATCTCTGATCCGTAACCGGAATCTCCTCCGTCTCCACATACCTTCCGCCTGTAACGTATATAACGCCCTTGTCACCAATCTTCAGCAGCAGTCCCTCTCTCTGCTCCTGCGGCGCCGGAACCACTCTCTCATATGTCATAAGGCTCAGGATAACCTGCTTTCTGTCATAAGCCCCGTCAGCTGCATCCGCATTCTTATCTGCGGCCTCCACAAAACCGAACGTATCCTCGATCCGTATCTCCTGCCCCTTCACCAACACGGCCCGGCGGTTGTAATACTTAAGACCCGCCTGTGCCGGATAAGCCTTCGCAAGATTCATCCTGATCTCGCTGCTCTCCTCTCCGAACCGTGTGCTTGTATCCACTGCCTTATAAATCTTCCCCTCCTTCTGCATACAGCCGTTGACCGTCGGCAGGTTATGGTACGCCGACTGCATCGTCCAGATCTCATATCGCTGCGGTGAAAAGGTTTTCTTCGTATAGCTCTCCACTCCCACATCGATCAATAACGGAAAGCCGTTCTTATAGATCGTAAAGCTGCCCGTATCATTGTGATTATGGCTGTCCCCGTTACACCCAGCCTTCACCGCCAGAAAATAGACTGCATCCCTGGCAATAAAAAGTCCCGTGCTCGGATAGAAAATATCTGTATAGTCTACCGGTGTTTCCGCCACGCCAGCGGCATATGCGACTATCTCTTTCACGGTAAAAGCATTCTGCAGCCTGTAATACAAGTTGTTCTCTCCGGGCAGCAGCATCGTCTGCGGCAGGCCTCTCATAAAATCCTCCGCGGCAAATGCCGCCATCTCCTGATTTCCGGTACGTCTGGCAAACAGAAATTCCCTTGCGCTGCACCTGCCCGGCACAGGCGAGCAGTCCGCAAAATTCACATAGTATTTATCCTGTACATGCACATTCATAAGATAAGCCGCAATATTGCGCACCTTTATCTCCAGATACAGACTGGCAAAATGGCCGTAAGTGACCGCATTCAAAATCTCCAGCGCATTGAAAAGGCACAGTCCGGCATGACGGTAGTACAACGCTCCCTCGTCACAGCATCCGTCCTCTCCATACTCCGCCAGAAAATAATCGATGCTGCGGCAGGCCTTTTCGGTCACGCGGTGCCGGAAATCCTCCTCCGTCTCCGTAAGGAAAACTGCCAGCAGGACATTCTGTGTACACCAGACTGTCCAGTTATTCATCGGCTCTTCTCCGTTCCCCATCCACCAGAAATGTCCGGAAAGATAGGGTTGAAAAATCCGCGTCTCCAGTTCGTGCCGAATCCTTTTGCAGATAACGGGATCAAAACCGTCAAGCTGCTCTCCGATCAGGTAACAGACTGTGGCCAGAACGGCTGCCGTCTCGCAGGCGAACAGGTCGAGTACCGGTTCCTCTGCATCCGGCAGAGGCAGCTGCGGCGTATCCCGTCTATAAGAATTATGAGGCGGCAGCTGCCAGCCGCTTTCCTCGCAGATGCAGAAGATCCCGTTGATGATATCCGGCAGGAACTCGCCTGTATTTAAAACACACTCCGCCAGCACAAGCGCATCCAGCGCATGCCGTCTGGCAAAATACTTCTCCTCATAGCGAACCCGGTTTCCGGTAATGGTAAAATCCAGAAAATCTGTAGCGGACAACTGCGGATAAGCATATTGCAGATAAGAACGCCCAAGCGCTACGGCATCTTTTTTCCATGTCTCGTCAAGAGCTTCCCATGCCTTTCGGTCGGCCGCAGGCGGGTAAAGGGAAAATTTGCCAAAGGGCATATGATAAGTCAATGCATATTCGTAAAACATAGCTGTCCTCCTTCCGAAAAAACGTAACGCTACTACGGCTGCTTACCGATATAAGCCAGTATGCCACCGTCCACATACAATACATGGCCGTTCACAAAGTCGGATGCCTCCGATGCCAAAAAGACTGCCGGCCCCTGCAGATCCGCCGTCTCGCCCCAACGTGCCGCCGGCGTCTTGGCAATGATAAACTGATCGAAAGGATGTCTGGAGCCGTCCGGTTGGATCTCACGGAGTGGAGCCGTCTGCGGTGTCGCAATGTAGCCGGGTCCGATGCCGTTGCATTGAATGTTATGTTCACCGTACTCGGAAGCAATGTTTCTGGTCAGCATCTTCAAACCGCCTTTGGCTGCCGCATAGGCGGAGACGGTCTCCCGACCCAGCTCGCTCATCATGGAACAGATGTTGATGATCTTACCGTGGCCTTTCCTGATCATACCCGGAATAACAGCTTTCGATACGATAAAGGGCGCATTAAGATCCACATCGATCACCTGGCGGAACTGCTCGGCCGTCATATCGCACATGGGAATCCGTTTGATGATGCCCGCATTGTTCACAAGGATGTCGATCATGCCTACCTCTTCTTCGACTTTCGCAACCAGTGCCTGTACCTGCTCTTCATCCGTCACGTCGCATACATACCCATGTGCCTTGATCCCCTTTTCTTGATAAGCCGCCAGCCCCTTATCCACCAGTTCCTGTTTGATATCGTTAAAGACGATCGTCGCACCCGCCTCCGCATATGCCGTCGCAATCGCGAAGCCGATTCCGTAAGATGCACCTGTGATCAGCGCAACTTTACCTTCCAGAGAAAATTTCTTCATAAAACCATTCATGCTGCTACCTGTCCTTTCTTTCCGCTTCATTCCTACATCAGTTCCTTCATTGCCACATCATCCATATCGGTGAACTCCTGGTTCTCGCCTGCCATGCCCCAGATAAAAGTATACGCCCGGGAACCGCATCCTGCATGGATCGACCAGCTGGGAGAGATGACCGCCTCTTCATTTCTCATCACGATATGTCTCGTCTCCTGCGGTTCGCCCATGTAGTGCATCACGATCGCATCCTCCGGCATCTCGAAATACAGATAGACCTCCATCCGTCTGTCATGGGTATGGCAGGGCATCGTATTCCACACACTGCCGGGCGCAAGCTTCGTCATCCCCATCACCAACTGGCAGCTCTCCACCTGTCCGGGAAGAATATATTTGCAGATCACTCTGTGATTTGCTTCCTCCAGAGAACCTAACTCCACCTTATTCTCATCTTTCACGATCACGACACCGTTCTCCGGTGTTCCTTCCGGCTTGATCAGCACAGTAGGATATGCCTTATGCGCCGGTGTGCTGTTGATATAGAATCTGGCCGGATCCTTCGCGTCCACGCTGTCGAATACGATATCCTGCGCCCCCTTGCCGATATACATGGCATCCTTATATCCTACCGTATATTCCTTTCCGTCGATCGCGATCCTGCCGACGCCGCCTATGTTGATAACACCCATCTCTCTTCTCTGCAGGAAATACTCGGCCCTCAGCTCATCCCCTGCCGTAAGTTTCAATGCCTTCGTCGGTACCGCTGCCCCCGTGATGATCCTGTCGATATGGCTGTACACCAGCCTGATCTCTCCCGGCACAAACAAGCCCTGGATCAAAAATTCCTCTCTTAATCTCTCAGTAGTGTAATGCTTCACATCCCTCGGTGAAGACGCTGTTCTTAATTCCATAGTAACCTCCGTTCCGAAGCGCCATGCGCTTCCTGTTCTGTTGTCTTTCTGATCTGATTATATATAAATATATTACTGTTTTCTTTTCAAATCCCCTTGTAAACCTTGCAAATATTGAACACGTGGATCATGTTCTCACGGAATGCGCAGTTTGGCGCATTCCTGTCCCGTGAATAATTACGAACACGTTACAGTTCACAGCTTTATCGGCGCCTTTCCTTGTATTCACCCTGAAATCATCTTATAATGATAGTATCTGTAATACCTGTCCATACAAGAAAGGAATCCTCCAAATGAAAGAACTCTTCTCCTGCCGGCAGGCCATCAAAAACTGTGCCGCCACCCAGACTTTCGCCATAGCGCATCTTTATAAAGAAGAGCAGACAATGGATATGCATATCCACGACTGCTATGAAATCTACTATTCCATCTCCGGCGGCAGGCAGTTTCTGATCGACAACAGATTCTATGCCATTGAACCCGGCGACCTCTTCATCATCAACCAGTACGAAAGCCATAAGATCACTCAGGTAGACAGGGCTGTCCACGAACGCATCGTCCTGTCCATCCATCCGGAATATACCAAACGGCTTTCCTCCCCTGAGACAGACCTGGATGCCTGTTTTACCAGCCGTCCCGGGAATTTCTGCCATAAGCTTTCTCTGAACAGGGAACAGCAGAACCGCTTTCTCTACTATATCAATAAGATCACGGACGCCGAAGGCTACGGCCAGGATATCCTGGAACAGACTGCCTTCATAGAACTGCTCGTCCTGGTGACCCGCCTCACACTGTCAAACCGTCCGTCCGATGCCGGCGCCACTTGCATCTATAACCAGCAGGTAGACGACATCTTAAGATACATCAACCGGAATATCACATCCCCGCTGACCATCGGGCAGCTTGCCGGCGAATTCTATCTGAGCGAATCCTATATCTGCCGCATCTTCAAAGCGGCCACCGGCACAACCGTAGGGAAATATATTACCGCAAGACGGATCAGCATCGCCAAGGCACTCCTAAGCGACGGCGGAAGCGTCATGGAAGCCTTTGAGAAAAGCGGTTTTACCGACTACAGCAGCTTCTTCAAATCCTTTACCAAAGCTGTCGGTATCTCTCCCAAAAAATATGCCCAGTGCAGTGTCAGCTGACACCGCACCGGGCATACTATCCTGCGCGAACGGAAATAAATCCTGTCCGCTGCGGGCGATACCTTACGCCTGCTTATTTATAGAGTCCGTCAAACTGTCTCTGCAATTCTGCGGTAACATCGTTGATCCCTGCACCTTCAAGCGCTGCCTGATACTCTGCAACGATCTCTTCCGCCGTTCCGGCATATTTGCCGAATGCGATCTGCTTCATATACTGCTCATGAATCTGATTGATATTCTGGATCTGAGCCTGGATCGCATCTACCTCCGCAACAAACTGACCGTAAGGATATTCGATCTTAAGACCGTCATACTCTGCATACAGCGCGTCGATCGTATCCCAGTCGCGGCTTGCGTCCCTGATCTCCAGGTCGTCGTTCCGTCCCCACCAGTAGTTTGTCGTTCCGTTGATATTGTCCGTATCCTGGTTATAGCCTTCCGGTGTTGTCCGCAGGCCGTCGTCCGTGATCTCGTAGGACACGCCTTCGACACCATAGCAGAACAACTTATAGCATTCAGGATCGTTTCTGAGCAAGTCATAAACCATCAATGCTCTTTCAGGATTCGCACTGCCTGCGGAAATCGCCATAGCGCCGTGTGTGATGGAAAGCGCTGTCAGGTTCTTAGCCTCCTCACCGAACCAGAAGAAGCCTGATGCTGCGTCCGCATCATCCTGATAGATCGTGTTAGCCGGTGTTTTGCTTACCAGATCCGTCCAGGTCTGCGTGTGATGCTGCTCAGCCGCTACTTTACCGACTCTGTAGTCGTCACGATTCGTTGCAGCCGTGTTATTCAGCACGTCTGTCTGCCATACGCCGATCTCATCCCATTCTTTCATCATCTTGGCAAACTCTACAAGAGAATCCGTGTCGGTCATATACGGAGAATAAACCGTATAAAGGTCGTCCTTCGTGCCGCCCCACATAGCGCCTGAATTGATACCGTCAATCGCAACATAGTTCGAATGAGAGCTGATCCATCCTCCGACCATAGTCGCATACTGTGTACCGTCGGAATCCCATGGAATGATGTCTGGATAGGTTTCTTTCACATAGCGGAAATAAGTGGTCAAATCCTCCCAGCTATGTACACCGTTCTCAAGTCCCGCTTCCTTCGCCCAGTCAAGACGATAAGTAAAACCATGGTTTACCCACTGCGCATAGTTATCTTCCGGCATCAGATAGATCTCGCCGTTGTACTTACACAGCTCCCAGTTCTCAGCCGGAATGCTCTCCCATGTCTTAGGCGCATACTTCTTCAGCATATCCTCTGACAGTTCAAGGAAAGCGCCGTTCTTCGCATTCGGCCATGCGTCCAGCCAGTCGGACGCCGTACCTACCAGGTCAACCGTGCCATCCATACGAGCCAGTGTCAGGTTGTAGTTGGAAAGATAATCCGTCCAGGAGATGAAGTTGATGTCAAGTTCAGCGTTGACCTTCTCCGTCAGAATCTCGTTCAGTTTCGCCATCATCTCGTCATACTTTTCTTTCGTACCGGAAGGCGTATCGCCTGTGGTCATATAAGTGATGACTACATGCTCGGATGTGTCCACATCCGCCCACGGATCGCCGGAATCTGCCGCCGCTGCACCTTCGTCCGCTGCCGTCCCCTCATCTGCTGTCGTACCTTCGTCTGCTGCCGCGTCTTCGTCCGCCACCGTACCGTCATCCGCCGCCGGAGCATCGGAACCGCCGCATGCCGTAAGGCCTGCGACCATGGATGTTGCCAATAAAACTGCCGCTAATTTCCTTTTCATTTCTTACCTCCACTTTTCTTAGATTTTCGCGGATCTTCTCCGCATTTTATATTCGCAGTGCGAATCTCAAACGAGCTCTGCCCGTTTTTATATATTGAACTCTGCTTCCAGAGCGTCAACCTTTGACTGCACCAACGGTGATACCGCTGATAAAATATCTCTGTACGAAGGGATACAGCAGTACGATCGGGCCGGTTGCCAGAACCGCATTGGCCATCTTAACGCCTTCCTGCGGGATATCCGCCAGGCTGACAAACTGTCCTGCCACGGAATTCTTCAACTGATCGATCTTATTGACTACCTCATACAAGGTAAACTGCAGCGGCTTCACGGCTACCTTAGATCCCAGGAACAGGGACGACTGATACCATTCGTTCCAGTAACCCAGCGCCAGGAACAGGCCGATCGTCGCCAATGCCGGTTTTAACATGGGCAGGATCAGGGAGATGAAAATCCTCATATCGCCTGCGCCGTCTATCTTGCCTGACTCCGTGATCTCATGCGGGATCGCCTTCACGAAATTCTTCATCAATATGACCAGCCACGGAGACATCAGAAGCGGCAGAAGTACTGCCAAATAGCTGTCCTGCAGATGATAGGTCTGTGTCATCAGCAGATAATAAGGTGCAAGTCCTGCCGAGAACAGACTGGTGAAATAGATGTAGAAGGAGATCGTGTTCCGAAAGAAGAAATCCCTTCTCTGCAGTGCATAACCGGTCATGGAAATGATCGAAAGCCCTACGCTGGTTCCTACCACCGTCATCACGATCGTCAGCAGGTAAGATTTCCAGATGCCGCCACTCTTCGTTACCATCTTATATGCTTCCAATGAAAAGTCTTTGGGAATCAGCTGTACGCCCAATTCTCTGATCGTTGACTCATTTGTAAAAGAAGTGCCGATAATGATCAGAAAGCAGCAGATCGCATAAAAAGTTATAAAAACATACCCGAATCCCCTGATGACCTTGTCTGTCGTGCCAATCTTAACTTTAGCGCCGGATTCCATTAAATCCATATCTTTATTCTTCGCCATTCTTAACCTCCATCCTTTCTTTCAAGCCCGTGCGGGGAATGCCCTAAAACAGTGAATAATCCGGTTCTATCTTCTTCACGATATAATTGACTGTCATTACGATCACAAATCCGACGACTGACTGATAGAAGCCAACCGCAGACGCCGTGGAGAAGTTAAAACTCTGCACCGTCGAGCGGTAGACAAATGTCTCGATGATATCCGTGGTCGGATAGAGGATGGGGTTCGAGCCTACAATGTTATAGAACAGACCGAAGTTACCCTTGACGATACCGCCGAGTGCGAACAGAAGCAGGATGACGATTGTCGGTTTCAGGGACGGCAGGATTATGTAGCGGATTCTCTGGAAGCCGTTGGCGCCGTCTACTTTGGCTGCCTCCATCATCTCTCCGTCGATTCCCATGATGGATGCAAAGTATACGACCGAGTTGTATCCCGTCTGCTGCCACAAGTAGATCACCACCATCAGAACCGGCCATACATTCGGATCCGAATAGGGCTGCCATCGTTCCATTCCCAGACTGCTCAGGATGCCGTTTACAAAACCCGTGTCATAATTCAGCAGGTTAAACACCAGAAGCCCTACCAATACCTGAGAAATAAAATAAGGAAGAAACAGGATAGTCTGTGAAACTTTCTTAAACCACTTGCTCTGCATCTCATTTAGCAGGATTGCCACAAATACGGCCAGCATATTGCCCAATATGATAAATGCCAGATTATACAAGATCGTGTTTTTCGTCAGCGTCCACAGTTGACCGGATGTGGCCAGAAATTTGAAGTTATCCAGTCCGATAAACTTACTGCCAAAGATACCGTCCCGGTAATTGTACTTGACAAATGCCACATAGATACCGGGAAGCGGCATATAGTTGAACATAAAGAAAAAGATCACTGCCGGCAGACACATGAAGAGCAGTACCCGATTTCTTACGACTTTTTCTAAAAAAGTCAGATCACTTTTACGCTTTTTCATCCTTCACCCTCACTCTCTTTATCAAAAATCATAGTGCTTTTGCTGTTCTGAAACCGATTTCTTGATTTCTATTTAATCACATTACCCCCCCCCGTCAATATTTTTCTTGAAACCGGTTTCTATTTTGTGAAAAATATATGAAATCATCTCAAAATATTTGTGAAATATTCTGTTTTAAACTTAGATGCCTATGCAACAAAAGAAGGAATATTATACACTTACAGTTATATTGATGATGTTGAGGTCAAAAGGTTTCGCAGCCTGGAAGTATACGCAAAAGAGGTGGGATATGGATACAAAACTGCAGTTAGTAAGACAGGCAAAACAGGGGAACGCCCAGTCCTTTGCCGTGCTGTATCAAAACATTTATTACAATTTATACCGGTTCGCATTATATACACTGGGGAATCCCGCAGATGCGGAGGATGCGGTAAGCGATGCGGTGGCAGACGCCTGGGCGACCATCGGAAAACTCCGAAAGGAAGAATCTTTTGAGAGTTGGATGTTTCAGATCCTTCACAACAAATGCCGGCGCAAAAGAAAGGAATACTTTTACAGGCCGCTGGAATGGACCGATGCGCTCGAAGGTTCCACAGACGAAAGCAGTCTTGACGAAAAATACCACCTGCGCAGTTTATTCGGTAAATTGGCAGCCAAAGACCGGGCCATCATCAGCCTGCATGTTTTCGGCGGCTATACCAGTCAGGAAATCGCCCGGATCACGGGCATGAAGGCGAATACGGTCCGCTCGAGAGAAAGTCGCGCCCTGAAGAAACTCGCAGTGCAACTGAAAGAATAGGAGACATTCATATGACAGAACAGGAAATACTGGAAAAAATAAAACAATCTGCAGAATCGATCGTCATACCAGAAAGCCTTGCGCCCGGGAACCTGCAGGAAAAATGCCGTAAAGCAGAACGTAAAAACGCAGAAGCAAGAAACAGATCATACACAAATCGAAAAGCAGGATTTGCTCTGGCCGCAGCCGCGCTGTTCGTCCTCTGCTTTACTACGGTGACTGCTCTGCGGGGAATATCAAGCCCCATCGGTTCCGGTCAGTCCGAAGGTTCCGCAAGTGGTGCTGCCAATGCGCTAACGACCGAAGGGGAAACCGATGCCGGCTCCAATGCTACGGAATCGGATACAGATGAATCTACCCAGAAAGCCGCCGTTAAACGACAGGATGCCGGAACCCTGTACACACTGGCCCAAAGTTATGACGCGGTCTATGCCTCACTGGAAGAGATGGCAGAGGCGCAGGACAATTCCCTGTCCGGTGGCCCAGATATGGGCATCGCCGAAGCAGAAGACGGAGCCGCAACTGCCGGCATTGGCGGCAGGTCGGATTCCATGGCGCAAAATAAGTTCAGCTTCGACACGACAGACGACGCGACGCAAAAAGAACTCGCCATAAAAAAAGAATCCTCGCCGGATAACCACTCCAGGACCAATGTACAGACGTTTGGTATCGACGAAAGCGACATCGTCAAAACGGACGGCCGCTATCTCTATCTGCTCCGGGGCAGTTCGGTCAGTATCGTCTCCGCCGCCGGGGAGACGATGCGGCAGGTCAGTGAACTACAGGCGGACAGCGACAGCGGCGACGCAAATGTCTGCGCCATGTATGTGGACGAAGATACACTGATCCTGATCCTCACGGAAAGCAGCAGCAGTCTGCAGACATCAGACAAAGACAGTACCGTTTATGACCTGAAGTACCTTGACACGGATCTGTATACATCCGTCCTCACCTATGACATCAGCGACAGGCGCAATCCTGTACTCACGGGAAAGGTAAGCCAGGACGGAAATTACGTCACTTCCCGGAAAGACGATCGGCTCCTGTACCTTTTTACCGCACAGTATCTGTTGGAGGATTACCGGCATGACCCGGAAAGCGCAATCCCGCAGGCAGGCGGCCGGAAAGTGTCGGAAGACAGTATCTATCTGGGCGAATGCGGGGAACGCGCACTGCTTGTCTCCTCTCTTAGTATCGATCAGCCAAAGACCGTACGGGATACCGTGATGCTGCTGGACGCAGGCTCCGAAATCTACATGGGCGAGAATTCCCTGTATCTGTACCATACTGTTTACCGGAACGGTTCGGAATCCACGCAGATCGCAAAATTCTCACTGGAAAACGGATACTTAAACGGCGAAGCCGCCGCTTCGGTGCGAGGCGCCGTACGGGACACCTTCGCCATCCACGAGAAGTCGGATAAGCTGCGGATCCTGACGACAGACACCTCGGGGAGCGACCTTGAGAACTGCCTGTTCCTTTTGGATGAAAAGTTAAAATTAACCGGAACACTTGCCCATATCGCTGTGGGCGAAAGTATCTACGCGGCAAGATTTCTGGGAGACATGGCGTATTTTATCACCTATCGGAATACCGACCCCCTCTTTGCGGCGGATCTCTCAGACGAGACAGACCCAAAACTTGTCGGTGAACTGAAGATTACCGGTTTTTCGGAATACCTGCATTTCTGGGGCAGAGATAAACTCCTGGGACTTGGCTATGAAACCAATCCTGAAACCGGCAGCCATGAAGGCCTGAAGCTGGTGATGTTCGACATGTCCGACCCTGCGGCTCTTAAAGTACTGGACAGCCATGTGCTGAGCAAAGCCGGCTACAGTCCCGCTCTCTACGATTATAAGGCCGTGCTGGCCGATCCGGAGGAAAACCTGATCGGATTCGTAAGCGAAGACTATCGCAACGGTGTAAAGCGCAGATATGAACTGTATCAATGGGATGGGGAGAGTTTCCGAAAAATACTCTCTGAAGAACTGAACGACGGTTATGAAAGTGACAATTACCGCGGGCTTTATATCGGAGAACGCTTCTATATCGCACATCCTGAAATTCTGCGCCTCTACGGCCGGGAAGATTATAACCTGATACAGACGCTGAAGATAGAATGAGAGATTCCTTCACGGCTTAAGAGATCTGCCGCAAGTACCGTGCCGGACGCAGCCGCAAAGCGGCATGACTCCGCATCGCGGGCAGACTTAGTACTTCTTCGCGAAGCAGCCCTTGCTGCGAGTGATCAGAAGTCCTTCTCACACTATGACACCGTGAAAGCAGTGGGCCGCGGCCCACTGCTTTCACGCACTACCAACCTGGGCCACATTTTCTGGTGCGTGGGCACCTTGATTCCCTTAGAAGCCGCGATCGCAGTGTTCACCAGCATTCTTCCGAAATTCCCATAATCATAATCAATGCTCGTCAGCCTGGGTGTCAGCAGTTCCGCTATCTGCGTGTTGTCATAACTGGCAACCGAAATATCCTGCGGAATCCGATAGCCATGCTCCATAGCGCTCCGTATAATACCCGATGCCACATAATCGTTGATCGTGATCACCGCCGTAGGCATGTCAGCAAGCGCAAGAATCTGATTCATACCAAAATAACCGCTCTCATAGTCATAGCTGCCTGCCACCACATACTCCTCACGGTAAGAAATCCCGTGCTTCTCCAGGAGTTCTTCGTACCTTTGCCGCTTTCTGTAAGTTCCAAGCACATTATATCTGCCACCCACAAGCGCGATCCTCTCATGCCCCAGCCCAAACAGATAATCCATCAGGAAATCGGTCGCCTTGTCAAAATCAATCTGCACTTCATAGCATTCTGTCCCATCCAGCTTCCCCGTCACGATCAAAGGAACTGACGGCATGATCTGCGCTACCTTCCCGACATATTCCGGGTAAGAGGCGACAGCATCCACACTGCCGCCCAACTGGATTATGGCGGCAACTCTCTGCTGCCGCATCATATCAAGATGCTGAATTTCCCGTTCCATACTACCGAAAGCATTACTTAAGAGCACCGTATACCCCTGCTCTCTGGCCGCATTCTCACATGCCACAAAGACTTCTGCATAATAAGAATTGCGCACATCCGCGGCGATAATACCGATCACCTTGCTCTGGGTATCGGACAGGCCTTTTGCCAGCGCATTCGGCTTGAAATTATACTTTGCGATCAGGCCCTGCACCTTTTCCTTCTTCGCTTTGCTTACATTCGCATTATTAGTCAGCACTCTGGACACGGTAGCCGGGGAAACGCCCGCCTCCTTTGCGATATCATAAATCGTGATCGCTTTACTTTCAGATGATTTCTGCATACATAACCTCAACACACACCTTACAGATTCAACCTGTATGATTCCCAATTTCCTAATTAAAATATAACATTTACGGTAACGATATTGAAACATCTGTATTCCACGATAAAGGTTTCATTAATAGTATAACCTCTTTTCTCCCGCTTGGCAAAGTTAAATGTAATCTGTAAAGATCACAGTGTCAGCCTGACTGTCTCCGTCTGTGCTCCATCCAGCACAAGCCGTAAGAATACGCTGATATCCTCCGCACCCGTCCTGCGCACATAAACGGCCAGGTCACCTTGGTATGTCTTCCGGCTCCCGCTGCCGAATGGCGTAACATCCGCCAGGTTTCCGTTATCGATTCCGGCAAGCCGGCCGTCTCCCTGCACCTGTACCCTTACTTCCCGGTCATCCAGCGTCACTTTCTGTCCGTTCCGATCCGTGAGATGCACAAGAATCTGATAGAGATACCCTCTTTGCAGCGCGCTCTCTTCCCATGACAAGCCTGTCAGAATATCCTTTTCTTTCCAGACAACCACGGACATTCCTGCAGCGCACTCCTTCCGTGTGCCGTCTGTTCCTGCGGTTGTTCCGGACATGCATGTTGTCTCTGCCGTTTCCTCCCGCCACAGCTTCTTTCTCCTGTCAAATTCCGGTTTGGGAAATCCTGCCGTAGTAAGCAGACCCGCCGGTGAGCCATGCACCGGCCATCCGTGCGCTTCTCCCAGATAGTCGATCCCCGTCCACAAAAACTGTCCGCAGATATAGGGATGTTTTGTCACCGCCCGCCAGGCCTCTTCACTGTGGCCGTTCTCACTGCCGAGGAAGGTCTTGTCCGGAAAGCGTCTGTGGTCCTCTTCATATAAATGCTCTTTATAATTATATCCCACCACGGAGAGCGCGTCGAAAAAGCCCAGCTGTGAAGACAATTCCGGAAAAGCCGCCGCAACCGTTACCGGCCTGCTGCCATCCTCTTCCCGCACGATCGCCGCCAGTTCGGCCGCCAGCACGGCAAGCCGCTCCATATTGGGTTTATTACTGTCATACTGCATTTCCGCCGCAGGCTTATTGGCGTCATTGTTGCCTGTCATGGTCTGGAACATGGAATGACAGTAAGGATCGTTAGGATAATCAATCTCATTTCCGATACTCCACAGGATCACACTGGGGTGGTTTCTGTCCCGACGCACCATGGCCCGCAGATCTTCCTCATGCCACTGCGGAAAATCTTCATAATAGCCCTGATGTCTGGGCGGATAGACATTGTGCCCTGTGGACCACTTATTCTTCGCATTCTCCCACTCGTCGAAAGCCTCGTCCATCATCAGAAAACCCATAGCGTCACACAGCGCATACAATTCCGGCATATGTGGATTATGGCTGCACCGGATCGCATTGCAGCCGCATTCCTTCAGCAATGCCAGTCTCCGCTGCCACACCTCCGGCTGCATTGCCGCGCCCAGACAGCCGCCGTCATGGTGTACACAGACACCCTTGATTTTCCGGTTTATCCCATTTAAGAAAAAGCCCTGATCCGGCACAAAAGCAATACTCCTGACGCCCACCTTCTCCTCGTCCACCAGATACGCTTCGCCGCCGTCCACACTGTACCATACTTGCATCCGATAAAGATAAGGAGACTCCGGCGACCAAAATGAAGGCGTATCCATGCTGCCCGACTGGTTGATCCTGCCCTGTTCTCCTGCAGCCAGTTCTGTTGTTCCGGTAAATTCCGCCGCTATATGCTGCTGTCCGTCAAGCAGTATTGTCCTGATCTTCAGGCTGACCGGCGCCTTACTGTCGTTTACCGGCTCATGAACCACCGAGATCTGCGCACTGGCTGCCTGCGTCCCGGATACCTTTTCAGTTCCGGACACATCTTTCTCTTTAGCCGCAGCACCACTGTCTTCCCCGGATATACTGTCTGTCCGAAATACACACCCGTACTGTGCCGGATGCACCGGTTCTTCGATCAGCAGCGTCACTTTCCTTGTGATACCGCTGCCGGTAAACCAACGGGAATCCGCCAGATCGTTGTGTACCACCTTCACGCTGATCTCATTCTCCTCTTCCCCGAAGAGCGCCTGCGCACTGATATCATAAGAAAAAGACACATATCCGTTTGGTCTTTTTCCCAGATAATAACTGTTACAGAAGACCTGGCTGTTCTTATACACCCCGTCGAAGCAGAGCCGGATCCGCTTACCCCGGTATATCTCCGGCAGCCGGAAACGCACCCTGTACCATCCGATCCCACCCTGCAGATATCCTGTCCCGCTGGAATAGGCCCTGGAAAAGGGCGCTTCCACCGACCAGTCATGGGGCACCGTCACCGTCCGCCAGCCGCTATCGTCATATCCCTTATACCAGGCCTCCTCGCACTCTCCCAGATGAAAGCGCCAGTTCTCTTTTAATTCTATCTTTGTTGTATTCATGATATAAATCCTTTCTTTATATTTTTTCAACCTTTCCTATGACACTAAAGTGTATGTTCCCCGGTAGCTTCTTTTGCAACCCCTCCTGCTTTCCATTAAAAATCGTAGATCCTCTGCCGCCAAATATTCGAAACCGGTTTCAAATATTACAATATCAAATAACTATGAAATTATCAAGCATTACGTAACAGTTCAGCCCTCTGCTTCACTGTCACGCGTGGTTACCATGTAACCACAATGCACACAAAATGCAAGGCTGAGCTGTTACAGTATTACTGTTCACGGATGATTTCCGGTTTTCCTTTCCCGCTCCTGTATGCTATAATAGCTACGAAATCGATTCTGGATATCGCCGGCGCAACCGGCAATATCCACTTGCAGGTACAAGTATGAAAGGTACGAAATTTGGCTCATGCGTCCGAAAGTATTCCTTCGGAAAACTTCTCGTAAAACGCTTCGACATGGAGGTAAGGTTGAATAAATTCTCTGATGAGCAATTTATTCAACCAAGAATTTGTGCCGAAGTGTCACAAATTCTATTGATCGCAGAGCAGAATCTGAAATTCTGCTCGCGTCCTCAGCGTAAAACGCTTCGGAATGGAGGTAAGAATGAAAGGATTGTATGAGAAAAGCGAACTGTCTTTTGCGCTCGTCTGGATCGTGACTTATTGCGTTTTGCAGTCATTGGCCAATCCGCTCAATAAGATGATTGGGACGCAGTACTCTGCCAGCGCTGTTTTCTGTATCTTGCAGAGCATTGTTATGGTAGGGTTCCTGAAGAGAAACGGGTTATTTAAGCGGTATGGGCTCTGTAGGTCTGTTGTGCCGGTCACAAAGTTTCTCTATTATATTCCGCTGTTTATTCTGGCGACCGGAAATCTCTGGAATGGAGCGGTGCTTAAGCATTCTCCGGCAGACACTGCCTGCCGGATAGCCTGTATGCTTTGTGTGGGATTTTTGGAGGAAGTGATCTTCAGAGGATTTCTTTTCAAGGCACTGGAGAAAGAGAATGTAAGAACAGCCATCCTTGTCTCGAGTGTCACGTTTGGCCTGGGACATATACTGAACCTGATCAATGGCAGCGGGATGGAATTTGCAGATAATCTCTGGCAGGTGATCGTAGCGATCGCGATCGGTTTACTGTTCGTGCTCCTGTTTTATTTCGGTGGAAGCCTGATTCCCTGTATCCTAACGCATTCTGCGATCAATGTGCTCAGCACTTTTGCGAAGGAGACGGGATTGACGGTAGAGAAGGGGATTGCATTGAACCTGATCATGCTTGCGGTCATTGGCATCTACTCGCTGATCCTTATAAAAACGTTTCTCGGGAATCCGGACTGAAAACTTTCTTTTCAAATTCATTAGATTTTGATCTGGGTCCATTTGCCCTGTTTAAACCGTATGGATGCAAAGAGGAAACGGGAGATCTGATCGGCCAGGACACCCAGCCAGATACCGATGATACCAAGGCCGAATACATAACCGCCCAGCCAGGACGCCAGCGTACGGATAAAGGTGACGCTGATGGTGGAGGCGACAGCTGTGTAGAGTGTGTCTCCCGCGCCGCGCAGGCAGCCCATATATACGACCTGACTGATCTGGAAGATGACTACGAAGATGATGACCCGCATAATGCCGACGCCGATGGCGACGATATGTGCTTCCTCGAAGAACAGGCCAAGAAGCGGTCCCGCTCCGAAGAAATAGACAACGGCGAGAACGGCCGAGATGATCGCGCCGAACAGCTTGCAGATGCTGCCGAACTCCTTGGCCAGCTTCTCATTACCGGCTCCCAGGCTGCGTCCGATCAGAGCCACGGCAGCTGCCTGCAGGCCGTCTCCGAAGGAGAAGGACAGACCCATGATATTCATGCCGACCTGATGGGCGGCCATCGCGTCGGTACCTTGGTTGGCAGCCATGATCGCAGTCATCATAAAACCGATTCTCATCAGAATCTGTTCAAAGAAAACGCTGTAGCCCACATGGATCAGATTATGTAAGGTTCTGGCCGCCGGCCATATTTTGTTTGTCAGGATATAGGGGATGCTGATAAAGCCATCCGGTTTCAGGATTGAGAGGATGCTCATAATGCAGGCGACTACGGTGCCGAGGACCGTTGCCAGTGCCGCACCCTGGATCCCCAGTGCCGGGAAACCGAAATGTCCGCCGATCAGCAGATAGTTGAAAATGATGTTGACCGTGTTGGAAGTCACATTGGTGCGCATAGTGATCTTCGTGTTGCCGGCACCCCGCTGAGCGGAGTTGATGCCCATCTGAATACAGTTGAAGATCATGCCGCCCATGATGATGCGGAAATAAGTCACTGCACTGTCATGGGTCTCCGGCGTGGAGCCGCACAGGTGGATGATCGGGTTGGCAAAAGTCACCAGCAGGACACTTATGGCCGCCGCCGCTACAAGAATGAAAGCGAGCGCCGTGCTTAAGATCCGGTTGGCTTCTTCCGGTTTCTCCTCCCCGCGCCGTCTTGCGACCAGGGCCGAGATTGCCACGTTGACTGCAAAAAACAAAGATAACCCTACGAATTTAGGCTGCGTCGTAAGCCCTACGGCGGCTACCGCATAGGAGCCGAGAGAACTTACCATCAGGGAATCCACGAGCCCGGCAAATGCCACGAAGAAGGATTCCACGATAGAGGGCCAAGCCATATTCATTGTGATGCGGATATTTTCACGACTGTGTTTCGGTTGTTTATGGGGTTGTTCGCTTTGCGTTGTCATTGTGAGATACCTGTCCTTGAATTTCTTGAAGTGAATGAGTACTTTGTCTGTATATTTATCTATTATATTTCATAAAATTTTCTTTTTCAATATAATACGAAAAAATTCTCTTTACTTTAGCGCACTACCATGATAAAATACAATTCGTATTTGCGTTCTGACAGGAAGATTGTAAAATAGGATTTTTATTGCAGATCTGTGTCTGCGGACACGGATCTGCACATTGAGAAAGGAGAATGGTTGTAACTATGAAGAAGAAATTTGCATTAATGCTGGCGGTATCCATGACAGTCGGCACAGTATTGACGGGATGCGGCAGTGCGGCAAAGGATGCGGCGCAGACCGCGGCAGGAGCGGAGGAACAGGCGGATACCGACACTGCACAGGAGGCAGCGGATGCGGAGGAAAACACGGACGCTGCCACAGCAGAGGAGACAGGGGCAGACAGTGACACAGCTTCTGTGGATACGGATCTGATATACGCGGTAGAGGCGGGATCTGCAGGCGAGGCGGCAGCACAGGACAATGGTCTGCAGACAAATGTAGTGACCTCTCAGGCAGATGCACTGATGGAGGTTGCGGCAGGAACATCCGACGCGGCGATCATCGATCTGCTGATGGCGGGAGCCATGATCGGGGAAGGCACCAGCTATCCGAACCTGACACACACGACGGAGCTGACGACAGAAGAATACGGCGTGGGATGCCGCAAGGGCTCCGACTTGGCTTCCTATATCAATGCCGTATTCGGGGAAAGTTTCGCTGACGGGACTATGAAGGAGACGGCAGCTGTCTATGGCGTGCAGGAAGCGTTGGTGGAGCAGCCGGCAACAGAATTTGTGGCCTCAGCGGAGGACAGCGATGTGGCTTATATTCAGGAAAAAGGAAACTTGATCATAGGCATCACGGAGTTTGAACCGATGGATTATAGAGATGAATCCGGAGAGTGGATCGGATTTGATGCAGATATGGCTCGTCTCACGGCAGAAAAGCTGGGCGTGGAGGCACAGTTCGTGGTGATCGACTGGGATAACAAGATCATGGAACTGGAGTCGAAGACGATCGATGTGGTGTGGAATGGTATGACACTGACTGCGGAGACAACATCGGCTATGGAATGTACCAACGCTTACTGCAACAACGCACAGGTTATCGTAGTGCCTGCAGAATAACATACTGTAAGCCTCGGCTTTTAAAGGAGAAAGATTTTATGTTTTGGAATGTGACACGAGCACTTTTGGATGGTCTGTTGACGACGTTTCAGATCTTTCTTTTCACCCTGGTATTCTCTCTGCCTTTCGGCTTGGTCCTGGCGTTTGGCTCCATGAGCAAGTGGCGGCCGCTGCGGTATCTGATCCAGGTGGTAGTGTGGATCATCAGGGGTACGCCGCTTATGCTCCAGCTGATCATCATTTTCTATGGGCCTGGCTTGTGGCTGGGGCACAATATATGGAGCGGTAATGAGAGCGGCCGCATCATGGCCACGGTGGTGGCATTCAGCATCAACTATGCCTGCTATTTCTCGGTGATCTTCCGGGGTGGGATCGAAGGTGTCCCGGCGGGACAGCGGGAAGCCGGGGAAGTGCTGGGTATGACGAAGAGCCAGATCTTTTTTCGGATCACGCTTCTGCAGATGGTCAAAAGAGTCGTACCGCCGTTGTCCAATGAGGTCATCACATTGGTCAAAGATACGTCTCTGGCGCGTATGATCGCGGCCTATGAGTTGACTTTCGCGGGTTATTCTTTTATGAAGAGCAACGGTCTGACGTGGCCGTTGTTTTATACGGGCGTGTTCTATCTGGTGTTTGTGGGAGTGCTGACGCTGCTGTTCAATTATATTGAGCGGAAGCTGGATTATTTCAGATAATGACAAGACGGTCTGTGTAAGGCTGGTATAGAGCAGCTATATGTCCGGTGATCTGCTGTAAGGACATGATGTCGGGGTTAAAGAGATCATACTATATAAGTTGAGAAGGATTGAAGATCATGGCGATTTTGGAAGTGAGAAATATCGGAAAACAGTTTGATAATACGAAAGTGCTCGATGACGTTAGCTTTTCGCTGGAGGAAGGAAATGCGTTAGCCATAATCGGCTCTTCAGGATCCGGGAAGACGACGCTCTTACGGTGTCTGAATTTTCTGGAAACGCCGGACCAAGGTTCGATCACTGTGAAAGGCGAGACGCTTTTTGATGCCTCTATGCCGCGTCGGGAACAGGAAAAGGGGCTTCGCACCAAGCGCTTGCATTTCGGGATGGTGTTTCAGTCTTTCAATCTGTTTCCCCAGTATACGGCATTGGAAAATGTTACGCTTTCCGAGAAGCTTTTGGCGAAGGAACAGCCAGATTTCAAGCAGAATAAGAAGGAAATTTATGAGCGGATAGAAGAGCACGGAGAAGCGCTGCTGCGGCAGATGGGCCTGGCAGAGCGCATGTCCCATTATCCCCATCAGCTGTCCGGCGGACAGCAGCAGAGGGTTGCGATCGCCAGGGCACTGGCGCTGCAGCCGGATATTCTGTGCTTTGATGAACCGACATCAGCGCTGGATCCTGAGTTGACGGGAGAAGTGCTGAAGGTCATCCGCTCTCTTGCAGACAAGAAGACGACCATGATCATCGTCACACACGAGATGGCTTTCGCCAGAGACGTGTCCGATCAGCTGATCTTCATGGATGAGGGTGTGATCGTGGAGCAGGGCGATCCCAGGCAGGTGATCGACCATCCGCAGGAAGAGCGGACGAAGCAGTTCTTGACCAGATACGCACAAGGGTGAAAGCTATCATGTGTCACAGCACTCCCGAAAAAGAGTGTCTACGGCGATCTGGTACTCCGCGATCCGGTCAGCTTTGCGGATCTTTTTCAGATGTTTCTCAATGTTCTGCCGGGCAAGTATCTCCGGGGACTGCGCAGGGTCAAAAGACACGAAGGCCATGATCATATAGGTCCAGAGATCTTTCATTTTAAATAAGACGGGAAGGTCTCCGGACATGATCTCACGGTAACCATCCAGGATCTCATCGTGAAAGGCACGGAGTGTTTTTGCGGCGTGGCTTCCTTGGGCCTGACCGGCGGTAGTTTGGGTATGTGGCTGTTTTTCTCGCAGCTGCCTGGCCAGGGCAGGATTGCGTAACAGACCGCGGCCGATCATGACACGGCCAATAACTGAATCGTATTTGCCGCTTTGATCGCACCGGTCGGGACTATCGAAACAGGAGAGGACTTTGGCCTGCGCCTTCGACAGACTTTCGGCAGACAGGATGTCTCCGTTATAGCAAAGCGGAATTTCTGCGGACAGGGGATGTTTGCTGTTGCTATCATGCAGTCGGCGCAGGGCTTGGGCATAAGCCTCCGGGTGAGGCACACCCGTGTAGAATTCCTGGAGCAGACGGGTGTGGACGATCAGTTCCTGCACCGGATATTTGGCATAGATGGCTAACAGGGCTTCCCATTCGCACAGATCCGAGATGCCGAGTCTTGTTTTGATGGAAATGTGCAGTGGACATTTCTCATAAATCTCGTAGAGAAATGCATCCAGAGCATCTGGTTCTCCTAAGAATCCGGCGCCCCGTTTCTTGGCGGTGACGGTTCCGGAGGGACAGCCCAGGTTCAGATTGACCGTATCATATCCGTAAGAGGCAAGTCGTGCTGCAATCTCCAGAAAATCCTCGGTTTTGTTGGTAAGAATCTGCGGTACGAGCACGACGCCCGTATTATTTTCCGGGAGAATGTCCCTGACTTCCCGGGTGGTCATCTTCCTGCCGGCAATAAAAGGGGTAAAGTATTTGTCGATACCTCATACCAGCGCGCATGTGCCCGGCGGTATAGATAAGTCGTGATGCCTTCCATCGGTGCTGCGTAATATAGCATAGCAGGTGTCCTTTCTTGGTAGCGATCCAGTCTTTGGAATTCATTCAATCTTACATCTATTCCGAAGCGCTTTGCACTGAGGACGCGAGCAGAATTTCAGATTCTGCTCTGCGATCAAGGAGTTTGTGACGCTTCTTTTTCCGTAAAAAGGTCGTCTCGCGTAAGGTTCTGCAACCATTTCCCGCTCCGGTAACGCTTGATGACCCAGGGCCATTTCACGAACTCATCGGTACAGAGCAGGAAATAGACGACTAACACCGGCAACTTAAACACGAAAGCGGCGATAAAGCCGAGAGGTACTGCGTAGCACCACATATCGATCGTATCGCAGATCAGTCCAAAACGTGTGTCTCCTCCGGCACGGAAGACGCCGGCGATCAGTGTTGTATTGACGGCAGCGCCCATCACATAGTAACTGTTGATGAAAAGCATATATTTCAGATAATGCATTGCCGTCTCCGTCAGGGCGGCAAAGTGCAGTACGAAGGGCGTGATCGCAAGGATGATTACACCGCCGATGGCGCCGGTCAGTATGGTCAGTTTCATCAGTTTGGAGGCATATTCTTTTGTGCGCTCCATGTCATTCTCTCCCATTACGTTGCCAAGCAGGATACCGCCTGCGCTGGCTGTACCGAAACAGAGTACGGTGCCGAAGTTGCGGACGACCACGACAAGAGAGTTGGCGGCTACCGCGTCCGTGCCCAGATGCCCCAGGATCACGGAGTACATGGAGAAGGCCACGCTCCAGGAGATGTCATTGGCCAGTGCCGGCAGTGACAGATGGATGAAATCTTTCAATAGCACCTTGTTGCGGATAAACAGGTAAGCCAGGTTTAATTTAAGGTCCTTGCTGAACATGGATACCAGGATGCAGCCGATAAGCTCTACAATACGGGAGAGGGCGGTGGCAATGGCCACACCGGTGGCTCCCAGCTTAGGCGCGCCGAACAGGCCGAAGATAAAGACGGCGTTCAGCAGGATGTTCAGCGAAAAAGCGATGATGTTCAGCACCATGGAGATGGTCACCTGACCGATGCTGCGCAGGATGGAGAGATAGACTTCCACGATGGCCCAGCAGAGATAGGTGACAGACATTACCCGCAGGTAACCGGCGCCAATCTGGATCAGTTCGGCGTCCGTTGTAAAGAGCCGCATCATCCGATCTGGTATCAGCAGGGCGCAGGATGAGAAACCAAGAGCGATCAGCAGGGAAAAGCGCAGCGCGATGCCCTCGATCACCTGGATCGCCTGCAGGTCCTTCTTACCCCAGTACTGCGCACTCAATATGGTCGCACCGGTGCCAAGCCCGTAGAAGACCATAAAGAGAACGCTTGCATAATTGGATGCGAGCGATACGGCCGAGATTGAGGATTGCCCCACATAGTTGAGCATGACGACATCCGCGGAATTGACGGCTGCACTCAGAAGATTCTGGATGATGATCGGTACCACCAGCTTAAAGATCTGAGAATAAAACCTGCTGTTTGAAAACATGCCTTTTGCCTTCGTATTCATTAGAAAACCCTCCGTGCGTTTATGCAATGTTATATAAGGATACTCTTGCGCCGGGGGCTTTGTCAACCATCCTTATCTATTTTTCCCTCCATTCCGAAGCGCTTTATGCTGAGGAATGTTTCGTCGTCGGTCAACGATGCCGTCGCATCACCCTACCCTTCGCCGTACAGGCCGAAAATGCATTCGACGATGGGCTGTCTGCATTTTATAGTTCTCTTTCGTTCTAACTGACATTGAACTAGGTGTTTTGGCCGGGGTGTGCTATACTAAGACATGTAACGTAGTCTCTTCGCATACTCCTGCCTCAATCCTGGTGGAACTGCGTGAAGAGATATGGAGTCGTGATGTTGTCATGCACAGTTGGATGGGAGGCTTACGAATGAAGAATCAGAAGAGAATGGAAGAATATGTGCGCAGTATCCCGGATTTTCCGGAGAAGGGGATCATATTCCGGGACGTGACGAGCGTGCTGCAGGATCCGGAAGGACTTGCGCTGGCGGTCGATTCCATGAAGAAGATGCTTGACGGGATCGAGTTTGACGTGATCGTGGGAACAGAGTCGCGGGGGTTCATCTTCGGTGTTCCTATCGCCTATACTTTACACAAAGGATTTGTGCCGGTCCGCAAGAAAGGCAAACTGCCCCTGGACGTGATCTCCAAGGAGTACGATCTGGAATACGGCAGCGCGGTAGTGGAGATGCATAAGGACTCCATCAAGCCGGGGCAGAAGGTAGTGGTGGTGGATGATCTGATCGCCACGGGCGGAACGATAGAAGCGAGCATTCAGATGATCGAAGAGCTGGGAGGTGAAGTAGTCAAGGTGATCTTCCTGATGGAATTGGCGGGGCTGAAGGGAAGAGAACGCCTGCAAGGCTACGATGTTGACAGCGTCATCATCTATGAAGGCAAATAGGGTACTGTAAACCCACTTATGAGAAAAGGAGAAAGTGATGTTAGAGAAATGGTTTAAACTCAAAGAAAACAACACGAACATTAAAACAGAAGTAGTTGCCGGGGTCACGACTTTCATGACTATGGCCTACATTCTGGCGGTCAATCCGTCGATCCTGTCGGAATCCGGCATGGACAGCAATGCCATCCTGATGGCTACGGCACTTGCGTCCTTTATCGGCACGCTGGCGATGGCGTTTCTCGCCAATTATCCCTTTGCCCTCGCCCCGGGACTTGGCCTGAACGCGTACTTTGCCTATACGGTATGCGGTGCCATGGGATATTCCTGGCAGGTTGCGCTGCTGGCGGTATTTGTGGAAGGGCTGATCTTTATAGTGTTGTCGGTGACCAATGTACGTGAGGCGATCTTCAACGCCATTCCGGTGCAGCTGAAAAAGGGCGTCTCCGTAGGAATCGGCCTGTTCATTGCCTTCATTGGTTTCCAGAATGCGGGGATCGTGGTGAATTCTGATTCCACGCTCGTGACCGTGATCGACTTTACGGCAGATTTCCACACCGCAGGTATCAGCGCGCTGCTGGCGATCATCGGTACATTTATCATTGTGATCTTACATATTAAAAAGGTGAGGGGGTCCATCCTGATCGGTATTTTCGCTACCTGGATCCTGGGTATCCTCTGCCAGCTGACCGGATTATATACGGTTACGCCGGATGCTGGCTATTATTCCCTGCTTCCTTCCTGGAGCAGCTTCAGCGTGACTTCTCTCGGTCTGACCTTCGGGCAATGCTTTAAGGCGGATTTCGGTGCGGTGAAGATCACGGATTTTATCGTTATCATCCTGGCATTCCTGTTTGTGGATATCTTTGATACGCTGGGAACTCTGATTGGCTGTGCCAATAAGGCCAATATGTTGGATAAGGCAGGCAGGCTGCCCCGTATCAAACAGGCGCTTCTGGCAGATGCCATCGCTACCAGTGCGGGTGCAGTGCTTGGTACTTCTACCACCACCACTTTCGTGGAAAGTTCCTCTGGTGTGGCGGAAGGCGGCAGAACCGGATTGGCTTCCGTAGTGACCGGTTTCTTATTCCTGCTGGCGATCTTTTTCGCGCCCATCTTTACGGCCATTCCCGGATTCGCTACGGCGCCTGCGCTGTTGTTCGTAGGTTTCCTGATGATCACGGCCGTGACCCAGATCGATTTCGATGATCTGACCGAGGCTGTCCCGGCATATCTGTGTCTGCTGGCTATGCCGCTTCTGTACAGCATCTCCGAGGGGATTGCAGTGGGGGTTATCTCCTATGTGATCATCAATGCGGTATGCGGCAAGGCGAAGAAGATCACGCCGCTCATGTATATTCTGGCGGTACTGTTTGTTTGCAAGTATATTTTCCTCTAAAAGACATGGCGCGATGCCGTGGAGCACGGAGCATAGGGTCAGGCATCCCGAAAGCGTGTCTGTGCATAAGCAGAGGGTGTCATGCCGCATTCTTTCTTAAAGTAGCGTGTGAAGTGGGACAGGTTTGTGAAGCCGGACTGGATGGCAGCCTGTCCTACGGGCATGGCTTCCACGCGGAGCAGATATTTGGCGCGCTCCAGCCTGGCTTCTAACAGTTCAGCTTTGGGTGAGCGGTTGAAGAAGAGCTGGTAGTAGCTGTAGAACTGGCTGACGCCCAGATTGGTCAGGGCGGCCATGTTTTCGGTGTTCCATTCCCTGGTGATGTTGGTCAAGATCTCGATCCGCGCCTTTCGGAATTGTTCATAGAAATCGGCAGAGATGGTGGAATCTTTCGGCCAGGTGTGCAGTTGTCTGGAAAAAAGGATAAACAGCTGGCGCATCAGCATATCCAGCTGGTCAGCATAAAAATCCTGTTTTAATACACTCTCCACATAGATGCTCCGCAGCACTGTGTTCATAGCGCCCGGATCTGGCAGGTAGACGACCCGGTTGGCAGGCAGATCGTATTCTTTCAGAAAATCCTCATTATCACATGTAAAATGCACAAAGCTGTTCTTAAAGCGTCTGAGCGCCTGATAGACTTGAGCCTCTCCCGGGGTGTAGAGCAGGAAGGCGTTCTCTTTCGTGATGACAGTTTCTGTTCTGAACTGGATCTTCATAGGTGTGATCAGATAGAGGAACAGATAATCTCCACTGCCGTCAGGACGATTGATCTTATCGTATTCGGGATTGGATCGGTTGTAATCGCAGTAGCCAGGATAAAACATAGAACGCCTCCTTTTTTACTTATGGCTTTTGACTCCGGTATTGTAAGACCTTATGGTATATGAAATCGGAAAAAAAGTCAAATACAGCGGAAGAAAAGATATGGTATTTTTTATTGTGCCTGTTAGAATGATGTTACGATCAAATCATATATTACGTTACAGAATGGAGGAGTCATGAAGAAAGCACAAGTGATCATTGATAAAGAATACATTGTGAGTGGCATTGACAGGAGGATCTACGGCTCTTTTATCGAGCATCTGGGCAGAGCGGTGTACGAAGGCATCTATCAGCCGGAGAGTGCTTTTGCGGACGAACAGGGATTCCGCAAGGATACATTGGGACTGGTCAAAGAGTGCAATGTGCCGATCGTGCGCTATCCGGGCGGCAATTTCGTATCCAGCTACCGGTGGGAAGACGGTGTAGGGCCGAAGGAGAAGCGGCCTAGCCAGGTGGATCTTGCGTGGCAGGTGGTGGAGACGAATGAGTTCGGGCTCAATGAGTTTGCAGACTGGGCAAAGAAGGCCGGCACGGATGTGATGATGGCGGTCAATCTAGGTACCCGGGGAATTCAGGAGTCGAAGGAATTATTGGAGTATTGTAACTTCAAGGGCGGTACGCAGATGAGCGAACTGAGAAAATCCCATGGGTATGAGGAGCCTCATAATATCAAGACCTGGTGCCTGGGCAATGAGATGGACGGTCCTTGGCAGTTAGGGCAGAAGACGGCGAAAGAATATGCGAGACTGGCGCATGAGACGGGCAAGGCCATGAAGATCTTAGATCCTTCCATCGAGCTGGTGGCTTGCGGCAGTTCCAACTCTCATATGCCTACTTTCGGTGATTGGGAGGCGACAGTGCTGGATGAGTGCTATGATACGGTAGATTATGTCTCCATGCACCAGTACTATGGCAATGCGGATGGTGACTCCGCCAATTTCCTGGCGAGCAATGTGGATCTGGATCAGTTTATCACCACCGTGGCATCTATCTGCGATTATGTGAAGGGTAAGCATCATGGCAGCAAGAATATCAATATCTCACTGGATGAGTGGAATGTCTGGTACCATTCCAACGAGGCGGATAAGCAGTTGGAGAAGTGGATCCAGAAGCCGCATCAGCTGGAAGATATCTATAATTTCGAGGATGCGCTGCTGGTGGGCAGTATGCTGATCACCATGCTCAGACATGCAGACCGTGTGAAGATCGGCTGTCTGGCCCAGCTTGTCAATGTGATCGCACCGATCATGACCTCCGATACCGGGGCATGGAGACAGACTATTTTCTATCCGTATATGCATGCGGCTACGCTGGGGCAGGGCACGGTTCTTAATACCATAGTGAAGTCTCCGGTCTATGAGGCTAAGAAACACGGCGAAGCGCCCTATCTGGACTGTGTGGTTGTGGAGAATGGTGAGAAAGAAGAAGTGGTGATCTTTGCGGTCAATAAGGATCTGGAGGAAGACATGGAAATAATTCTGGATCTCAGACAATACGCAGGCTATCGGGTACAGGAGCATATCGTGATGCAGCATGATGACCTGAAAGCCGTGAATACGGAAGAGAACCCCGATAATGTGGTGCCGAAGAGAAACGGCAATGCCAAAGTCGAAGACGGCGTGCTGCACACCGTTTTCGGGAAGACGAGTTGGAACGTGATTCGGCTTGCTAAATAAGTTCTTCCTTATTGCTTTATATAGAAAAAGACGCCCCGGATGCTGATGTGGGTTCTTTCTGAACTTTGGGTATAATCAATAAATAAGACAGGATTTACACCTGT
>CAMWLJ010000007.1 GCA_947175055.1 uncultured Lachnospiraceae bacterium | reverse complement strand
TACAGCAGTTGGAGAGCGGCGGCAGCTGGTACAGACAAAGGCAGGCTTCCTACGGATATCCGACTTTTGGCGGAGGTGATCTGTGTATGAAGCTCTGCTGTCTGGAAATGATGTGCAATCTGTGCTGTTGCGGCGGCGGATATGGCGTGCGGGGGATGGTCTGCTGCTGACCGCGTAAAGGCTGCATAAATTTTCTGATGAGCAATTTATCCAACCAGGAATTTGTGACGCTTCGGCATGGCGGTAAATGTGATGATTTTTGTTTGTACTTTTCTTTCTTTGTGATAGAATAGCCGTGATGTATTGTATGAAATACGGAACGGAATGACCGGCGGCAATCGGCATGATATCTGGCAGTAATTGTCAATTTCTGCCTGTATAAATCGGAACGGATCGGAAATCCTTATTCTATAAAAAATAGAAAAGGAGAGAGAACGATGAGAGAAGACCGATTGATTGGGCCGGAACTGGCCATGAGCGCACTTGACGAGATTCCCGAAGTAAAAAGCGACGCCAGGGATATTGTAGGGCTGGTGAAAAGCAGCGGCCGCATTACCGGGTATCAGCTTTCAGACGGTAACACCGTCTCGAAAGAGGATGGCGTGGCAATGGCTAAGAACGGCGAGATCAAGGGTGTCGGCATCGCCCACCGCAACGACAGTGAATATTTGAAGTCCCTTCCCGACGGGGACGAAGGGAATAATTTAAGTAACCTGCCTTCGGTAAGTCAGGGGCGCGTTGACAAAGATCTTATGTAACTATATTGCGATATCAAGTTTATATTATTAGTAGATTCATTTATTAAGATTGATATTATTGAGATAAATATCGAATCACCTGCTGCAATGGATCCTTTTATGATCCGGCATGATTCCGCCTGGCAGAGCAGAGGAACCGGTTTGTTGAAGTTTCAATAACCAATATGCGGATGAATGGATTACGGATCCTTTGGCAGGCGCGATGATCAAAGATACCGACCGATTAGTTGTGATGGGGATGTATTTGGTTGAGAGGATGGTGTCATATTTACAGGTAATCGTGAATGTGATGGAAGGTGTAGAAAATGACGCGACTGGAGGTGACGCGACAGTATGGCAAGGACGATAAGTATCGGTAACCAGGATTTTGAGACGATCAGACGGGAAGGCTATTTCTATATTGACAAGACCGATCTGATACGCCAGTGGTGGGAAAGCGGGGACGGCGTGACGCTGATCACCAGACCGAGAAGGTTTGGAAAGACCTTGAATATGAGTATGCTGGAGAAATTCTTTTCTGTGGATCATAAGGACAGAGGGGATCTGTTTTGTGGTCTTAAGATCTGGGAAAGTGAGAAATACATAGACCTGCAGGGTACTTATCCGGTGATCTTTCTCAGTTTTGCCGGTGTCAAAGAGAGCACTTATGCGGATGCAAGGGAAAGCATGTGCAGAACTATCGAGGAGCAGTACAATAAATATGACCGTCTGCTTAACGGAGACCTTCTCAATGAGAGAGAAAAAGCGTTCTGCCGGAGCATTTCTGCAAATATGTCAGACAGCATGGCGGCGGCATCGCTGAGGGCGCTTTCTGATTTTCTCGGCAGATATTATGGAAAGAAAACGATCATCCTTCTGGATGAATATGATACACCCATGCAGGAAGCGTATGTCAATGGGTATTGGGGGGAGATGGTCGCTTTTACCAGAAGCCTGTTTAACGCGACATTTAAGACGAATCCGTATCTGGAGCGCGCTATTATGACAGGGATCACGAGGGTCAGCAAAGAGTCGATTTTTTCTGATCTGAATAATTTGAAGGTAGTGACTACAACCTCAAAGAAGTATTCCGATTGTTTCGGGTTTACAGAGGAGGAGGTCTTTGCAGTATTAGAGGAATACGGTCTGTCTGATCAGAAGCAGAAGGTAAAGGACTGGTATGACGGATTTTCTTTTGGAGAAAGAAGGGACATCTATAACCCATGGTCTATCATTAATTTCCTGGATGAAAGAAGAGTCGGTGCGTACTGGGCCAATACCAGCGCCAATCGTCTGGTGGAAAAACTGATCAGAGAGGGTAAACCGAAAGTCAAGCAGGCTTTTGAAGATCTGCTTGACGGCGGAACGCTTCATATGGAAATAGATGAACAGATCGTCTATGACCAGTTATCGGCGAAGAAGAATGCGGTCTGGAGCCTTTTTCTTGCCAGTGGTTATCTGAAAGTAGTCGGCACTGTATTTGAGGAAAGAACAGGGCGCATGTATTATGACCTGACGCTGACCAATAAAGAAGTGCATATCATGTTTGCCAATATGGTTCAGGACTGGTTTGCGTGGAATGATGATTACAATGATTTCATTAAGGCATTGCTGCTTGGAGACGTGAAAGCGATGAACCTGTATATGAACCGTGTGACAATGGAAATGTTCAGCTTCTTTGATACGGGCAAAAGCCCGCAGGGAGAGCCGGAACGCTTCTACCATGGGTTTGTGTTGGGACTGATGGTGGAACTGGAGGACAGGTATGTGATCACGTCCAACAGGGAAAGCGGTTTTGGCAGATATGATGTGATGTTAGAGCCCAGAAGCCTGGCACCATCGGCGGCATTGCAGGGAAAAGACGCCGCGCCGCACAAAGATGTTCCACCAGATGCTATTATCATAGAGTTCAAGGTGCAGGATACGGAGGAGACGGAACTGACTGAAACAGCACGCAGCGCCTTAAAACAGATCGAGGAGCGGGACTATCAGGCAGCCCTGATCGCCAGAGGGATTCCGGAGGAACGGATCCGGAAGTATGGCTTTGCTTTCTGTGGCAAGAGGGTGCTGATCGCGCAGTAGGCTTTGATGCCGGTTAGCCTGCATACTGTGGTGTGCCAGCCGCCGGAAGATGGTCAATCACAAGTAAGTAGTGAAGCAGACAAGACTTTCATATTGAAAGATATGACAAAACCTTATTGATTTCTATGTAAATAACCGGAAGTCAGTAAGGTTTTTGTCTGAAAGAATATAAGTAACATTAGTTTAAATTGCATTTCGTGGAATAAATACAGAATAGAATGGATAAAAATAAAATAATACGAAAAGAAATATTGCGTTTTAAAAGAAAAGATGATATGGTATGAATACACTACAAAAGGAAAGGTGTTGCGATATGAAAATTCAGGCGGTTTTGATCGATGGATTCAAGAATCTGTCAAATGTTAAGATTGGTTTCGATAACATTACAGCTTTAGTGGCGTTAAACAATTTTGGCAAATCGAATGTACTTGCTGCCATTGATTTTGGTTTGACATTTATGAAAGCTACAATGGAAGATAAGGCTGATATGATGGCTAATTCGAATTTAATACCAATGAACAGATGTATGGTTAACAGAAACTACAAATTTCAAATGGAGATTTTGACTGAACTGGATGATGTTGAATATCGTGTACTTTATGGATATGAATTTGTTTGGAAGAGTGATGAGAGCACGGAACCATATATTGTGTCCGAATATTTGAAGATCAGGCCAGAAGACAAGGGGCAGAAATATACACAGCTGATTAACAGAGAAGGACAGACAACATTATATAAAAGTTCTGAAACGGGCAGATGCTCATCCAAAATAAATGTTGAGGCGGCGGAACTGGTTGTAAATAAGCTTCGAGCATATGATGAATTGTTTTATGCTGTAATTATTAAAAAAATGAATAGTATGAGATTCTATATGGAGAATAATCTGGATGCAAAGAGTTTTTATCAGCCAGATCCATTTATTCGCAAAGGCTTAGAAGACATGGCTGTTGATGCAGAAAGTCTTCCACGTGTAATATATCAATTACAGGAGAAAAATCCGGATAAATTTGCCCTGTTGAAGGAAGTATATAAAGATTTGTTTCCTGATGTTGAGGACATTGTTGTTAAGCAATACAAATTTAATGGTGGAGACAATGATAGATTACCTGCCGATTCTCCGTTTGTAATAGCAAATGCCATATACGTCTTATTTGTGAAAGATAAGAATTTAATATACCCCATTGATTTTGCGATGATGTCAGATGGTGCAAAAAGAGTGTTTATGATTCTGGCGAGGATCATTTTGGCCAATGAAGGAAATGTTTCTCTGATTGCAGTCGAAGAACCAGAGAATTCGGTGCATCCAAGTTTATTTCGGGCTTATGTGCAAATAATCAGTCAGTTGTTGGATGATTGTAAGATAATCGTAACCAGTCACTCGCCTTACGTTGTGAGTTATTTTGAGCCTTCATGGATACATGTAGGCATAAACAGACAACCAGGGATTGCCGAGTTTTATAAATTCAAAAAATCAGGTCAGCGTTTATTACAACAGGATGCTGCGGATTTTAAGATGAGTATAGGAGATTACCTGTTTTCGATGCTGGCGGATGAGGAATGTGATTGGGAAGACTATCTGGAGTGTGATATACATGAGTAAATGCCTTGTATTATTTGTTGAGGGAGATACAGAAGTTGAGTTTTATAAACGTGTAATATCAAATGCTAGGCAGAAGAGGGCAGATGGAAGATTTGATATTAACATAGAATGTAAAAATGTCAAAGGTGTCGGAGGATTTAAAAATATTGCTCTACGTAAGTTTATAAAGGAAATAAAGCCTAAGTATGGAGAGGAATGTGAGTTTAATGTCGCTTTATGTAGAGACACAGATGTTTTTGAACTCTCTCCCAAACCTCCGATAAACTGGGATGAAGTAGAAGCTGCTTTTAAGGAGAATGGAGTCCGAAACGTTATCCACATAAGAGCGGAACATTCTATTGAAGACTGGTTTTTGCTTGATGTGGACGGAATAATATCATTTCTTCGTTTGTCAAGGAAAACGAAAGTATCCGGAGGCAATGGATATGATAAATTGAAAAAACTTTTTAAACAGGCAAACAAGATGTATTATAAGGGAATGAAGAGTAATGGTATGGTTGGACGACTGGATATTGATAGAATAGTGCAGAGCGTTCATACGCAGTTAGAACCTTTATACAAGGTGCTGGGAATATACTGAGGTAGGAAACAAGGTGAGTTACGCGAAAGAGCTGTCAATTTGCTGCTTATGCAAACGGACAGCTCTTTTTGCTCCTGTAAGAAATCACATTTAGAGGAATATGCCCAGCTTCTGTCTGATCCCGGCCACGGTAACCCGGTAAACCCCGTAGATTAGAATGCTAAGCACCGCCTCAATTCCAAGGCATGCCCCCAGCGACACGATCTCGCTGTACACGAGCTGCCCGTCATTGCCATACAGCAGCAGGATAAAAAACAGGTAGACAGCGATCAGCGCCACCACAGCCGGCACCCTGAAGACACTGCCGCACTGGCTTCTCACTTCCCTGTCCAGGAAGCCGGGAGATGCACCCAGTTTCTTTAGATCGTCGAAGATGTAACGGTTGTTTAAGGCGATGGTCTGACAGCGGGTATAACAGATGATCAGAACCGTCAGGATGCATACAATGAAAATAAACAGGAACATCATCAAAAATACGGACGAGGACAGCAGGAAATCGTTTATGCTTAAAATACGGAACCGGGGTATATATTCCCAGTTCTGGCGAAAGGTGAGGGAATCTGCTTCGGCCGGGTCAATACGCATCATGGGATCGGACGCCTGCCAGTCTGCGATACCCTGCTCTTCGGCCCTGATGGTGGTGATCCGATCGTGGTATACGGCAGTAAAGCAATTTTCATCAAAGCAGGAAACCATGTGGTGAAAAAGGGCGTCGGCGAAGGGATAGCTGTCTTTGCCGTCCACATTAAAGGATACGATCCTGCCTTTCCAGTCATCGGTCAGGCCTTCCGAGAGCAGTGCGTAATCCGTATTGTCCACTACACAATAGCCGCGCATGTCCGTCATCAGGTCGTAATGGAGAAGACCCGCATATTGGGTGGAGATCTGTGTGCGTGTGACCATATTGGTGATGTGTTTCGCGCTGCTGATTATGGAGAGGGCTGTTTCCTCCTGATTGGTGATACACAGGTAAGTGCCGGGGAGGACATCTATATTTTCGCCGGTGAGCGTGTTCCACGTGTCTTCGGAGATGACTCTTTTTTCTATGCATATGGGGATGTATTCATCATGCCAGTGTTTGCCGTCTTCCTCCATTATGCTGGAGAAGGCGCCAAATGCCAGCGTGATATAGTCGAATTCGCCCCAGTCTTTTAAGGACAGGCCGTATTCCTCGGCGAGCGTTTCTATGGCCTCCCTGTCAGGCAAGGTCTGGTCGGCCCGGTAGTGATAGAAATAATCGTAGGGCTGGGCATGATATTCCATGATCGTGCCGATGGACAGGATGGGGACATAGAAGATGCCGAAACAGGCGCTGGCAATCAGCAGCGTAACGACAATCATATTGTTTACGGTCTGTTTTCCCTGAAATTTCATCATGCTCCGGGCGATGATATTCTTGTAGGGAGCATGCTTACGGCGTCCAAACCCGTGGACCACGGCATGGAGCATGATCATATAAAGCCCTGCAAATGCCGGCGCATAGAGGAGGTTCATCCAGACAGGCGGCAGAGCCTGAACCTTATAATAATAGAAAATGGGCGTGCAGTATCCCAGAAGAAGCCCGGCCGCAAGAAGGATACAACCCGCCGGCGCGCACCATTTTCCGAGCTCCTTTACGGGTTCGTTGATGTGCTCCTCCCGGATGACCTCCATGATATTGGTTCTGCGCAGATAGTGCCAGGCGAGGATACAGGAAAAAGCGGCCACCGTCAGCAGAAATGCAAAGGAGATCAGCAGGCATACGGGATCAAAGGAAAGTCTCATATCCGAGCTGTCAATGAGGAGCAGCCGGAAGAGTGACCAGATGATCCAGATAAAAGGAAATCCGGCCAGAATGCCCGCCGTGCAGGAGAAGCCGCTTAAGAACAGAACTTCCCGGAATAAGCCCGGCATCAGCCTCTGCCTGGAAGCGCCCAGCGCCATCAGGATGCCCAGCTGTCTTGATTTATGCCGGAAAAAGAGGCCGGCGGCATAGATGGCAAACACAACGCAGCCGATCAATGTCAATATAAAGATAGCATTCATCTGCTTGCGGCTGTCCCCTCCCGGCGGAAAAGTGGTCTGTACCGTCGGCGACAGCATCATGCCCGAGTAGGCGGAAATGATCATCAAAGCGGTAAAATTACAGAACAGATACAGATGCGCGTGCTTCCGGTCCGCCCGCTGCAGCCTCTGCTCCATTTTTTTCATGGTTAAAGTCTGTGACATATCAATACCTCCGAATTATAGTGACAGATTCCCGGAATCTCACACGTGTCTGCCTTTGTGAGCACAAAAAGATTTCGAGGATCTGTAGTGCAAAAAGAGTTCTCTGTAACGTTGCGGCAGAATCACTGCGTCATTTCCCGGATCGCAATAAGCAGCTGATCCTGAAACTGTCCGCGCTCACCCTGCCGTTCCAGCTGGCGGTAGATGGAACCGTCTTTTAGAAGGATTACGCGGTCGCAGAAGGAAGCCGCAAAGCTGTCGTGAGTTACCATAAAGATCGTAGCGTTCATGCGTTTCTTTACTTCCCCGAAGCTCTCGATCACGGCGCGGCTGGACTTGGAATCCAGATTGCCGGTAGGTTCGTCCGCAAGGATGATCAAGGGATTGTTGATCAGGCTGCGCGCCACAGCCGCCCGCTGTTTCTCACCGCCGGAAATCTCGGCCGGGTACTTGGCCGAGATATGCTGGATGCCGAAAAGAGCCGTCAGCCTGTCGGTGAGCTCCTCCGCCTCTCTGGACACTTCGCCCTGTACGATCCGCGGCACCAGAATATTTTCACGGATGGTCAGCCCGTCTAAGAGCATGAAATCCTGAAAGACAAAACCGAGCTGTGTATTTCGAAAATGTGCCAATTCGGCATCGCCAAGGCCTGCCAAATTGGTGCCGCCGATGGTGATCTCTCCCTTATCGAAGGGGATATAGCAGGAAATACAGTTGAGAAGGGTGGTCTTCCCCGAGCCGGAAGGCCCCATGACGGCCACGAATTCCCCCTTTTCCACACAGAAATCGACACCGTTTAACACTTGATATTTGTTCTTTCCTGTCTGATAGGATTTGTATAGATTCTTGACATATAACATAGTGCTACCTCACTTTCTTTGATTCTGCTAAAAGAATAGCACGCGTAATCGAAGTATGGTCCGTAAGGTGTCAATTATGGCGGATCTGATCGTCATTTTTGGAGAGCGGAAGAGGGTTTTGTAAAGTTTGGCGGTATTCTCCGTAAAGTTTGGAGGAGAGGAAAAGAGTGGGAGTGTACTTTGAGGATTTAGTTATGGTAAGATGTAGACACAGGAAATTGTTCCCCGGGTGATGCTATATGGCGTGACGAGAACAGGGACTTGCCTGGATGCCGCAAATCCCGGATTGTTACAGAACGATATGTTTGACCGGATCTTCATGGAAGAGGGAGGAGAATTGCATGTTACGGATCGCGATATGTGATGATGAGGCGGATGCGAGAGACGCGCTGCGTTTTCAGCTGGAAAAGGCACTTATGGAGAAAGAGGAAGAGATCGTATATGAGTTTTCCGCCGGCAGTAATGCCGTATCGTGGCTTAGAAAGCATCCGGGGGAGGTGGATTTACTCTTTCTGGATATCGAGATGAAGGGTTTAAGCGGCATGGAGACGGCAAAGCAGATCAGGACATTTGATGAGCAGATCATGATCGTCTTTCTGACGGGCTACAGCGAGTTTGTATTTGAAGGCTATAGTGTGGGTGCGCTGGATTACATGATCAAACCGGTCACGGCGCAGAAGCTGGTGGAAGTGCTTTGCCGGGTGCGGATGCGATTGGAACAGGAGGAGGATAAGACCTTTTCCTTCAAGAATGCGGACGGAACGTGGCGGTTTCTGCTGCGGGATATCCTCTGTTTCTGTTCCGACAGACGTATAGTCACGCTGGTCACGGAGCAGGGGGAATACTATTTCTATGCGAAGCTCGACGAGATCGAAGCGCGGCTGGGCGGCCGGTTTGTGCGGATCCATCAACGCTATCTGGTGAATCCGGACCGGGTGGATCATCTGGGCAGCGATGCGGTCATGTTGGGCGGCCGTCAGTTGCCCTGCAGCAGAAACCACAGAGAAGAGGCTATGAAGAAGATTGCCAGATTCATGCTGGGAGGCTGCTGATCGCAGCACATAAAGAGGGATTGACAAAAAGGAACGGGAAATGATCATAAATTGTTTGTTTATCATAATAAATGGAGCGGCGGCTTATCTGCTGCTGCAGGGAATGAAGAAATTGATCGCCGTATCGGAAAAGCGGTGGAAGCAGGCTGTCCTGTGGGGAAGCTGCTTGCTGCTGTTGGCGATGATTATTTATTTGGGGGACTGGGCAAATATTCTGCCGACAGTTCTTTTCTTTCTGCTTGTGATCAGGGCTGTCTGTGAGGGAAGTATCTGGAAGAAAGCGGCCATCGGGCTGATGTATTCCAGTACCATTCTGTCTTTTAATGTGCTGCGGGATAATTTTGTCTTAACGACTGACGTCAGGTGGAATCATCCGACAGCATGTATGATCATCGAAGGGCTTTTGTCGCTGTCTGTTGCCCTGTGTCTGTATCTGGCGATCGGAAAATATGCGCCGGACAGAGAGTATCATCTTTCCGATAGTCTGTGGAAACTGATTTTGCTGCTGAATGCTACACCTTTTGGGATTGTTCTCAGTGTGGTTCTGCTGACGACGACGGAGGAGGAGAGGATTTGGATGAAGATGCCGGATGGTTTTAAAGGGTATAATATTCTTGTGCTGCTCCTGTTGTCACTGTTGTCTTTCATCGGTCTGTTCCAGGCGGTCATCGTTCTGGCGCGGCAGCAGCAGTTGGAAGAGCAGAATATGCTGGCAGAGGTGAACCAGAGTTATTATGCGGCCATGGAAGAGCAGCATTTCGCCATAAGGCGGCTGAAACATGATCTGGCCAATCATCTGGCGGTGGCGGTCACGCTGCCGGAAGCGCAGCGGGAAGACTATATCAAAAGCCTGATGGAAGACAGTGCATTTAGCCGTTCTCTGCGGTACTGTGCGGATCCGATCGTCAATGCGGTGCTCACGGTCAAGGAAGAGCAGATGAGTCGCTATGGGATCCGGCTGGAGGCCAGGATTGATATTCCGAAAGAGCTTCCCTTTGAGAAAACGGATATCTGTGCACTTTTTTCCAATGCGCTGGATAACGCAGTGGAAGCCTGCAGACGCCTTCCTGAGGCACAGAGGTATGTACGTGTGAAGAGCCGGGCAAGGAAGGGGTTGTTTTGTCTGGAAGTCACGAACCCGGTGGAAGTTGTGGAGAACCGCCAAAGCCCGCAGACAGGAACGGCAAGAATTTGTGATGATAATGGAGGAGCGCATGTTTTTGTCGAAGACAGGGTAGAGGGAAGGTGGGAGAGAGGGAAAGACAGGCTGCCGCCGACTACCAAAGCAGACAAGGAGAATCACGGTTTCGGTTTAAGGAGCATGAAAGAAATTGCGGAGCGCAACCACGGGGCGATGGAGATCAGGGCGGAGGGGGGCCGGTTTGAAGTGTTTCTGTATATGCCGCTTGGATAAATAGTGTACGATTAGCCATTGCTGTCTCCTTCGGGAATCTGATGCATATAAATTTTCTTAATAGTTTCACATCATAGAATAAAACAATCTCTATAAACAAAAATAGCAAAAGAAGAAAAAACGTTATTATGATGGGGCAGAAATGTCTTTGACGGTCTGGCGGTTAATGATCTTGCATGCAATAGGCTGGATAAGGGGTTTTGTCCCCTGTTGCTCACCGTGATTGTCTAACGTCTGTATTAAAGATGCTGCGGACTGATAGCCGATCTCATAAAAGGGCAATTTCACAGTAGTCAGAGGAGGGTAAGTATAAGAAGACATTTCCAGATTGTCAAAACCGATTACCGAAAGATCGTCTGGAATACGAATATTTGCCTCGTGTGCATAATTTAAAATCCCATAGGCCATAATATCGTTCATTGCAAAGATGGCAGTGGGAGGATCGGGTAAGGAGCAGAAATACTGGCAGGCTTTTATACCGTCTTCATAGAACCAATTGCCGGCATAAAAGTACGCTGGATTAAATGGGAGGCCGTGCTCCATCAAAACCTCCTGGTAAGCCATAAAACGTTTATGAGCCGGAAAGGAGTTGGTGGGGCCGGAAAGAAGCCCAATTTTGGTGTGTCCGTTTTGAATTAAATATTCGGTTGCAATACGTCCACCCTGAAAATCGTCGGAAATAAAAGAGGGGACACCGTCGGAAAAAGAGTATGCCATGACGATTGGAAGAGGGAGGTTGATCTGTTTCAACATGAAATCCATATTTCGTGGATGGATGGCAATATAAATAACACCTCGCAGACTGTTTTTTTCCAGTGACCGAATACTTGCTGCCAATTTCTTCTCGACTCTAAGATCTACACTGGTGATATCGTTATTCCTGGATGCACCGATGTTCATATTGATCAACTGCATACGATAGTTCTTTTCTTCGCAACAGTTGCTGATTCCGTGTATGAAGAGGGATGGTTGTGTATAAGGATGCTGAATATCTTCGATCAATACGCCAATACTCTTGCTCATGATAGATTTAGCGCCTCGTGAAATATAGTCAGGGATATAATTCAGTTCATGAATAGCATTCCAGACCTTATGTGAGGTATCTTCTGAGACTTTACAGTTGTGGTTGATAACATTGGAGACGGTGGCGATGGAAACACCTGCTTTATTGGCTACATCTCGAATCGTGACCATGTTTTTCTCCGTTTCTGTGTTGTATTATTGTGCAAAATCATAAGTAGCTTAATTCTAAAGATATTTTATCTAATTAGTTTCATCATATCAAATAAAGAAATAAGAAACAAGCAAAACGTTACCAGCGCTTTTAAAATGTTTTTCCATAGTAAAAACTATAGATGGCAAAATTTATATTGTAAAGGATTCTAATACAATTTAAATATTTTAAATATGTAAATTCTAAATCACAAATATAATGTGCAAAATATACAAAATATAACTTATATAACCATTAATATTGTACAATAATATATTTATTGAAAAAAATTAATTGACATAGCTTTGTTTTAGTTCTATCATGAGAATATAGAAATTGAAATGTTTTAATTATAAAAACGCATAATTTTCAGCATATAAACTGAATCATGCAAAAAACTGAACATAAAACATGTGATAATAATAAAACATTTCAATAAAAGCAAAAACCATATAAGGAGGGCGAATTATGAAACAAAGATTCAAGAAAATGCTGTCGATCGGTTTGGCAATTACGATAGCGGGAACACTGGCAGTTGGGTGCGGCAGTAATACTGGTCAAAAGGAAAATACGGGCAATGTAGGCGATGCGGGTTCTGCCGGGGATATTTCGGATTCTGGGGAAGTAACAGAAAATACAGAATCTGCGGCGGTTACAGAAGAGGAAAGTTGGGATGAGCCGGTTACATTAACTTACTGGGCGTTTAACAATGTGGAAGAAGCAATACGCCGTTTTGAAGGGCAATGGAATGAACAGAACCCAGATCGTCCGATCGTGGTAGACCTGCAGGTGTATCCTTTTGAAGATATGCATAGCAAACTTCTGATTGCATTGAATTCCGGACAAGGCGCGCCGGATATGGCGGAAATTGAGATTGGCAAGATTGGGAATTTTCTGAAGGGCACAGAAGATGAGATCATGTTAGAGCCTATAGACGATCTTGTAGAGAAGTACAAAGATGAACTGCTGATGTCCAAATTCGAAAATTATGCTGCTGCAGGACATTATTATGGGGTTGATGGTCAGGTGGGAGCAGCGGTAGCCTATTACAATCCTGAACTTTTGGAATCTGCCGGGATTGATTACCATGATATCAAGACCTATGAAGATGTAGAGAATTACGGAAAAATACTCAAGGAGAAAACGGGAAAGCCCTTTATCATGTGGGATGTTTCTGACGTATGGGCATTGTATACGCTGATTACGCAGGCGGGCGGCGACTGGTTTGATGCGGATGGCAATGTGGTGATGGACAGTGATATCAATATTAAGACAGTGACCTGGATGCAGAATCTTCTGAAAGAAGGGATCGCGATCGTAGCTCCGGGTGGCGCAAATTGTTCTGAAGAAGGTTACGCATATTTTGGTGGCGGTAATTGTGGGGCAGTGTATCATCCTTTGTGGTGGGGCGGTTTCCTGAAACAGAGTGTATCTGATATTCAAGGTAAATTCCGCATTTCCACACTTCCGATGTGGAGTGAAGACGGTTATACATCTACCGGTATGGGCGGAACTTGTCACTGCGTGCTGAAGACATCAGACAAAACGGAGCTTGCAAAGGAGTTTCTCGAATTTACTTATATGACGTATGAATCCAATCTCTATTATGGCTCTCAGGGTATGACAGATCCTTTACGTCCGGATGTCTATGAGGAGTTAAGTAAATCGGAAAACTCAGTTCCTATGGAATATTACGGTGAGGATTTCTATGATGTGGTAAACAGAGCATTAGCGAGCATGCCGGGACTTCATATCACGAGCGGTTATGCACAGGCCACAGATATTGTTAAACAGACTATGTGTTATCGCTTGTTCTCAGAGCTGGAAGATCCGGCGACCGTTATGAAAGAATGTGCAGACGAGCTAAGGTCTGTGATGGCTAGTCAGGAAGAATAGGAACGGAAACATGGCGGCAGGGAGGCGGATGTTTCTCTGCCGCCTTTCTTAATAGGAGGAAATCTATGAAGCACAGAAAGAAATCCAAAGACATAGCGCCATATCTTTTCTGTTTGCCGTTTATCATCGCTTTTTTTGTAATTTATCTCTACCCTTTCTGTAAGACGATCATGATGAGTTTTCAGGATGTCAGGCCGACAGGAGAAAACGTATTTATCGGAATGAGAAATTTCAGGAATCTGTTTACAGACCATTTTACTACGGCGCTTCGGAACACGCTAGTTTATACGGTATTAAACACTTCGGTCCAGTTTATGCTGGGAATGATGTTTGCATTGATTTTAAACAGGTATATACCCATGCGTAATCTGCTGAGATGTACGATTTTTGTGCCGGTTCTTACCTCAACGATCATAGCCGGTATTATTTTTCGGTTGTTGTTTGGCTCTTTGGAAACTTCCTTGGCGAATCAGATCGCTATGGGGTTGGGATTGATAGAGGAGCCCGTTGCATGGTTAACGCAGGGGCAGATGACCGGTAATATTATGATGGTCATTGTGGCGTGTTGGCGTTCGACGGGAGTGACCATGATTTATTTTTTGTCTGCGCTGCAGGGAGTGCCGGAGGAACTCAAAGAAGCGGCGAGAATCGATGGGGCAAATAACATACAGGTTTTTCGGCATATTACGATCCCGTCCATCCGCCCTACATTGATCTACGTATTAACGATGAGTATTCTGGGAGGATTTTCCGTATTTACTGAGAGTTATGCATTGTGGAATACGGCAACGCCTGGAGATATCGGGTTGACGATGACTCGTTATCTGTATCAGATGGGATTTAATAAGGTGAATTTCGGAATGGCATCTGCAATCGGTATTATATTGATGATCATTATCTGCAGCATCAATCTGATACAGCTCAAATGCCTGGGGTTGTTCAGGGAGGAGGATTGAGAGGATGAGAAGAAGAGAAAAACTCAGGATTAAAAGAAAACCGGCGGATTATATGTTTGCAGTTTTCATGATCTGTATGGCTTGTATTTTTCTGGCACCATTATATTTTCTGGTGGTTGGTTCCTTTCGCCCCTCTTCTGACCTGATTTCATATGGGTTGGGTTTACGGATCGATATTTCAAGAATGTCACTGGATAATTATGTGATCGCGTTTGCGTATAGGAGCGGTGTCTATCTGAAATGGTATTTCAGCAGCCTTAGCATCATGTTAATGCAGACGGTATGCGGCCTGTTCTTTTCCTCTCTGGTGGGATATGGACTGGGAATGTATAAATTTAAAGGCAGAGGACTGCTTTTGATCATGGATCTTATATTGATGATGCTGCCGTTTGAAATTTTGATTTTGCCGTTATATCAACTGGTTGCCAGAATGCGATTACTGGATACGAGATTTGGCGTAGTCATGCCCTTAATGGTGGCGCCGTTTATGATTTTCTTCTTCCGGCAGTCGGTGATCGGTCTGCCTAAGGAACTGGCGGATGCTGCACGGATCGACGGATGTGGTGAATTTAGAATTTATTGGAATATTATGGTTCCGTTGATGCGGGCATCTTTCGGAGCGATGGGTATCTTCTGTGCAATGGGTAGTTGGAACAATGTGCTTTGGCCTTTGATCGTGCTGCAGTCTAACGAGAAACTGACGCTGCCGATTGGGTTATCAAGCCTGCTGACTCCCTATGGAAATGCCTACGATGTATTGATGCCGGGAGCGGTTCTGGCGATTGTTCCGATCATGATCGTCTTTTTCTTTTTCCAGAGATCGTTCGTGTCTGGTTTAACGATTGGCAGTATCAAGGGGTGATTAAGTTCAAAGAGTAGTGGGCAGGGATGATTGACAACCTATGTTGTGACGGAAAGGAGACATTGAATGAAAAAAATTAGACTAGGGGTGATTCTTACAGCAAGAGATTCTTTTCCTCCCAGAAAGATGGCGGCTGAGAATGGGGTGCGGATACGGGCACGCTTGAAAAGTATTTTTGAAAAAATGCCATTCGTAGAGTGCATATGGGCAGAACATCTGTTGGAGGATGGAATGGTAACAGAAATAGAGGAAGCAGAGAAGGCGGCAGAATATTTCCTAGAACAGAGGATAGATGCATTGTTTGTACCGCATGCCAATTTTGGACAGGAGGAGGCAGTAGGAATAATTGCAAATATGCTTCGGCTTCCGCTTCTGATCTGGGGACCAAGAGACGGCAGACCGGATGAGACAACGGTGGTAAGGGAGCAAAATCTTACGGATACCCAGTGCGGCCTGTTTGCCACGACCAGACTTCTTATGCGGTACGGGATACCTTATACATACTTAAGAAACTGTTGGCTGGAGTCGGAGGAACTGGAACGAGGTATCATGCAGTTTGTTCAGGTTGCCAGTGTGGTCAAACAATTCCGAAATCTACGTATCCTACAATTAAGCACGCGTCCAAGGCAATTTCTGAGTGTCAAAGTAAACGAAGGGGAACTTCTGGAGCGGTTTGGAATTCATGTGGTGCCGGTGGAAAGCACGGAGATAGTGTCAAGGATTAATTACTACATAGAAGAGAAGGATATGGCCAAAGCGCTTTTGAAAAAGTGGTCGGATGAGAAAGTGACAATCAATGGAATGGATGACATAGAAAAGCTGTCCATGGCGGCAATAGTGCTCGCGATTCAGGATCTGGCGGAAAAATACCGGTGCAGTGCAGTGGCATCCGAATGTTGGAGCCTTTTGAGGAGCCATTTTAAAGTGCCAGGGTGTTTTGCTTTCGGATATCTTTCCCAGATGGGACTTCCGGTTGCGTGTGAAACGGACATTCACGGTGCGATATCATCGGTTTTGGCACAGGCCGCAGCGTTGTATGAAACACCTTCTTTCTTGGCGGATATTACGGTGCGACATCCTCAGAATGATAATGCGGAACTATTGTGGCATTGTGGTCCGTTTCCCTATGTACTCTCGAAAGACAGGCCGTGTGTGAACAGCGGTAAAGGGCAGTATGAACTTAAGAATGGTGAACTGACGTTGGTACGTTTTGATACAGATCACGATGAGTATTATCTTTTGGCTGAAGAATGCGAGACAACGAACGGGCCTGCAACAGATGGAAATTATGTATGGATCCAGACGCAGGATTGGGGAAAATGGGAAGACAAACTAATGTATGGACCGTATATTCATCATATAGCTGGAGTCTATGGTTCGTACAAAGCGGTTTTTCATGAAGCATGTAAATATATGGGGATCATCCATGATCATGTATTTTGATCCTTATGACTGGCCTGCCGATCGTGGGAGATATGGATGTAAATATATGGCGGGAGAAAGGAAATAAGAAAATGACTAGAGAACGGATTAAAAGTATTCTGGAAAGATCACAGAAAGAGCACCGTGCGATCGCGGCTTATGATACGGCCGGTTACAGCTATATGGATTGGGCAGCACATGCGGCGGCACAATATGATGCACCACTTTTCTTGATGTACTATCCGAATTTCAGGGAATTCCTTTCTTTTGAGGAATTTGTCGGGTTTAAGCGGATACTAGATAAAAAGTATTCGATTCCCCTGATCACGCATTTGGATCACAGTAAAGATCTGAATGAGATCAAGGAGGCAATTGCTGCCGGGTTTGACTCTGTCATGATCGACCTGTCAGATCGACCTTACGAAGAAAATGTGACAATAACAAAAAAGGTAGTGGAATTGGCACATGCGGCAGATGTGATCGTGGAGGCCGAGCTTGGACATGTGGGGGTAGGGAGTAACGTAAAAGACTATCAGGACCGGTCGCAGTATACAGATCCTGGACAGGCAAAGGAATTTACGGAAGAAACAGGAGTAGAGTTGTTGGCAGTGGCAATTGGCAATAGCCATGGGGTTTATGCAAAAACGCCTGATCTGGATATTCCTTTACTCAGGAAACTGGCAGAGACTGTCAAGACACCGTTAGTGCTGCATGGTACAAGTCTGATTCCGGAAGATCAGGTTGCGGAGGCTGTGGAGAATGGTATCTGTAAGGTTAATCTTGCTACAGAAATGTATATGGAAGCGATGACAGCGATGGAGAGTGCGGTCAGCGAAAAACGACATATGAGAAGTGGTCCTGGTTTTCTGGACAAGGAAATAAGACCGGCAATGGAGAAATATTTTATGGATAAGATCTGTCTGTTGGGCAGATATAATAATTTTGGAGAAATGAGGAGGAGTTAAAATGGAAGAGCGTAAAAACTTGATTCATGTGAAGGACCTTCATGTGCGGGATATATGCATCGTACCCTGTGCTGAGGAAAGAAAGTATTATCTTTATGATTGTTTTCCGGTACCAGGACAGAAAACAAACGCTATTAATGTAAGAGAGAGCGAGGATCTTGTCTGGTGGAGTGAAGCGTCACATGCCTTTGTACCGGATGAAGATTTCTGGGGACCGTTGGACTTTTGGGCGCCGGAATGTCATTTCTGGAGGGGGAAGTACTATGCGATTAGTTCTTTTCGCGCGCCGGGCGGCTATCGGGGATGCCAGTTTCTGGTATCGGAATCGCCGAAAGGCCCCTTTGTCCCAATGGTAAATAAACCTGCTACTCCGGCAGACTGGCATTGTCTGGACGGAACACTGTATGAAGATAAAGATGGAAATCCATGGATGGTATTCTGCCATGAGTGGCTGCAGGTTCAGGACGGACAGATGGCGGCGATCCGAATGAAAGAGGATCTTTCGGATTCAATAGGGGAGCCGTTGATTTTGTTTAGGGCATCTGAAGCGCCGTGGAAATTTAAGAAAGATTGTTTCAGTTTATGGAAACATACGGCGAATCAGCCTCAACTGGGTTGGGCAAGAGTGACAGACGGGCCTTATCTTTTGCGGACAGATGACCGTACACTATTTATGGTTTGGACCAGCTATTCCGATACTGCGTATACGACAGGATACGCCAGATCATTATCTGGAGAGATTCAGGGACCATGGCTGCAGGAGGAGGAGCCGCTTTTTACCCAGGATGGGGGTCACGCCATGTTTTTCAGACGGTTTGACGGTACTCTGATGATGGTAATGCACTCACCGAATATTCCGTCTAAGGAAAAGATGCTTTTGTTTGAGATGGAGGTTAAAGCAAATAGGCTCTGTATTGTTAATGAAGTGACCGGCAATTGGATCACCCACAAATATCTTCCTAACGGACAGATGAGGGTAGAGATAATGGAAGGTGAAAGAGAAGAAAAAGGGGAGCAGTAGGAGAGCGATTAAAGGAGGAACTATAAAATGCTGCAGAAATTCAGGCATCATAATTATACAGAATTCGTATTTGGAAAGGGGGCGGAGGATTCCGTTGGTGAGGACATACGTCGGTTGGGAGGCCAGAGGGTATTGATCGTCTATGGGCAGGGTGGACATATCAGGAAAAGTGGTCTGTTGGATAAGATCAGGATGTCGTTGCGTGATCAGGGGCTGGAAGTGTTTGAACTGTGTGGTATACAGACAAATCCCCGGCTGTCCGTGGTAAAAAGGGGCATTGCATTATGTCGGGAGGAACAGATTGATTTTCTGTTAGCAATCGGTGGTGGAAGTGTGATCGATACTTGCAAGGCTATCGGAGTCGGTTTTTATTATAATGGCGATGTGTGGGATCTGGTAAAGATGCCGGAGGAAATAGAGAAAATGTTACCGATCGCGGTAGTGTTGACTTATCCTGCTGCAGGCAGCGAATCGTCCACTGGTGCGGTCATTACAAACGATGAGATTGAACCTATGGTAAAGGCAAGTATTGGAGCGCCTGTAACACGTCCGGTGATTGCATTTGAAAATCCAGAGCTGACTTACTCCCTGCCGCCTTATTTGACTGCTTGTGGAGTTGCAGACATGTATGTACATATTTTAGAGAGGTATTTCTCACCTGTAGAAATAGGCTGTATGGACTACATAGCGGAGGGGATGCTGCGCGCGGTCATTGCATTTGGCAGGAAAGTGGTGGAGGATCCGTTGAATTACGATGATCGGGCTGAGATCATGTGGCTTGGAACGATCGCGCATAATAACACGGTAGGACTTGGGCGGCCGCAGGACTGGGCAACCCATAGTTTGGGTCATGAAATATCTGCACTGTATGACACGGCACATGGGGCTACATTGACGATCGTCGGACCGGGATGGATGAAATATGTCCATACTTCGTGCATATATCGTTTTGCCCGATATGCACGTGAAGTGTTTGGAATTGATGAGGCGGATGATGGCAAAGCGGCTTTAAATGGTATTGAGGCAACGAAAGAATTCTACCATGATCTGGGCTTGCCGGTCAGCTTTGAGGAGGCAGGAATAGCGGCAGACCAAATCGATTATATGGCACAGCACGCAGTCATCTTGGGAGGTGGCAGCATAGGTAGATTTATGCAGTTGAATGGAGAAGATGCGAAGAAGATTTATGAGCTCTGCCTTTCATGATTTTATCTTTATTCCGGTAATAGGAATTTTGACCGACAGAATTTGGAATTTATCTGACACGGGACCTGGGAGGAAATTATTTTATGATAGGAACTGGAACTGCTCTTCTGGCAGCATCAGAATTTCTTTTTAGTTTAACAAACTGAACAAGTTCAGTTAGAGTTTGTGACACTTCGGAATGGAGCAAAATATATAGAAAGTGGTGAAATGTGATATGGTAAAGAAATTATATAATAATCTTGACAGTCTTGTGGAAGAAGCATTAGAGGGACAAAGTCTAATGTACACGGAAGCGGGAAGAGTACTGAAACTTTCCGGGACAAATCTAATCGTACGGCAGAAGAAAGACAGTAAGCCGAAGGGGCTGGTGAAACTGGCTATGGGATATGGTTCCGGACACGAAGGGCCAGGAGCTGGGGCGGTGAGACCCGGTGGAATGGATCTGGGGATCCCTGGAGATATTTTTGCGGCACCTGCGGCAAACAGAATCTTGCGGGGACTGCAGGAAATTGACGATGGAAGTCCAATCCTCCTCTGTGTGACAAATCATACAGGTGATGTGTTGAATTCCCGTTTGGCGGTTCAGATGGCGCAGGCGAAGGGAATAGATGTATCAATGCATATTATATACGATGATGTCGCATCTGCACCTAAGGAACGTATAAGAGACAGAAGAGCGATTGGAAGTGTATATAATGTAATGGGAATGATGGCGGAATGGGGAGAAGACGTTTCGGAAATCCTCAGAGTAGGGGAGAAAACAAATCAATATACAAGGTCTTTCGGTGTAGGGATAAGAAGTGCCATACATCCTGTCAGCGGATTGCCCATTATGGAAATGCCGGAAGATGAAATCGAACTTGGAATTGGTGTACATGGAGAAAGCAGTGGTAAACGCATCAAGTTGCCGCGCAGCCGGGAACTTGCCCGGATCATGTGTGATGTACTTTTGCAGGACCTGGAAGTGGAAGAAGGAGAAGAACTGGCTGTCTCGATCAGAGGGCTTGGCGGCATGACATGGACAGAATTATATATATTATATAAAGATGTTTTTCGGTATCTGGAATCAAAAAAGATCAGGATCTATTCTGTCTCATCCGGTAACAGTGGAACACAGGAATTGGGCGGTGTAATATTGGCAGTTGCACGTCTGGACGATGAGATAAAGAAGTGGTTGAACAAAAGTCTCCCGGATAGATATCTGTGATCCGGGGTGACATACAAGATGGACTGACAGGTGCTGTGAACAGAAAGGATGATACTGTGAAAAATGAATTTTTCACAGACAAATTTGTGCTGACACCCAAATTTGCAGGTGTTGGCAGCATGGAGGTATTTTATGACTGATAAAGACAAATTGCAATATGAAATGACGGAGATAGCCAAAGATCTTATTTCCAGATGTGATGAATTGTGTAAGCTTGATAGTTTTGTGGGGGATGGCGACCATGGTATCAGTATTCAACAAGGATTCAGACGGGTCCTGAAAAGCATGAATGAATCAATGGAGACGGTAGAAGATGTCTTTACAAAGTGTGGCGATGCCGTGCTGGACAGTATGGGCGGAGCGATCGGTCCCATTTTTGCTTCGATATTTATGGGTTTTGCTATGGCGAGTGAGGGAAAAGAATCGCTTGCAACTGTGGATTGGAGAAATAATTTTAGTAAGGCACTTGAAGTGGTGATGACTACGGGAGGTGCAAGTCCTGGAGATCGGACGTTGGTCGACACGCTAAATGCTGCTGTGGAAGCTTTTAAGGAGAGCGATGGAAAAACAGATAAAGAAGTATGGGAACATGTGAAGCTTCGCGCGTTGGAAGGAGCACAGAGTACGAAAAATATGCAGGCGAAGAAAGGAAGAGCCAGATATCTTGCTGAGAAATCTGTTGGATATGTGGATGCCGGATCGATGAGCATGTTTTATTTTATAGATCGGCTTGCTGATATTGAGAAGAGTGGATGCTGAAAGCGCAGATATGGCGGAAGATTTGAAAAAGGGAGACAGAGTTTACTAATCTCTATCTCCCACATGTCTTAGTTGTAGTTATCGATGCAGGGCTGGAACATATCCTTTGTCACGCCGCAAAGAGGGCAGCACCAGTCAGCCGGCAGATCTTCAAATGCTGTGCCGGGCTTGATGCCATGCTCCGGATCACCCTTTTCAGGATCATATGTATAGCCACAAGGATTGCAAAAATATTTCTTCATGAGTAATGTCCTCCGTTCTTCTCTTATGATGTCGTATGATAATATTCTGTCTATTGTTTGTCTATGTATTCTCCGCAGGCCATTATTGCAGAATTATCAGAACAGCAAAGCCTGCGGGATATAACCGATCGAATGATAGCTGCCAGCTTCGCCCAAATATCTTTCGGGCAAACCCAACTCGTCCAAATAAGATTTAGCCGAAATATCTCTTTAAGAGACCTGCAAAAGCCTTACCGTGGCGAGCCTCGTCGCGAGCCATCTCGTGAACCGTGTCGTGGATCGCATCCAGGTTAGCAGCCTTAGCGCGCTTAGCCAGATCGAATTTACCAGCGGTAGCGCCGTTCTCGGCTTCTACTCTCATCTCCAGGTTCTTCTTGGTGGAATCTGTCACTACTTCACCGAGCAATTCCGCAAACTTAGCAGCGTGCTCTGCTTCTTCCCATGCAGCTTTCTCCCAGTACAAACCGATCTCCGGATAGCCTTCTCTGTGAGCAACTCTAGCCATTGCAAGGTACATACCTACTTCTGTGCACTCGCCGTTAAAGTTAGCACGAAGATCAGCCATGATGTCTTCGCTAACGCCCTTCGCTACGCCTACAACGTGCTCAGCAGCCCATTCCATCTCACCGCCCTGTGCCGTGAATTTCTCAGCGGGTGCATTACATACCGGGCACTTCTCCGGAGCAGCGTCTCCCTCGTGTACATAGCCACATACCTGACATACAAATTTCATAATCATGTTCTCCTTTTCTTTTTGAAATATATTGTAAGACATTGCATAGAAAATATGCCTGTCTCAGTTCGCAATCTTGAAATACGACCAGAAATTAATATTCGAATTTGCGAAGCAAAACCCGCAAAGTTAATTTGCTTTACAAATTAACTTTTTTGCAGTTGCCGCAAAGTCCATGGAAATATGTGACATACCCCTGGATCTCCCCGGCAAATCCGGCTTCTGCCATATCTATGATATGATCGAGGCTGTCCATTTTCAGGTCGATGATCTGTCCGCACTGCGTACAGACAAAATGGTAATGAGCGGAAGTGTCCGCGTCAAAATGGTCAACCCCGTCGTCAAAACGAAGACGCTGAATCTCGCCGATATCTGCAAGCAGGGAAAGATTGCGGTATACAGTGCCGAGACTGATATTAGGATATTCATTTCGGACATTCATATACACCGTATCGGCAGTAGGATGATCCTTGCGAGTCATCAGAAAATCTTTGATCACTTGTCTTTGTCTGCTGTATTTGAGTGCCATCTCAACTCCTTTAAAATAGGAATCATTACTATTATGGGATAAATATAACAAATCTGGAAGAATCTGTCAACTATCAAATTGTAGCTTCAGAGGTATCATCAATATTCTTTTTAAAGGTGGAGTTGCATTTTTACACAATGAAATATGATGATTCCCGAAATATTTTATAAATATTTTATAAGATTATCGGATATGTTTTATTCCTTACAGCAGAAAATATGATATATTAGTGTATGTATAAAAGCTTTTATAGTTTTATAGAGTCTGTTTCATATCGGGACAGAAAGGATCAACGGACTGTCAACAAGAGCAATCGAGAGAAAAGGGGTATTTTTGTGAAGTTTAAAACAAGACTTATGGTCACATCAGTAGTTATCGTGCTGCTGCCACTGCTGTTGACTTGTGCCGCATTTCTTTTGGTCGGCAGCCACATAGAGGATGCGGAGGGTGAGTTCGGGCTTCTGGATGTGAATAGAATCCCTTTTACTTATACGATCGAGAATTACAGTCAGATCTCGGAAGAGCTTCTGCATGAGGTAAAGAGACAGATCGCGGACGATCCGGCCAGACTTGAGAATAAGGAATATCTTGACGAGATCAGCGCACAGCTTAACAGCAAATTTTCCTATATCATTGTCAGAAAAGGTGATACGGTCTATTATACGAGCAACCACACTGCTGCCAGGAAGATCTTCAATACGCTGCCTGAGCATGGGAATGAGATACCGTATATGGAGACAGGCTATTATTACAATGATATGAAGAAACTGGTCAAGCAGGTCGATTTCGAGTTTACAGACGGAGACAAGGGTAGTTTCTTTATCGTGTCAGGCGTAAGCTCTTTGATCTCCAAGAAAGTATTGCGGAATATGATCATAGCCTTTATCCTGGTACTCGTTTTTACAAGTCTTGTGTTGACGCAGTGGATCCAGAAGGGAATCTTTACGCCGATCAATCAGCTGGACATTGCGATGCAGAATATCGCGGAGGGCAATCTGGAGTATATGCTGACCACCGAGGAAAAGGGCGAGATCGGCGAGCTGTACCGCAATTATGAGGATATGCGGCTGCGGCTGAAAGAGTCAACGGATGAGAAATTTGAACATGAGCAGAAGAACAAAGAGCTGGTGAGCAATATTTCTCACGACTTGAAAACACCGATCACGGCGATCAAGGGCTATGTGGAAGGGATCATGGACGGCGTGGCAGATACACCGGAGAAGATGAACAAATATATTAAGACGATCTATGATAAGGCCAATGACATGGATCGGCTGATCAATGAGCTGACTACGTATTCCGGCATAGACAACAATAGGATTCCATATACATTCCGCAGGATCAATGTGGCGGATTACTTCGGAGATTGTGTGGAGGAAGTGGGTTTGGATCTGGAATCCAAGAATATACAGCTCAATTATGACGATCTGGTGGAGCCATCCACGCAGATCATCGCCGATCCGGAGCAGTTGAAGCGGGTCATCAGCAATATCATCGGCAACAGTGTGAAGTATATGGATAAGGAGCAGGGGATCATTGATATCCGCATCCTGGATGAAGTGGATTCCATTCGTGTCGAGATAGAAGACAACGGTATGGGGATAGCGGCCAAGGACCTGCCTAACGTATTTGAACGTTTTTACCGTACGGACGCTTCCCGCAATTCCTCAAAGGGAGGAAGCGGTATAGGGCTGTCCATTGTGAAGAAGATTATTGAGGATCACGGGGGCTATATCTGGGCGACCAGCAGAGAGACGGAAGGTACGTGTATGCATTTCGTGATCCGGAAATATCAGGCGCCGCCGGAGCAATAATGAATAATCATAGGTGAGAAAGGATGAAGGTCATGAGTAAAATTTTAATCGTGGAAGATGAAGAGGCAATCGCAGATCTGGAGAGAGACTACCTTGAATTGAGCGATTTCGAGGTTACGATCGAGAATACCGGAGATAAGGGGCTGGAGACAGCTATGACCGGAGATTTTGATCTGGTGATCCTGGATCTGATGCTGCCGGGTATGGACGGATTTGAGGTATGTAAGAAGATCCGCGAGGAGAAGAATATACCGATCATCATGGTGTCTGCCAAGAAAGATGATATAGATAAGATCAGAGGTCTTGGACTGGGCGCGGACGATTATATGACGAAGCCTTTCAGCCCATCGGAACTTGTAGCCAGAGTTAAGGCGCATATGGCACGTTATGACAGGTTGGTGGGCAGCAGCCAGAAGGTCAATGATATCATTGAGATCAGAGGGCTTAAGATCGACAAGACCGCCAGAAGAGTTTATGTGAATGGAGAGGAGAGGATTTTTACGACGAAGGAGTTTGATCTGCTGACGTTCCTCGCGGAGAATCCGAATCATGTGTATTCCAAGGAAGAATTGTTCCGTGAAATCTGGGATATGGATTCCATTGGCGATATCGCCACGGTCACAGTGCACATTAAGAAGATACGGGAAAAGATTGAATTTGAGACTGCCAAGCCGCAGTATATCGAGACGATCTGGGGTGTTGGATATCGTTTCAAAGTATAATTATCATCAATTTTAAGAAATAAAATCATGAAGGATGGACAGACTTTAAGAAGTAGGAAAGCGGAGAGCATATGAATCAGAAGAGGATTCTGTACGAGGATCAGGATATCATAGTGTGCCATAAGGCGGCTGGGATCGCCACGCAGACTTCCAGGGTCGGTCAGGCGGATATGGTCAGTGAGGTCAGGAATTATCTGTCACGTTCCGGAGGCGGTGTGCCGTACATCGGAATCGTCCATCGTCTGGATCAGCCGGTGGAGGGGATTCTCGTATTGACGAAGAATAAGAATGCTGCGGCCGGATTGAGCTGTCAGATCACCGGGGAGAAGACGGAGAAATACTATTATGCGGTGGTCTGCGGCCATACCGTTAAGATGCAGGGAGACTTGGAGGATTATCTGTGTAAAGATGGCAGAACAAATACATCGTCTATAGTGCCACCGGAGTTGAAGGATGCGAAACGTGCGCTCCTGCATTATGAGATCATAGCAAAGAGAAATGTAGCAGCAGTTACAGGAGACTGGGAAGGGTGCGGAAACGTAGATATCGGTGCAGACTCCGGGGAAACCGGCGGATGTAAGCTTATGCTTGCCAGGATCCGCCTATACACCGGCAGGCACCATCAGATCCGAGTGCAGATGAGCCACGCGGGTATGAGTCTGCTGGGGGATTACAAATACGCCGATGGGGAGACGATCGGCATCTCAAAGCAGCTGCAGATCAAAGAAGTGGCCCTATGTGCGTACCAGCTTTCCTTCTTTCATCCAGTGACCGGAAAGCGGATGGAATTTCGGATCAGGCCGGAAGGGAAGTGTTTTCAGATGGGGGATTTTCCGGAAGTGCTCAATGAAATGGAAAAGATTCCGGGCGAAAGTAGAGTATAGTGGTATAATGACCGCCAAATGAAACATAATAAGAAAGAATACAGGTAAGAAGCAGAGATTAAGATCCTGCTTCTTTTTCACTTTATAGGATTAGAGTCTCAAAAGGTAGTTTTTACGATCTGAGAGAGGATACTGCACAATACAGCAACAGATAATACAGTAACGAATAATACAGCAACGAATAATACAGCAAAGAAAGGTACACCAGCATGGCGGAGGAAATTAACACACTTTGGGAAAATAAACTGATTCGGATGAGCGTGATCTGTGTTGGCGTCTGGTTTTTCTTCCGCTATCTCTTTACGCTGGCAGCGCCCTTTATCCTGGCATTTCTGCTGATCAGCCTGTGTTATCCGTTGTTGGAGCGTATCCAGAAGAAGATTCCTGTCAAAAAGAAATTCCTAGCGATCGGCATTATCCTTCCGCTGTTTGTATTGGTGGTGGCAGCGCTGTGGTGTGTGATGTTGTTTGGCGGCAGGCAGCTGGCAGGGCTTCCGGAATTCTGTACGCAGGTGGGGCAGCAGCTGGAATTTTTCTTTCATAAATGTTGCGGTGGCCTGGACGGGAGATTTGGCTGGGACGGGCAGCAGATAGAGACTTATTTGATCGAGCAGATGACGGTAGTCATGGAGAATGTGCAGATACAGGTAGTACCGCAGATCTTGTCTTCCTCTTATAACTGCTTTAAGGGAGTCTTTGCAACGGTCGGTTTTCTGGCGATCACGTGTATCGCGGCATTTTTGCTGGAAAAAGAGTATGCAGGGCTGGTGGAACGATTAAAGAGATCCCAGGAGCTGAGTGTTGTCTGGTCCGTGGTGGAAGGTGTTCTATCCTATATCATTACCTTTGTGAAAGCGCAGGGAGTGATCTTGCTCATTATCAGTGTAGTGTGCAGTGTGGTATTGGGGATCGCTGGGATTCCAGGCGGCATTTTGTTTGGATTGCTGGCCGGATTTCTGGATATGCTGCCCTTTATCGGCACGGGGATCGTACTGGTGCCGCTATCTGCCTGGCAGCTGTTGAACGGCCAGTATATACAGACGGTGGTATGCCTGGCATTGTACGGAGCCTGCATCGTCACCAGGGAGCTGCTTGAGCCGAAGCTGATCGGTAAGCGGATGGGCATAGCCCCGGTTTTTATGCTGATGGCTGTGTATGCGGGGGTGAAGCTGTTCGGTGTGGGCGGGATCGTCAAGGGACCGCTGGCATTGATCGTGATCTATGAGATATGGAAGCGGGAATAAGATTTGACGAAAAGACGGCATTAGATTATGATAAACTATGTATTTATATTTTGATAGAGAGAATGTGACGGCAAATTGAAGGAAAAAATCTGTAAGGGTATTCTTGCGGCGTACTTTTTTATAATGGCAGTGGTATATCCTTTATATGCCCCAGGTGGATATTTGCGGATAGGGGAGGTTAAGTACTATTTCTTCCGGAATGTGACACTGGTCACGCTGGCGGTATTGTGTGCGGTTGTTTTGCTGGCGGCGCTGGTGAGCCGGGACAGAGAATGGATCATGACGCATTATCGTCAGATGTCGGTTACGGACTGGTTTGCGTACGGGTACTGCCTGGTGGTGATGTTGTCTTACCTGTGTTCCGATTATAAAGAGGATGCCTTGTGGGGAGAAGAGGGCTGGCATATGGGCGTCGTGAGCCAGATCATGTTTGTACTTCTCTATTTTTTCTTCTCGCGCTGCTTTTGTCATAGGGACAGTGCCTCTGCAACAGTGGCCGGATACGGGACAGCAGGCAGCAGTATTGCGGTGGGTGAAGACAAGGCAGTAGACAGCACCAGTACTGAAGTGGGCAGATGGCTGGGGCTTTGGCTTTTGGCTTCAGCGGCAGTCTTCCTTCTGGGCATATGCAACCGTTATTCTGTCTATCCGATCGTGATGGAGGGGCAGACCGAGACTTTTATATCTACGCTGGGAAATATCAACTGGTTCTGCGGATACTGGTCGGTGACGGCGCCGATCGGCATCATGCTTTATTGGTGCGGCAGGCAGGGAGTGACCAGGGTGTTGGCAGGAGCGTATAGTTTCCTTGCGATGCTGTCCGGTGTCACACAGGGGAGTAACAGCGCATATCTTGTTTATCTGGTCATGTTTCCGGCAGTATTTATTCTGTCATTGCGGGATAAGAAGAAGCTGTACCGTTTTCTGGAAGTGGGTATGATTTTTGCGTCAGCCTGTCTTGGCGGGAGGCTTCTGCAGGAATTGCCGGGGTTTACTTATAATTATTGGAATGAACGACCGGGGGAGAGCCGCGGGATCACGGGAATATTGATCGACAGCGATGCTGCCGCAGTGCTCCTGCTTCTGCTGATCGGCTGCTATCTGGCAGTCCGCTTGCTGGATAAGGGCGGATACCTTTGGCTTGAAAGAGTGAAACGACTGCGGGACATACTGATCGTGGCGGCGGTTGCCGGTAGTCTTGGAATCTTCTGGACGTTTGCTGGTGACGGACTCATTTCTTTCCGTGAAACAGGATTTGTGGTGGAAAGTGACGGCTATCTGAAAGTGATCCCGGATGACGATTGGGGAAATGGCAGAGGTGCTACATGGAACTGTGGTGTGAATGCCTACAGGGAAATGGACCTTTTGCATAAGGTCGTCGGCGTAGGGCCGGATTGCTTTGCAGATCATATCTATGATATACCGAAGCTGGCGGAGAGAATGGGGGACGAATTTGCAAATCTGAGGCTGACCAACGCCCATAACGAGTGGCTGACAATCCTTATCAATACAGGGGCGCTGGGCCTTTTGTGCTATGTGGGAATCTATGTGACGGCCTTTGTGCGATTTATGAAAAAAGCAGGAAAGAAGCCGCTTTTATATGCATGTGCAATGGCGCTGTTGGCCTATACGGTACATAATATGGTCAGTTTTCAGCAGGTTTTGAGTACCCCGTATATCTTTATCGTGCTGGGGATTGGTGAAGGATTGGCAAGAGAAAACGGAGACATTACAGGTGAGCAACAAATTGAATAATAAAATTGTCAAAAAACGTACACGGACGAAGGCAGACACTTTACATACAGAAGTCATAAAAGAGATCATAGAATATCTGCTGGCTGCGGCGATGCTGGTTGTGTGCGTGGTAGTACCGTTGTATGCGAAGGACGGCTATCATAAGATTGGCAATGCAAAGTTTGAGGCGTACCGCAGGATCATGATCGGCAGCTTCAGTACGCTTTTGATCTTGGCGGCAGTGTATCTTATCAGCCGCATGATCACATGCAGGCCGCATAAGGAATCGAAGAGGATCCGGATGTCGGTCACGGATATTTTCGTGGTCGCATATCTGGTATTGACGGGTATTTCCGTAATTTCCGGCGGATTCTATGAAGACGCGCTTTGGGGCTCTGCCGGATGGAACATGGGATTTATGTCCCAGCTCAGTTTTGTCCTGCTGTATCTGTTCCTCTCCCGGTTTGGGAAATATTACCGTACTGTCTTCGGGGTGCTCTATATCGTGGCGGCGGCGGTATTTTGTATCGGTATCCTGCACAGATTACTGATCGATCCCATCGGATTCTATGACGGACTGACGAATGAACAGAAGGCACAGTTTTTGTCTACTCTTGGGCAGGCGACGTGGTATGCCTCCTTTCTGGTCGTGCTGCTGCCGATAGGGATGGGCGTATTTCTTTATACGGAGCATAGAAAGTGGAGAGTGATCTCCGGTATTTATATGCTGACCGGATTTTGCACATTGGTGACGCAGAACAGTGACAGCGCCTATTTTGCCCTGGCAGGTATGTTTATTGTCTTTTTTATGGTATCTTGTGAAAAGAGAGAAATATTGTGCCGTTTTATGGCGGCATCGACGATGTTCTTTGCAGCGGGAAAAGTCATGGGACTGCTTATGCGGATAAAGCCTAATCCGGAACTGGAACCGGACTTTGTCACGGAACTGATGTGGGACTCCGGCTTGACATGGGGGATGTTGGTAATTTGTCTGTCTGTCACTTTAGTGTTGTACATGGCCGGGCGTTATCCTGCATCCGTGATCTGCCGGCTGCGTTGGGGAGTGCCGGGTATCCTGGCGGGACTGATCCTTGCTGCGGTGGCGGTCATTTATCTACAGAGTCATGGGATGCTGCCGGAGGCGGTTTCCGGCAAGGCGGCAGAGATCTCCTATTTGAATTGGGAGGACGAATGGGGCAATGGCAGAGGACGAATCTGGGAATTCGCCTGCAGGGTGATCTCGCAGGAGAGCGCGCGCCACAGGATCTTCGGGGTGGGGCCCGACTGCTTTAACAGGTACGTGACGGTTAATCATGGCGAAGAGGTGACTCTTCTATGGGGCAAGAAGCTGCTCACTAACGTGCATAACGAATGGCTGAATATCCTGATCAATGGCGGACTTCTCGGGGCGGCATCTTACTTGGGTATTTATGTGACAGCTGCCTGTAGATTTTTGCGCGGCAGGGCTAGAAATTTCATGTTGACGGGGATTTCAGCGGCAGTCGTGTCATATATGTGTTATAATTTTTTCTGTTATCAGCAGGTATTGTGCACGCCCTTTATCTTTATCCTGATGGGAACGGGCGAGTATATTTTAAGAGAACAGCAAGATTTCAAGTTATAATATTCCAAGAAGAAAGAGCAAGAAAACGGATAGAGGAGGTAACGGGTAAATGGATACAATAATAAGAGAGGTTTTGCAGCAGTTCTTTCCGGGGGAGGAGATCGTGTCTGTTAAACCCCACGGAAGCGGGCACATCAATCACACTTTTGCCGTGGAGACGTCAGGTGGAAAGCAGTATGTTCTGCAGAAGATCAATACCGACATCTTCAAGGATGTGGAAGGATTGATGGAGAACGTCGTGAATGTGACTGCTTATCTGCGCGGGCAGATAGCGAACGAGGGAGGCGACCCGGAAAGGGGAACGATGCGGGCGATCCCGACACAGGATGGAAAATACTATTATAAGGATGCCGAGGGCGGATGCTGGCGGGTTTATCTGCTGATCGACAATGTGATCTCTTTAGATCAGGCGGAGAATGAGGAAGCGCTGTATGCCAACGGGTTGGCATTTGGCAGATTTCAGGCGCAGCTGGCGGATTATCCGGCACAGACGCTGCATGAGACGATCCCTGATTTCCATAACACGCCGAAACGCTACCAGGCATTCGAGAAGGCAGTGGAAGAAGACTGCTGCCAAAGGGTGGCATCGGCAGCCGCAGAGATTGAGTTTATCAGGGAGCGGAAGGCGGAAACGGAGATTCTTACCGACATGCTTAAGGCGGGAGAACTGCCTTTGCGGCTTACCCACAATGATACGAAACTGAACAATGTCCTTCTGGATCCCGAGACCTACGAGGCAGTCTGCATCGTAGATTTTGACACGATCATGCCGGGGCTTACGGCGTATGATTTCGGGGATGCGATTCGTTTCGGCGCCAATACGGCGGTGGAGGACGAGCCGGATACGAGCAAGGTTTCCTTGTCGCTGCCGCTGTATAAGGCTTATGTCAAGGGATTTATGGAAGGCTGCGGTGAGCGCCTGACTGCTAAGGAGATAGAGACGTTGCCGGTGGGTGCCAAGACCATCACATTAGAGCAGGGGATCAGATTTCTAACGGACTATCTGCAGGGGGATACGTATTATCAGACTTCCCGCGACGGGCAGAATCTGGATCGCTGCCGCACACAGCTGGCACTTGTTGCGGACATGGAGCGGAAGTGGGAGCAGATGGCTATCATTCGTGGCTGATTTGGATTTCAGGTGAATTTCATGATTTTTAGCGGTTGACAAAACCCGGTCTTGCGGCTAGAATGTATAGAAAGTTATACTTGCCCCATTTTATCCAGGGCGTTTGTGTCAAGGCTGATATGGGGTGAAAGCAGTATCAAACGTGACGATGAAGAGAATAGTACGGACAGGGAACGTGACAGAGAGAGGACCGATGGTGGAAGGTCTTTACGGGAGAGGTTCGGAACCGGCCTTGGAGTCCTGTGTGACGAGCACAGCGTAGCACCGGCGATAACGGTAGGAGAAGAGGAACGCATAAGCGTTAATTAGGGTGGTACCGCCGAGATTTCGGTCCCTTTCGGGATGGAAATCCCGGCGTTTTTTGGCGTATAGGAATTTATTTCTATTGCAGTAAAGAAAAGCAGTAAAGAAAGGATGAAGAGGAATGGCTGACAAGAAATTAGTAGAAGCGATCACTTCCATGGAAGAGGATTTCGCGCAGTGGTACACTGACGTGGTCAAGAAGGCGGAACTTCTGGACTACACGAGCATCAAAGGATGTATGGTATTTAAGCCGGCGGGTTATGCGATCTGGGAACTGATCCAGCAGCAGATGGATGCTATGTTTAAGAAGGCAGGCGTACAGAACGTTTATCTGCCTATGTTTATTCCTGAAAGTCTTCTGAATAAAGAGAAGGATCATGTGGAGGGTTTCGCACCGGAGGTAGCATGGGTGACGCATGGTGGTATGCAGCCTTTGCAGGAGCGGCTTTGTGTAAGACCTACGTCGGAGACTCTTTTCTGTGAATATTATAAGAATGTGGTGCAGTCCTACCGCGATTTGCCCCAGGTATGCAACCAGTGGTGCTCGGTGGTGCGCTGGGAGAAGGAGACAAGACCATTCCTGCGCAGCCGTGAGTTCTTATGGCAGGAGGGACACACCGCTCATGCTACGGCTGAGGAAGCAGAGCAGAGGACAGTACAGATGCTGAATGTCTACGCTGATTTCTGCGAGCAGGTGCTGGCAATCCCTGTGATCAAGGGACAGAAGACAGAGAAGGAGAAATTTGCAGGCGCTACGGCTACGTATACCATTGAAGCGTTGATGCATGACGGAAAGGCGCTGCAGTCTGCTACTAGCCATAACTTTGGTGACGGTTTTGCGAAGGCATTCGGTATTCAGTTTACGGATAAAGACAATACACTGAAATATGTGCATCAGACTTCCTGGGGTGCGACGACCCGCCTGATCGGTGCACTCATCATGGTACACGGCGACAATTCCGGCCTGGTGCTGCCTCCCCGGATTGCGCCTGTGCAGATCATGATCATTCCGATCCAGCAGAAGAAAGAAGGCGTGCTGGATAAGGCGTATGAGCTGCGAGACAAATTGAACGGTTTCCGTGTGAAAGTGGACGATGCAGACAAGAGTCCCGGCTGGAAGTTCTCCGAGCAGGAGATGCGTGGGATCCCTATTCGTGTGGAGATCGGGCCTAAGGATATCGAAGCTAACAAGTGTGTGATCTGCCGTCGTGATACGAGGGAGAAGATCGAGGTGTCTTTGGATGAATTGGAGACGAAGGCGGGCGAGATCCTGGAGAAGATGCAGACGGAAATGCTGGAGCGTGCCCGTGCGCACAGGGATTCCCATACCTATACGGCAGAGAATATGGAAGAGTTCCGCAGGCTGTTTACGGAGAAGTCCGGTTTTGTGAAGGCGATGTGGTGTGGAGATCAGGCATGTGAGGATAAGATCAAGGAAGAACTTGCAGTTACCAGCCGGTGTATGCCTTTCGAGCAGGAGACGATCGGGGATGTGTGTGTGTGCTGCGGCAAGCCTGCGAAGAAGATGGTTTATTGGGGAAGAGCGTACTAATACGGCGCTGAAATGGTTGTCGGATCGCCTGAAAGGCGACAATCAGTCTAAGATATGTTTTGTAATTTTTGGCAGATTGGATTACAATGATATAAATGTCCTGTTTTGGCTAAAAATATAAAGTAAAGGGGTTGAAAAGTAAATGAATGTTTTGGTGATTAACTGCGGTTCTTCTTCGCTGAAGTATCAGCTGATCAACAGTGATTCGGAGGAAGTGCTGGCAAAAGGGTTATGTGAGAGGATCGGAATCGACGGGAGCGCGATCGTACACCAGCCGGCTGGCGGCGAGAAAGTTAAGAGCGAGGTGGATATGCCGAACCACACGAAGGCGGTGCAGCTGGTAATCGAGAAGCTGACGGACCCGCAGGTGGGTGTGATCGCGTCTCTGGATGAAATCGACGCGGTGGGGCATCGTATCGTACATGGCGGCGAGAAATTCGCCACTTCGGTGGTGCTGGATGATGAGGTATTAGAGGCCATCGAGCAGTGTAACGATCTGGCGCCTCTTCACAATCCGGCCAACCTGATCGGGATCAATTCCTGCCGGGAGATCATGCCGAGTGTGCCTATGGTGGGCGTGTTCGACACGGCTTTTCATCAGACGATGCCGAAGAAGGCATATCTGTATGGTCTGCCGCTGGATTATTATGAGAAGTATAAGGTACGCCGCTATGGTTTCCACGGCACTAGCCATGATTTTGTTTCCAAGCGGGCTGCAGAATTGCTCGGTAAAGATATCAAGGATCTGAAGATCATCGTATGCCATCTGGGCAACGGCGCTTCCATATCGGCAGTGCTGCATGGCAGATCCGTGGATACTTCCATGGGCCTGACACCGCTTGAAGGGCTGATCATGGGAACCAGGTCCGGCGATCTGGATCCGGCGATCGTTACTTTCATTGCGGAGAAAGAAGGCATCAGTGCGGAAGAAGTGATCAGTATCTGTAACAAGAAGTCCGGCGTGCTGGGCTTATCCGGCGGTGTTTCCAGCGACTTCCGTGATCTGGGCGAAGCGGCAGATGCCGGCAATGAAGCGGCTAAGACAGCATTGGAGACTTACGGGTACCGCGTGGCAAAATATATCGGCGCATATGTTGCTGCCATGAACGGCGTTGACGCGATCGTGTTTACGGCCGGTGTGGGAGAGAACAACGCCATGGCGAGGGCGGAAGTCGGTAAGTACATCGGCTATCTGGGAACGAACATCGATCCTGAGAAGAACAAGCTGCGCGGAGAAGAAGTAATCTTGTCCGATGAAGGGGCCAAGGTAACCGTGATGGTGATCCCTACTGACGAGGAGCTTGCGATCGCGAGGGAGACCGTGCGCCTGGTAAAATAAGGGGATTAGTGTGAGAAAAACATTAACCAACTCTAAGGCAGCAAAGAACGCAGCCTAAGAGCTGCTAAATGTTTAAGAGAATGCCTGAAATACGGCATTCTCCGCGCAGATTTTTCACACACAAATTTGTGCTTGCGCCCAAATTTGCAGACTGAGCAAGAATAGGGGATTAATATGAGCAGACGGGTAAAAAGGAAAAAGGGTACGGGAAAAATTGTTTTTCTCAGCTTTTTCATATTAATATGCCTGATCGTTTTGATCGGTCTGGTGAAGGGTGTCTTCCCGACAGACAAAATAACCGGCGGAATTAAGTCCGCGGTGACCAAAAAGGTGACGGAAACGGTCATGGAGCAGGCTGTTCAGAAGGCTTTGGAAAGCACCGGCGATCCGCAGGCTGCCGAGAAAGCGAAAGAGATTGTGGATAACATGGAGGAGACGGATAAGAAAGAGGCTGAGGCGATCATCGAGAAGTATGCCGACAGCGAGACTTTGTCCGACTGCATGGAGATCGTGGGGGATGGCATTAACAGCGAATCCATCGCGGAGGTCCAGGAATATCTTGAACAGAGTGTTTCTGACGAAGATATCCGGAAATTGCAGGAATTATACAAGAAATACGGAGGCGCCATGCCGTAAGGAATAAAATATAGGCAGTTGGAAATGACTGGACAGCAGAGAGGGGATCAGCGCGGTGTATCGCGTAAGTCCCCTCTCTTTGTCATATAGGGTTAGTGTGACAAAAAGGTTGACACGCGTATACCTTTGGTGTAATATGCGCTTATAGAGGTAAACGATTGTATACCAAAAAATGGAAGGACAGAGGAAGAATAAACGCTTCGGAATGGAGGAAACGATGATCAATCTATCGGACGGGGAATGGAAGATCATGAACAGGCTATGGGAGAGCGGCGGGAGTACGATCACCGAGCTGACGGCCCATTTAGAGAAGGAGACGGGCTGGGATAAGCATAGCATCATCACGATGCTGGGACGGATGGAGAGAAAGGAGGCCGTAGCGCACAGGCAGGGCGGCAGGGCAAAGATCTTTTACCCGCTGGTGTCCAGGGAGGAAGTATCCATGCAGGAGACGCGCGGTTTTCTGCAAAAAGTATACCGGGGAAGCCTGGGCATGATGGTGAATGCGATGGTGGCAGAGCAGGCTTTGTCCAAGCAGGAGATCCAGGAGTTGTATGATATTTTGGAGCAGGCAAGGAAGCAGGGATAGACAGGCCCCTACAGCATTTGCAGCAAGGTTGAGATGCAGTTCCAATATGGCCGGGAATAGGAAGAATAAAATTTTGCAGATAAATTTTTGCTGACGCCCAAATTTGCAGGTGTTGGAAGCATGGAGGATTAGGTTGAATAAATTCTCTGAGGAGCAATTTAGTTCAACAAACTGAACAAGTTCAGTTAGAGTTTGTGGCGCTTCGGAATGGAGGTAAGTATGAAAGAGATCATTATCACAGTTTCGGTTTTGATTCTAAGTGTTATGCTGATCAGGCACTTTTTCAAGGGCAAGATCAGTAACAGGCTGCAGTATGCTCTGTGGCTTGTGGTGGCGGTGCGGCTGATCGTTCCGGTGCCTGCGCTGCTCCATTTTTCACTGGGAGAAATAGGGGAGTTGCGCATTATGGATCTGGTGAAAAGGTTTGAAGGCAATTTCGGAGATATCACGGAACGTCTGGAGCAGCCGATCAGTTTCACTTTGAATCTGAATTCTCCCATCGCTGGACAGATCGCGGAGAATGTGATGGAAGAGGATATGACATACGTGGGTGGAGCTGACGGGCCGACGAGTGTTTTCCTTGCCGGGCGTATCGGATTTACGTGGTTGGATGTGCTGCACTGGATCTGGTTTGGCGGTATGGGTGCAATGGCGGTGTGGATGGCGGCAGTCAATATAAGATTTTGGCGTAAGCTGCGCAGGGAACGACGGGAATTCCTACTGCCGGAAGAGATGAGGGGCAGGATGCAGCCGAAGGTGTTAACAAGTCTGCGCAGAGTGAGGATATATACGGTGGAGGGGCTGGTGTCGCCTTGCCTGTATGGGGTGCCGGGACTGGAGGCTGTTTATCTGCCGGAGGATGTTACGCAGAAAGAAGACAGTTTTTGTCATGTACTCACCCATGAGATCTGCCATAAAAGGCACGGTGACGGGTTCTGGTCGCTGTTTCGTAATCTGCTTTTGCTATGTTACTGGTTCCATCCGTTGGTTTGGGCGGCGGCAATATTATCCAAGCGGGACTGTGAACTTGCCTGCGATGAGGGGGCGCTGCTGCTGTTAGGAGAGGAAGAGCGTATCAGTTATGGGAAAACGCTGCTTTCTATCATTACCGGAAAGGGAAGGTTATCGGATCTTGCCTGCACGGCTACGACCATGACCGGATCGGGCAGGAGCGTGAAAGAACGGATACGCTGTATCGCAGAGAAACCCAGAGTGGTGGGTACAGCGGTAACGGCAGTGCTGATCCTGATCGCGGTGGCCTGCATATTTGTCTTCACAAATAGTCCGCAGTTTTCCGGGGGTACATGGGAAAGTGGAGAGATTTATGTGATGACGGAAGATAAGCAGATCAAATTGCCGGACTCCATCGCCGGTATCAGTGGCTATACGGAGGAAGAGGGGAATGCTAAGGATCTGATCATCTATCAGGTGGCCTCCGACCAGGAAGTGGGCAGGTTCTGTACGGTTTCCTATGAAGAAGCGGCAGCGCTGGTGGAGGCTGGCAGGTCAGTGGTGCCTTTAGGATCATACGGAAAGAACGGACAGCTTCGGGAGTATATGGGGCTTACAACAGGAAATGTGGTACGGCATCAGTATACGCCGGCCAAAGAAGTTGTGAAAAGCAGCGAGAAAGCCCCTTTTGCATTTGACGGAAAGACGGAATGGGAAGAAGACGAATCTTATGAGAGTACGAAAAAGCCTTTTGCATTCGACGGGAAGAATGAATGGGGCATAGAAGAACCTCAGCAGGTTGAGCAGGAAGCGGAAGTCGTGCCGAACGGTGTGCCGGGGACGGACAGTAATACGGAGGATGAGACGACTTATATGATACCGGATGAGGAAGCAGCTCCTGATGCGGCGTATGAGGAAGCGTCCCCTTATCTGCCGAAGGAAGCGATTGACGAAACGGATGATACTACGGTCTATCTGCCGGAGGAGAAGATCATAACGAAGAGTATTCCCTATAATCCGAGCCTTACGGATTGTTATATCTATCTGACAGCGGACTTTTCCGGGGTAGAGGAGAAGAATCTGGAAGAAATGCACTACATTGACAATGAACTTAAGAATGCTGCCGGTGAGGTGATCGTGACCAGTGTTAACCGGGGCATAACGGAGAAGACTTTTGGGACGCTGGCAGAGCATGCGACACAGTATCTGGGCGATGCCTCGGCGGTAGTGGCATTGGTGAGCGCGCTGCCCTTTCCGGAGGGTGTGTCCTATGGCGAGACAGAGCTGACTACCGGTGATACACAGAAGAAGTCTCTGCGTGTCATATGTGATGTGCTGGCAGGAAGCTCGGAGGCGCGGCATATTGACTACGATGTGCTGCGCTTTGACGGAGTGATGCTCTTTGCTACCATCGAAAATCTGGAAGAGTGTGTTTTTACTTTGACGGAGGAAGACGGTTCCGTGTCAGAAGAGGTGGTATACAATAGAGAAGAATTGACGGAATGGCTGGGGTTTGACAGTCTGTGGAAGGATTTAGACGGAGAAGAACTGCGGTCATGGTTGGAAGAGCTGCACCAGCGTGTGATCATGAGTGCATCATATGAGTATTTTGCTTTTTAAAGGATGCTTTTGGTGAGAAAGATACGTAATGTGAGCATGATCGGAAAAAATAAAAAAATTTTAAGATTTATGAAACATTTTCTTAACTTGTGGACTCTAATATATAAGAGTAGATTCCAGGAATCTTCTTTGGACCTGCCTTTGCGATCAATTTTTCTTAAATGGCACACAGATTTCATTCATGTACGTTCCATGGGCGTTTTGTAAATTTGTGTACATCTGACAAGATCATCTCACAAGATCAGGTACAGAAGATTCCGAGAGTCTGCAAACAGATGTATCAAAGAGATAGAAGAGTCTCTTTTAGAGGAACTTTACAGATTTCTCTGATACTATAAGGATACTATCAGTAAACGAAGGTACACACGGCGTGTATTCCTTTGTTTACTGAGGGTAGTGTCGACAGCGCAGACAATGAAAATGCGTAAGCTTCTGCAGAGACAACATTTCATAGAGGCATAGAACGGGATACAAAAGAGGGGAATCAAGTGGGACAGGTGCAGAGAAGACAGCAGCAGGATATTGAACTTTGGGAGCTGTACGAAGGGGAAAAAAGGGAAAAGCGGAAAAGTGAGAGAGGCGGCCGTGGACGCAATGTCGGAAGAGACAGTCGAAGCGCAGAGGTCGGGCGAACTGCGCCGGGGAGAGAGCCCGGTAGAAATACAGGGAGAATCAGACAGAGCGAGGCAGGCAGGAGAAACAGTCCGGACAGAGAAGCCTACAGCGGAGGCGACAGAAGAGGCAGGCAGGATAGAGAAGCCTACAGCGGAGGCGACAGAAGAGCCAGGCAGAATAGAGAAGCTTATAGCAGAAGCGACAGGAGAGTCAGACGGGGTGAGGAGACTCACGGCAGAAGCGGCTCTAACAGAGAGGGCAGCAGTATAAGGCTGTATGAGGTGAGGCGGGACGAAGCGAGGCCGAGGAGCAAGACTGCCGGCAGCGCACGGCGGGCCGAAGGTGCAGCCAGATCACGGCGCTCGAGCCGGACAAGGGACATCTCCGAGATTAGCTTTATTGGTAGGGATCCACAGACTGCATACAGGGGCAGCGCACGTCCGGTGCAATCTATCAGGCGTCGTCGTGCAAGACGCAGGAAAGAACTTCTTAGTAAGACAATGATCGTATTTTTTATGGTACTATGTCTTGTTCTGATCTATTTTATAACCGGTCAGATTTACCAGATGGTGCATCGGGAAAAGGAGGAGAAACAGCTTCCCGTGACGAAAGAGCAGACTTTTAGGGAAGCCGACAGCGATACCGGGATCGCACCGCCTGAAGTGATACAGGATCTTCTGGAAATCAATGAGTATTCCAGGCCTGGAGATAAGCTGGGCCAGATCAATAATATTTTCGTCCACTATACGGCAAATCCGGGTACTTCGGCTGCGCAGAACAGAAGTTATTTTGCTAATCTGGCAATGACGCATGAGCGGTCGGCCAGTGCGCATCTGATCATCGGTTACGAGGGAGAACTGATACAGTGCATTCCTTTTGATGAGCAGGCTTATGCAGTGATGACGAGGAATGAAGACTCTATATCAATTGAGTGCTGTTATCTGTCCGATGACGGTTCCTTCACCGAGGAAACATACGATACTCTGGTACATACTTTAGCGTGGCTGTTGGACAAATTTGATCTGTCTACAGAAGATATCCTAAGACATTACGACTGTGGCGGGAAACTTTGTCCCCTGTACTATGCAGAGAACGAGGGCGCGTGGGATGAACTGCGGCAGGATGTGGAAGCATATCTTAAGCAAGCCAGACAGGAAACAACATAAGAAACAGTTAGAAAGGAAAATGTGCCTTTCCTGTAACCGGCAGGGCACATTATCTTTATGGTATATGAAACTGATCCGGAGCTGCGAGGCTGCCAGGCAGATCCGGTAAACGGTTTTTACCCGTTTTCTAGGCATAATAAAAAGCGGGTGATGGGAATCGAACCCACGTATCCAGCTTGGAAGGCTGGTGTTCTACCATTGAACTACACCCGCATGATTCTATATTTCTTACAAACAAATCATATCTTATCATATGAAGTTCCAAAAGTCAATTCCACAAATTTTAAATTTTCCGGTTAAATTGAAAAAAACATAGAAAGACAGGTATTACAATGATACAATATAAATAAGAGGGCTTGTATCTATAGTAAATCCTATCATGCACAGCTTACCGTCCGGCAGGCCGCATGGATGACAAGGATACAAGAATATAAGAATCGGATAGGTTGGATGACCATAACAGGGAAAGGCGGTGTAGGGCATATGGAAGTTAGAAGACAGCATATTCTGATCGTGGATGACGATTCGGTCACGCTTAAGACACTTCGCTATTATTTACAGGAGAAGTATAAGGTGACGCTGGTCAGTTCCGGGAAGGCGGCGGTGGATTTTCTGACAAAATATACGCCGGACCTGATTCTTTTGGACTATTTGATGCCTGTCCATAACGGGGCAGCTGTTTTGAAGGATATTCAGAGCAGGGTGGAGATGAAGAACATCCCGGTCTTTTTTCTCACGGGACAAACGGACGCGAACACGATCAGTGAATGCCTGGCGCTGCATCCGGCAGGGTATCTTGTAAAGCCGGTGGCGAAGGCGGCTCTGCTTGCCAAGATGGAGGAAGTGTTGGGATGAGGGGAATCGATGAGACTGTAGGATTGCAATATGCCGGTGAAGATGAAGAGCTGTACCGGGAGATCTTAACGGATTATGCGGATGGCATTGAAGAACAGGCGCAGGCAGTAGAGCGGGCTCTGGCAGCGGAGGATATAGAGACCTTTACAATAGAAGTGCACTCACTGAAAAGCACTTCCCGTACCATCGGAGCACAGGAGCTTTCCGATCAGGCGAAAGAGCTGGAGGAACATGGGAAAAGATGTGAGTGGGAACAGATCCGCATTAAGACGCCGGATCTGCTGGCGGCTTATAGAGGGTTATATCCCGTGATCAGATCGTATTGTGCAAAGGAGGAACAGGAAGCGGGGAAGGAAAAGCGTCCCTTTGATCGGGAGGTTGTGGGAGAACTTCTTACACGGCTTGTGACCAGCCTGGATGCCTATGATGCCGCCCGCGCAGAAGAGATTGTTGCAAAGATTACGGAGTATGAGTCGGATGAATTTGATCCCTATCGAAGAAAGTTGGCCTCAGCATTGGACAAGTTTGATTATGAAGGCTGTAAGGCGATCGCGATACGGTGGCGTGAGACTATAAAGTAAAGATCGTGTAGATGTATGCGAATGTGGAAGATCGCAAGTTAGGTATGAGAAGGCATATATTTTATGGAGAAAGCATATAAACTGGAATTTGCCGGGGAGCGGACGGGCAGCCTGTATGTGAACTGCTGCGGGCTTTCCCGGACAGAGGGATTGCACAGCTTCGGACCGGCGCTGAAGCCACACTATCTGGTTCATTACATATTGAGTGGGAAGGGAAGATTTTCCATCGGGGGAAAGGAGTATCCTCTGGAAGCGGGATACGGATTTTTGATCACACCCGATGAATTGGCATTCTATCAGGCAGACGAAAGCGATCCGTGGACTTATGTATGGGTAGGCTTCAGCGGCACTCAGGCGGCGGAATATGTGAAGAATATCGGGCTGTCTGTGAGACAGCCCGTTTTTCGGTCGGAGGATTCACAACAGCTGTATCAGATTGTAAAGGATATGATGGAGCATAACACTTTTGGGCTGTCCAACGATCTGCGCCGCAACGGACAGTTGGGTATCTTCTTATCCGTCATTGCGGAGGGGACCAAGATGGAGGAGAAGAACGAAACCGACAGGGCGAATACTTATGTTCGTAAGGCTGTATCTTTTATACAGAGTAATTACTGCAATTCCATCAAGGTGACAGATGTGGCGAAGTATGTCTGCATCAACCGAAGTTATCTGTATACGCTTTTCCAGAATTCCATGGGCATGTCTCCGCAACAGTTCCTGACGGCGTTCCGCATAACCAAGGCGATGGAACTGCTGCAGTTAACTTCACTGCCTATCGAGAGCATTGCTTTATCCTGCGGCTATCATGATCCGCTCGTGTTCACGAAAGCTTTCCGGCAGATGAAGAAGATGTCTCCTACGGCTTACCGCAAAGAGATGCAGAAGGGGGAGACGAGACGCAATAAAGCATATCTGAAAGAGGTGGAGGACTTTATCAACCAGATCAACAGTCTTAAATGAACTATACGCAGGATACCTTTGTAACATTTTGACAGGTTTGTGTAACAATGGGATATTTAAGTTATAGTTACTTTTTTATATGATAACAATAAGTTCATAACATATTTACAGAAGTCAAGGATACGGGATGAACGACTGTATGCGGTGGTAATGCCAGTGGCTAAGAGGCCGCAAAACAGGAATAAGAGATAGGAGGGTATTTCAATGAAAGAAGAAGTATTGAAGAAGTTTGGGGAACTGCATGGGGATACACAGGGCGTCAATGTTTATTTTGCGCCAGGACGTGTGAATCTGATCGGGGAACATACGGATTATAATGGGGGGCATGTTTTTCCCTGCGCATTGACGATCGGCACCTATGTTGCCGCGCGGAAAAGGACAGACAGGAAGTTAACATTTTACTCTATGAATTTTGACAGGCTGGGTGTTGTTGAGGGCAGCCTGGATGACCTGACACCGGCAAAGGAAGCAGAGTGGACTAATTACCCGAAGGGAGTTATGTGGGCTTTTGCGGGAAGAGGCATGGAGATGGATCGTGGGCTGGATATCGTGCTGTATGGCAATATCCCCAATGGTTCCGGACTGTCATCCTCCGCATCTTTAGAAGTGGTGACCGGTTATGTGCTGAAGGATCTGTATGGATTTGATGTGTCGAATGTAGAGCTGGCGAAGATCGGCCAGTATTCGGAGAATAATTTTAACGGGATGAACTGCGGTATCATGGATCAGTTTGCCTCCGCTATGGGGAAAAAGGACAACGCCATTTTCCTGGATACGGCGGATCTGTCTTATGAATATGCGCCGCTCGTGCTGAACGGTGCGAAGATCGTGGTGACTAACAGCAATGTGAAGCATTCGCTTGTCAATTCGGCTTACAATGAACGCAGAAGCGAGTGCGAGACGGCATTGGAAGAATTGCAGACGGTAGTGGATATCAAGGGGTTGGGTGACCTGACCGAAGAACAGTTCGAGGCTCATAAGGGTGCGATCAAGAGCGAGGTGCGCGTGAAGAGAGCGAAACATGCGGTTTATGAGAACCAGAGGACGATCCGTGCGGTGGCAGCGTTGAAGAACAATGACTTAAAGTTGTTCGGCGAGCTGATGAATGCTTCTCATGTATCGCTGCGTGACGACTATGCGGTATCCTGCGAGGAGATCGATGTGCTGGTGGAAGAAGCATGGAAGGTGGATGGTGTGATCGGATCCCGCATCACAGGCGGCGGCTTCGGCGGTTGCACCGTGAGCATCGTGCGTGACGAGGCGGTGGATACCTTTAAGGACAAGGTCGGTGCAGCATATATAGAACGCGTGGGCAAGACGGCTGATTTCTATGTGGTGGAGATCGGAGACGGACCGCGCAGACTGTAAACAGCAGATGGACGAGATCCGCAGGGGCAGCCATATAGACGGCAGGCGATCGATCCGGAGGCTTCCGTATAGGACACAGGGCTGCAGACGACACGTTTAAGAATAGGAGAGGCGAGGAAGTATGATACAGAGAAATATTAGACAACTGGTACAATATGGGCTGCAGACAGGCCTGATCACGGAAGCGGATAAGATTTATACGACCAACAGGCTTCTGGAGCTTTTCCGGCTGGATGAGTTGGAAGAATGCAGCGAAGAAGTGAGCATGAGTGTGGAGGAACTGGAAGAGGTACTGGCGCAGATGATGGACTATGCTTACGCGCAGGGCATCATGACGGAGAACAGTATTGTATACCGGGATCTGTTTGACACGAAGATCATGAGTATGCTGGTGCCCAGGCCCAGTGAGGTGATCTCTGAGTTTGAGACCAGATATGAGAGAAGCCCGATGGAGGCGACGGATTATTTCTATAAGTTGAGCCAGGATACGGATTATATTAGAAGATATCGGATCAAGAAGGATCAGAAGTGGATCGCGGCCACGAAGTATGGCGATCTGGATATCACCATCAATTTGTCCAAACCGGAGAAGGATCCCAAGGCCATCGCGGCGGCCAAGACTGCGAAGCAAAGCGGCTATCCGAAGTGCCTGCTGTGCATGGAGAATGAGGGCTATGCGGGGCGCGTGAATCATCCGGCGAGACAGAACCATAGGGTGATCCCGGTGGTGATCAATGGCAGCCGCTGGGGATTTCAGTATTCTCCTTATGTATACTACAATGAACATTGCATAGTGTTCAATTCACAGCATATCCCGATGAAGATCGAGCATGATACCTTCTGCAAGCTGTTTGATTTCGTAAAGCAGTTCCCGCACTATTTCGTGGGTTCCAATGCGGATCTGCCGATCGTGGGCGGTTCTATCTTAAGCCATGACCATTTCCAGGGCGGACATTATGAGTTTGCCATGGCGAGAGCACAGGTGGAGAGAACCTTCACGGTCAAGGGATTTGAGGATGTGGAAGCCGGGATCGTGAACTGGCCCATGTCCGTGATCCGAATCTCAGCCGCAGATTCTGGCAGGCTGGTGGCGTTGGCGGACGTGATCTTAAATGCGTGGAGAGGTTACAGTGATGAGGCGGCATTTATCTTTGCCGAGACCGATGGAGAGCCCCACAATACGATCACACCCATCGCCAGGAAACGAGGCGATAAGTTCGAGTTGGATCTGGTGCTGCGCAATAACATTACGACAGATGAACATCCTCTGGGCGTGTATCATCCTCATGCGAACCTGCACCATATCAAGAAGGAGAATATCGGTCTGATCGAGGTGATGGGTCTGGCGGTACTGCCTGCCAGATTGAAGGATGAGATGGAGAAGCTGGCGGAGGCGATTCTTTCCGGGGCAGATCTTAGGAAGGATGAGTTGTTAGAGAAACATGCCGATTGGGTGGAAGAATTTCTGCCAAAGTATCCGCAGATCAATAAAGATACGGTAATGGATATCATCCATAAGGAGATCGGGAATGTGTTTATGCAGGTGCTGGAGGATTCCGGCGTGTATAAGAGGAACGAGGAAGGCCAGGCAGCATTCGACAGATTTATAGAGTCTTTGAACTGCTAGGGCGCATTTATCAAAATAGAGTAGAAATGAGGCGGGATCTTTCGATCTCGCCTTTTAGACACGCGGCATGAATACCGACGCGTAGATCAGCTTTGGCAGAAAAGAAGGTGGTTCTTTCTGGTTTATGGGGATTGCTCTGCCAATCTGATAGAAATGCATTTTCTATACAAAACAAGTTTTTGCAATTTGGTCATGGGGATCAGGGTTGTATGTCGAGTCCCAGCATATTTTGCACAAAGTTGTCACATGCCCTCTGCTGCCAGGGACTTAACTGTTGATACATAGACATATGGTTTCGATATTTTTTTAAGTGGAACTTGTCGTTTGCCAGTAATAAATCTGCGTTAAGACGTTCTTCGGCAAGATACAAAACATAGTCTGTAGAGACATGAAAGAAGCGTGAAAGATCGCATACGAGGGAGGCATCCGGAGTGGATATCCCACATTCGATCTTACTCAGTGTGGATTGGTTCAGATTTAAATCTTTCGCCAAAGCCTGCTGTGATAATTTTTTCTCTAATCGTAATTTTTTGATTCGTGTTTTCATTCTCTTTACCCTTCTATTATTGTAGGTGAATTTGCCGGAAGAAATATTCCAATTTATAATAAAGGTATTATGTAAAGAATATTTTAAGGACAGAAATCACGAATGGAAGTAGAAAAGCGAATAAAGGCACAATATATTGTAGAGGAAACGGCATTTTGCTGACGCTTTGGAATGGAAGTCAGAGCCAAATTTGAAATTTGGCTCGCGGCCTTCGCAAAAGAACTGCTTCGGAATGGAGGTAAGGTTGAATAAATTCTCTGATGAGCAATTTCTTCAACCAAGAATTTGTGCCGAAGCGTCACAAATTCTATTGATCGCAGAGCAGAATCTGAAATTCTGCTCGCGTCCTCAGCGCAGAGCGCTTCGGAATGGAGGTAAATATGACAGAATCATATGTGTGCATCGATCTGGAGACTACGGGCCTGAATCCTAAGAGAGATAAGATCATTGAGATCGGAGCCGTGATAGTAGAAGATAGCAGGATCGTTGAGAAGTGGGAGACTTTTGTTAATCCAAACAGAAGACTCGAGGACCATATCACCGCGCTTACCGGAATCTGCGACGAGCAGTTGTCAGAGGCGCCTGCGATAGAAGAAGTACTTCCCAGGCTGCTTGCAATGACAGAGGATAAAGTACTGTTGGGACACAGGGTGTTGTTTGACTATTCTTTTATCAAAAAGGCGGCTGTTGACAGGAAACTGTCTTTTGAGAGAAGCGGGATCGATACGTTGAAGATAGCGCGGAAATATTTGGCAGATCTGGAAAGTCGTAGTCTGAGCTGTCTCTGCAGTCATTACAATATTGTCCATAATGCTCATCGGGCGTTGGGGGATGCGGAAGCTACTGCAAAGCTATATCAGAGACTGACTGAGGAATTTTGTGAGAAGGAGGCGGTGGAAGGAAGGCGCAGCCTTTTTGTACCGAAGGCGCTGTCCTATCATGTAAAAAGGGATACGCCGATCACTGTATCCCAAAAAGAACAGTTATATAAGTTGAGAGACAGACATAAACTGATAATAGACTATGATATTGACAGGCTGTCCCGTGGGGAAGCTAGTCGACAGATCGATCTGCTTCTTGCAGAATACGGACGATAGATTTCTGCATAGCGGAATTCAGGACTTCTGCAATCGGATAGAGATGACCGATCTTCTCCGGTGTCTGCTGTTCTTTATAGATCTGACACAACAGACGATAAGTACTGCTGATATCAGTTCCCGTGGACACGGCATATTCTAACATCCGGCAAGCTTCGTCAATATGGCCTGCATCGTAAAGAGCCTGGGCCCATTGCTGCAGGGTGCGGACAAGGATCGTATAATTCTGGTCGTACTGTGTTAGAAGGTCGATATTGGGTGCTCCATAGCGAAGCTTCAGTTCCGTGTTGCTGATGCCGGTAAAATTGACGACGGGCTGATCCTTTAATGTCATAACGATCTGCTTGTAGTCTTCGACCTTGGGCACGTCAGGCAACAGCGACATGGGAAACTGCTCTACTGGAATGTGGATATACTCCAGATCGTCCAGGGATTTGCGCCTGGTACTGTTGGCTTCCCGCTCTCTTGTCCAGAAATCTTGTTCTATGGCTTCCTGAGTCTTTTTGTTTTTGCGGATATTGACGGCAATGGCAACGGAGAGAGTGGCAACACTTGCAAAAAATACTAAATTCATATATAATATCCTTTCAGTAAACTTATAATAGTATGCGACTGTATGATTCATTTTGATCACTTTAATGATTCATACAGGATAGAGTTTTATATACAAGGCGGAAGAAGGAGGTACCGTATGTTTAACATGAACAGAAGAGTAAAGAAGATCATTTCTTCCATAATCATAGTCATTCTTGTATTATCAATGGTGGTACCGCTCTTTGCAGCGACGTTTTAGCTACTTCAATAATAACATATATTTGACAGCAGGGCAATTTGTGGTTTGCTGCTCATGCTTCAAGATGATTTGGATCGTTGCTATTTATTTCTAGAAAGGCAGGTTTTTTATGAAAAAGTGGTCTGTCGCATTTACGGTGATGATGACGGTAATGTTTACTGCTGCTATGCCGGTACATGCCAAAGGAGATAAAATTGAATCAGGTATTTATGCGAATGACATGGATCTGTCCGGCATGACGGTTGAAGAGGCCAGACAGATGATAGAATCCTATGTGGAGTCCTATGGGAATACGCAGATCACGTTGCACGCTGTTGATGAGGGGACGATCGTTACGACGGCAGCCGAACTGGGGTTGAAGTGGGGGAACGAGGAGATCCTGGAGGAAGCGGCCAGGTTCGGCCGGGACGGCGACATATTGCAGTGTTATAAGGAACTGAAGGATTTAGAATATCAGAACAAAATATATGAAGTCGGCTTTGACTTCGATAAGAATAAGATCAGGACGCTGATCGAAGAGAATGCCGGACAGTATGATCAGGAGGCGGTGAATGCGTCCCTGGTCAAGACGGAGACCGGTTTTCAGGTAACAGAAGGGCAGCCGGGGATCGTGATCGATACGGCGGCATCCACGGAAGAGGTCTATGGGTATCTGGTCAGTGAGTGGAGCGGTGCAGCCTGTGATATCGATCTGGCGGTTACGGTGGCCGAACCGATGGGGACTGCGGAAGAACTGGCGAAAGTGAAAGATGTGCTGGGTACTTTTACCACCAGCTATTCGTCATCCGGCGGGGCCAGGAGTGCGAATGTGGTCAATGGATGCAATCTGATCAATGGGATCACCTTATACCCGGGAGAAGAGTTTTCGTGTTATGAGGCTGTGGCTCCTTTTTCGGAGGCGAACGGGTATTATATGGCAGCTTCCTATCTGAGCGGCCAGGTGGTAGACAGTCTGGGCGGTGGGATCTGTCAGGTATCCACTACCTTATATAATGCGGTCTTGCTGTCTGAGCTGGAGGTGACGGAGCGATACAATCATTCGATGATCGTTACCTACGTGGATCCTTCTGCAGATGCGGCGATCGCGGAGTCTTCGGGTAAGGATTTTAAGTTTAAGAATAATATGGAGTATCCTATCTATATAGAGGGAAATACGACGCCGGATAAGCAGCTCACCTTTACGATCTACGGTGTGGAGACAAGAGACAGCAATCGGGAAGTGATTTATGAAAGTGTTGTTCTGGAAAGGATCCCGCCGGATACAGAGGTGATCTACACGGATGCATCCAGACCGGTAGGGTATTGTTCCGTACAATCGGCACACATTGGGTACAAGGCACAGCTATGGAAGGTAGTGCGTGAGAACGGTGTGGAAGTGAGCCGGGAGCAGATCAACAGCAGTTCCTATATGAAAGCTCCGAGAAGCGCTACGGTAGGGATCGCTACCGAAGACGAAGGTGCTTACAATGCTATTATGGCAGCAGTGGCGACTAACAGTGTGGATCAGGTGAAGGCAGTGGCAGGCGCTTATAAAGCGGCAGCCGATGCAGCGGCGGCAGAAGCGGCAGCAGCGCAGGCTGCAGCAGAGGGGCAGGCACAGCCACCCGCAGATGCAGGAGCGCAGCCGGCACCGGAAGCGCAGCCGACTCAGCCTCAGGAGGGGACGCCTGCGCAGTAAAGAGCAGAGCATAAAGTCTGGAATGAATCGTAACAGTTCAGCGTAGGCCTTCGCAAAAGAACTGCTTCGGCATGGAGGTGAGGTTGAAAAATCACACTGATGTGCTGATTTTTCAACTGCGAGTTTGCGCCGGAGCCACAAACTCGAGATCGCAGAGCCAAATTTGAAATTTGGCTCGCGGCCTTCGCAAAAGAACTGCTTCGGCATGGAGGCAAGAATGAGACACGGAAAGATTTCGGAGAACGTGTTGAGACGTTCTGTCTTAAAATATATAAAGACACATAGGGACGAAGTGGTAAGTGGCGCAGCTGTAGGGGAAGACTGCGCCATTTTAGCACCTTTTTCACAAGGTGACCGTGTCGAAACAGGCGGGGAGTGCGAGTATGAAACCGTGCTCTCTACATCACCGGTCACGGCTTCGAAAGAGAAGATCAGTACTTATGCCATTCATATGGCTCTCAATAATGTGGCCGCAGCCGGTGCACAGCCGGTGGGTGTGATGCTGGCGATTCTGCTGCCGGAGAAGACGGAGGAGCAGGAGTTGCAGCATATGATGGAGCAGGCCGAAAGAACCTGCGATGCATGCGGCGTACAGATTCTGGGTGGACATACGGAGGTAACGCCTGCTGTTGCCGGGGCGGTGATGACGGTGACCGGTGTGGGGAAAAGGGAGGCAGCACGGGCCGGTTGCCTGCGGGGAATCAAGGCAGGACATGACATCGTGGTCAGTAAGTGGATCGGGCTGGAAGGTACGGCACGGCTGGCGTCGCAGTACAGGGAACAGCTGTGCACCAGATATCCGGTTCGTATGATCGATGAGGCGGCAGCCTATGACAGATATCTGTCCGTGATACCGGAGGCTGCCACCGCCGTGAAGTCCGGCGTTTGCGGGATGCATGATGTTTCCAGAGGGGGGATCTTCGGAGCCTTGTGGGAACTGGCACAGAGAGCAGGCGTTGGACTGGAGATCGATCTTAAGAAAATACCGGTAAAACAGGAGACGATAGAAATCTGTGAATTTTTTGAGCTGAATCCTTACGAGTTGTTGTCGGGAGGGTGCCTGTTGATGGTGACGGATAACGGGCAGGCGCTTGTGGATGTACTGGCACGGGAAGGAATTCCTGCGGCAGTTATCGGAAGAACGACAGCCGGGAACGACCGGGTGATCTATAATGAAGGTGAGAAACGGTATCTGGATCGGGCGAAGACGGATCAGATATATATGGTCAAGGTTGAATGAATTCTCTGATGAGCAATTTATGAAATTCTACTCGCGTCCTTGGCGTAAGGCGTCTCGAAATTAAAAAAATACGAGTTGATATCAGCGCAGTTTGGACAAAGACTATGAACAGCGCAGAAATGGAGGAGATTATGAGAGAAGAATTATTGGCGATCGTGGAGAGAAACAGCCGGATCGATTTAAAGGAGCTGGCAGTCATCTTGGGTGTGGAAGAGATAGATGTGGTAAATGAACTGGCTGCATTGGAAGCAGAGGGGATTATCTGCGGCTATCATACGATGATCGATTGGGAGAAGACTTCCATAGAGAAAGTGTCGGCGCTGATCGAGGTGCGTGTGACACCCCAGCGAGGACAGGGTTTTGATAAGATCGCAGAGAGAATCTATAAATATCCGGAAGTGAATTCGGTGTATCTGATCTCCGGTGGTTATGATCTGCTGGTGACATTGGAGGGGAAATCTCTGAAACAGATTTCGGGCTTTGTATCGGATAAGCTGTCTACGCTTGAATCCGTGCTGAGCACGGCGACGCATTTCATCCTCAAAAAGTATAAGGATCATGGAACGGTTCTGACGAAAAAATACGAGGATACAAGAGAGAAGGTGACACCGTGAGAAATCCGTTAGCTGATAAGATAGTAGAGATCAAACCGTCCGGGATTCGCAAATTCTTCGATATTGTGACTGAGATGAAGGATGCGATCTCCCTGGGTGTCGGGGAACCGGATTTCGATACACCGTGGCATATCCGGGACGAGGGCATTTATTCTCTGGAAAAGGGGCGTACCTTCTATACATCAAACTCCGGTTTGAAGGAATTGAAAGAAGAAATCTGCCATTATACGAAGAGGAAACAGGGTGTTACATATGACCCGAATCATGAAGTGCTGGTCACGGTGGGTGGTTCGGAAGCGATCGACGTCGGTCTACGTGCGATGATCAATCCGGGAGAAGAGGTGCTGATTCCGCAGCCCAGTTATGTTTCCTATGAGCCCTGTGCGGTGTTGGCTGGCGGTGTGCCGGTGATCATCGAGTTAAAAGGAGAGAATGAGTTCCGTCTGACGGCGCAGGAGCTGGAAGACGCCATCACAGATAAGACGAAGGTACTGATCCTGCCTTTCCCGAACAATCCTACGGGAGCGATCATGGAGCGAAAGGATCTGGAGGCAATCGCGGAGGTGATCCGCAGGCACGATATCTTTGTCATATCCGATGAGATCTATGCGGAACTTACCTATAAGGAGAAGCATGTTTCGATCGTGGAGATCGAGGGTATGCAGGAGCGGACGATCCTGATCAACGGTTTCTCAAAGGCATTTGCTATGACCGGATGGAGACTGGGTTATGCCTGCGGGCCGCGGGAGATCGTGGAGCAGATGACGAAGATTCATCAATATGCCATCATGTGCGCGCCGACAACGAGTCAGTATGCGGCAGTGGAGGCACTGCGCAACGGGGATGATGACGTGAAGGAGATGCGGATGGCCTATAACCAGAGAAGACGTTATTTGATGAATGCTTTTCAGGAGATGGGTCTGGAATGTTTTGAGCCTTTCGGAGCGTTCTATGTGTTTCCGTGCATTAAGGAGTTTGGCATGACCAGTGACGAGTTTGCGGGCAGATTCCTGGCGGAAGAGAAGGTGGCTGTGGTGCCGGGGACGGCATTTGGCGACTGTGGAGAAGGATATCTTAGGATTTCCTATGCGTATTCTTTGGACAGTCTGAAAGTTGCGATCGGGAAGCTGGCGGCTTTTGTGGAGAGGCTGCGGGCAGAGAAGTAAAATACAGGCAGCAGCACAGACCGCCGGAGTCTTTAGCAAGGCAGAGATGGTGGGACTTTCGGAGTATGGAGCAGGCTGCAGAACAGCTATTGGGAGATTAAAGCAGGAACCGCCATGTGGAAGAACGATGGCGGTTTCTGTATGGGGGTAATGATGCATATCATATTACATCAGCCGGAGATTCCGGCAAATACGGGGAATATTGGCCGTACTTGTGTAGCAACAGGTACGAGCCTCCACCTGATCGAACCGCTGGGTTTTCGGTTAGATGAGAAGTCTATCAAACGCTCGGGCATGGATTATTGGGAACATTTGGATGTCACCCGCTATATGAATTACGTGGAATTCAAGCAGATGCATCCTCAGGCCAGAATCTGGATGGCTACTACCAAGGCCAGAAGAGTCTATACGGATGTGGATTTTGCGCCGGATGATTATATCATGTTTGGTAAGGAGAGCGGCGGCATACCGGAGGAGATCCTGCTTGAAAATGAGGAGACTTGCATTCGTATTCCCATGCTGGATCAGATTCGGTCTTTGAATCTGTCGAATTCCGTGGCGATCGTGTTGTATGAGGCGCTGCGGCAGAATCATTTTCACGGCATGCAGACAGAAGGAGAGCTGCACCGGCTGCAGTGGACTAATCGTCATCCTCTACATCCGACTTCGGAAGAGAGAAGATAAATTCCGTGCCCACGCCTTCCGTGCTGATCACGTTGATATTCTCGCCGTGGGAGCGGATGATCTCCTTGGTGATGGAGAGGCCCAGTCCGGTGCCTTTCTTGTCTTTACCGCGTGACAGGTCGGATTTGTAGAAGCGGTCCCAGATCAGCTTCAGGTCGTCTTTCGGGATGCCGATACCGGAATCCTTTACGCTGACGAAGATTTTGTTGTGCCTTTCCGTAGTCTCCATTTTGATGATGGAATCATGGTGGCTGAATTTGATCGCATTGTCCAGCAGGTTATAGAGAACCTGCTGGATTTTATCTATATCGGCGAACACATACATTTCGTCGCCGGTCAGTACCAGTTCAATGGCGATGGTCCGCTCACGGCAGGTGCCTTCAAAGGAGGCAGCCACATTGCGGATCACATTGTTGATGTCGAAATCGGATTTGTTGAGCATGATTCCCTTGGTATTCAGGTTATTGAGCGTCAGTAGGCTGTTGGTCAGCTTGGTCAGGCGCTCTGTCTCGTTTAACAGGATGGACAGATATTTCTCATGCATTTCCGGGGGGATCGTGCCGTCTATCATAGCTTCCAGATATCCATTGATGGAAGTGAGCGGAGAGCGGAAATCGTGGGATACGTTGGCCACGAATTTCTTCTGGTCGTCTTCGGAGCGGGCGATCTCACTGGCCATGTAAGACAGTGTGGCGGCCAGATATCCCATCTCGTCTTCACTTTCCACACTAAACTCATAGTGCATGTTGCCGCTGGCATACTGCTCCGTCGCTTCCGTGATCTTACGCAGTGGGATATAGACGATCTCTGTGAAAAAGATGAGAATGATCAAGGACAGCAAGAATAGGATCAACAGCATCAGGTAAGAGATGGTGAGCAGGCTGTTGGCTTCCATCTGTATGATACCCATGGGCATGTGGATCACAACGTAGCCCTTGACTTTATAGTCGGCCGTGATGGGTGCGAAGACGCTCAGCATGTCTTCTTCAAATGTATTGAAGAAATTTCCCACAACGTAGTTGGAGCCTGCAGTGACCGTGGAATCGAAATTCTCGATGACTATCTCGTTTTCCAGATCCAGCGGAGCAGAAGAATCCAGGACAAGACGGCCTGACGGGTTGATGATCCAGAGTATGGCATTCGTGTAAGCATCCAGCGCATCCAGCTGTGCTTTGACGGCTTCCAGTGAGATCTCATTCTTGTACAGATCGGTGGCGTAGGTGTTGGCAATAAAGGTAGCCTCGCGGTAGAGGGCTTCCGACTGCTCTTTTTTCAGATGATCCAACGTCATATTGGCCACGAAGGTAGCCACTACCACGAAACCGAACAGGCCGAAGATGATATAGGCAAGTATTAATTTGAGATATAGGGTCTTTCGCATGGGGAACCTCGCATTCTTCTTTCTTACGAGATTATACCATAAACGAAAGAGTGTGGATACTTTTTCATAAGGTTACACAAAGCTGTGGATTTCATCAGCCGTGAGGATATATAGTAAACGAAATTTCTAATGCCGTTAACTATAATAAACCATGAGCGGCGCAGTAATGATAGATACCGTTGTCGGCCACATGGCCGCACACATCGTTCGCGGCCTCCTTAAGCTGTGCCGAGGCATTTCCCATGGCAACGCCGCGGCCTACTGCCTGCAGCATCTCCAAGTCATTATTGCCGTCGCCGAAGGCCAGAGCCTGCGGCCTGTCCAGATGGAAATGGGCGAGGATCTTCTCCACGCCGATTCCCTTGCCGCTGCCGGCCGGTTGGCCGTTCGTCTGAAAGATAATTCAGACTCATGCAGATATCCCAATTATCTTCACGGCTGTCCGGTATGGCAGAGACAGACATGAAATCCTCCATGATCTTTTCGACATTCGGTTCATCGGTATGATTGTCTGCATAGCCGACTTTTCCGCACCAGACAGTGTCGCTCCATTCGACCAACTCAACAATAATTCCCTTGTAGTCATACGTTTTAGTAATAGTTTCCTGCGGATGTTGTATATTCATTGTATCCTTCCTCCTGTTTCAATTCTGGCAGGACTGATTGTCACAAGCATTTTACCTCTAACAGTTTCTTAATATCTTCATAATGTTCCTGGCAGATAACCCGATAATGGATCCAGCCGCCATCGCCACAAGGATATTTATTGTCAATATGTTCCTGAGTGTACTTTTTCAGTTCCCCATAAACCGTTCCATATTGTACATCTGATAATCTCATCATAACGGTAAATGCACCGGCTTCCGCAAAGATATTACACATAAGCTTTTTCTTTTTATAATGTCCTATTCCCCAGCCGTATTTATTGCCATAAGGGAAAACCACTTTCTGTTCCGTGTGAAAAGTAGTTGCCAGCCAATCGTTTATCATGGAAAAACGTTCCGCATTTTCTGCACAATACGCGGTCATTTCCTCTGCGGTTGGAATAACTTGCTTATTTAGCATTCTCTCGTACATGATCACCCTCCGGATCCCGGCTGCGCTTGGTTTTTATTCCCGCGAGCAACGAGCCAAGTGGCTGCTTGCAGACATTTAGCGACTGCAGCGGGGTATTTGATTCATTCAAAAAACCGGGATTTATTTTGCTTTAACCGGAATATAATAGTCCATCTGCTCATTCCCCATTATTTTCTTCGCAAGGGGTGACGTAATGATATTTCCCAGTTCCGAACGTGATGCGTCACGCTCAAATCCGTTCCCGTTTAGAAACTGATCGATCTCCGTGTCCATACGCTCCTTATCTGTCTTTTGATCTATGTCGGTTGCTACGGCATAAAGGCCGCCCGGGAAGTCTATGATTTCAAATTCGTCCGGAACATTCATGCCATCTTCATACATATACAGCCAGACAAAACCCTCTCCTGCTCAATATAGGAAATCTTTTGGAAACAGACCGCGTTCCTGCGAAGATAACCATTCGTCAAACAGATTGAACTTTCCCTCTCCGAACATACCTGTTCCGGAAGAAACCATTTTACAGGCGGGTATTTCATAAATTCTTACACTTTGCATTATCGATTCCTCCAATCTTATCAAAATTACTATAAGTATAACACATATATCCTGACACCCTATGTCAAGATATATTTTTCTTATAGATTTCCTGTGCCTGTGCAGCTAAAACAGCTTTCAGGCAGGTTGGTTCAATGATTTCAACATGCGCCCCGAATGAAAGCAGATAACCAATCAGCCATGTATCAATTGGCATTTCAGCACGGGCGACCAGATCGCCGTTTTCCTGATATTCGATTTGCGTTTCGTCAAATTCATCATAAACACGATACGCCATTTCTTTTGAAAACAGAAGGACGATCCGGGAGCACATCTTTTGCAGATCATTTGTTTGCTCCGGATATGGTCTTGGCATAAATGTATTCTCTGATAATTCCAACTCTACTATGCGGTTTAATTTGAATATCCGGAAATCCTGCCTTTCCGTGCAAAACGCTTTCAGATACCATTCTTTTGATTTATAAGACAGTTTTAATGGCTGGACGATTCGTGTACTTCTTTCGCTCTTCGTATTTTCATAGACGATCTTTATTTCTTTACACTGAATGACTGCTGTTTTTAATTTTTCAAATTTCGAGTTATCAAAAGCACATTTTCCCCAGCGAGAAAAATCTACTTCAAGCCAGTTTCCTGTATTGACGTTGAAAAGCGCTGATAATTTTGTCAGAATCTCCTTTCCGCCCATATAGCCTGTAGCCAGAATGCTTTGGATCGCTGTAAGAACATCCTGCTTTTCTTGTTCGGATAATATTGTCCGATCCAGAATAAAATCCTGCAATAAGTAGATTCCCCCATTTCTTCCTGTTTCGGCATAGATCGGAATGCCTGCACCGCTTAGCGCTTCCACGTCACGATAAATGGTCCTTGGGGAAACTTCAAATTCGGCAGCTAATTCAGGAGCCGTAGCGTGTCCCTTGTCTAAAAGATAATATAAAACTTTGAATAAACGGCTGTCTGACATTGTCTCACCTCCCATTATAGAATACCAGAAAAATCCTGACATGGCCTGGCAAGTTTTGATATTTTCAGGAGACTGATATATGTAAGACAGAAAAGGCGATGGAATCATAGGTGTACAATATATGACAGGTTCGGGATCGTAGGGCGCGATTCTTTATGCGGCGCTGGGTCAATGAGAGTGTGATGCTACCTCTTGCAGTTTTTGATATGCGCCTTCAGCTTTTTCATGGCCCAGTCATAATGGCTGGATGTATTGCTGACAAAGTAGGATCCCAATGTGCTTCCACCCACCCATTTGTAGACGCCTTTCGTAAATAACTCCTCATTGGAGAAGGTTTCCGCCAGCTGCATGACTGCTCTGTGGCTTTGCTCAAGCATCTCTTTTGCCTCTTCCAATGAGGTATTCTGATGCTTTTTCCAGAAGAAGACATTCATCTCACCGTAGGTTTTCCAGTTGTAGGGCCGGGGAAGGAAAGGCTTCTCCTCTCCGTTCCGGTTGGCCTGTACCCAGTTTAAGAGAAGCTGATGCCACTCATACAGATGGATCAGGACGTCTCGGAGATTCTGATCGCGCTTCCAGTGTGCCTCCTTCTTCTTCTCATCCGCTGAGAAATCAAATTCGGCTGCAAGTTCCTTCTCTGTCAATCCGGCAATGAGGGTGTTCAGTTTCTGATAATTTTCGGCTGCCGCGGCCATTAAGTCCGTTTTTGAAGTTGGTCTGCTCATAAGGTTTGTACCTCCGTCTTTCTGATGTGTTTTGCATTTGCAATGCCTGCCGTATTGGTTGTTTTAAAGAAAGGATAGCACACATATCCTGACACCTAATGTCAGGGTTTATTGGCAGACTTTATATTTTGTGGCAGATAAATATGTCTTTCGCAATTTATCATGGTATGCTACAATTTATTGCAGGAAAGGAAGTGACATGGTGGGACTGGCAGAATCTGAACGCAGAAAAGACGAGAAAATAGACGGAGTGCTCTATGATATGTTGCCGGCGCCGGGATATCGGCATGGGATTATCAATAATAATATTAATACGATCATAAAGCAGGGATTAAAGAACAGTCTTTGCCTGGTCTTCATGGAGAACCTTGATTTCAAGTATCATCCGGAGGTGAATGATGACTATGTGTGTCCGGACATCATGGTGATCTGTGACCGTAACCATTTAAAGGGTGGATCATACAGCGGCGTTCCTAAGTTTATCGTCGAAACGCTGAGTCCTTCTACAGCGAAGAAGGATAAGGCGGAGAAGAAAGACATCTATGAGGCGGCGGGTGTGGAGGAGTATTGGATCGTGTCACCGCAGGGCTTTATCGAAATTTATTACCTGTCGGAAGGCAGATATGTCCTGGAACAGAGTTATATGTTGCAGAGTGACAGAGAGGATGAGCATTACAACGCGGAGACTGAGATATGTCTCAAAGCATTTCCGCATATTAAAATGAAACTGGAGGATATTTTTGAGGGGCTTGATTAACCCTGATAAGGATTGAGAAGTATCATGAATAGTAAAGTATTACGTGTTTTGGAGTACAACAAAATAATCGAGCGT
>CAMWLJ010000006.1 GCA_947175055.1 uncultured Lachnospiraceae bacterium | reverse complement strand
ACAGGTGTAAATCCTGTCTTATTTATTGATTATACCCAAAGTTCAGAAAGAACCGAGTTTCTTGCGGTGCTCTTTAAATTCCATTCTGTTTCTATATCTACTGAGCAAGCCGCGCCGTATGCGCTTGTCTGGCGGATCTTTAAATTCCATTCTGTTTCTATATCTACAGAGATGGTTAATACATCTTATGTGCGGACTACGGCCTTTAAATTCCATTCTGTTTCTATATCTACGCAAGAAGCCTCATTATCATGTTCTTGTTATGTATGACTTTAAATTCCATTCTGTTTCTATATCTACGCGTAAACGGCGTATCTGACTCTTTCAGGAACCTCTTTAAATTCCATTCTGTTTCTATATCTACCAGGTTTGACTTCGAAGTGGAAAATGGCCATTTATTGCTTTAAATTCCATTCTGTTTCTATATCTACAGAGATGGTTAATACATCTTATGTTCGGACGACGGACTTTAAATTCCATTCTGTTTCTATATCTACAATGTTTCCGCTGTTCATCTGTAATGTCGAAATATACTTTAAATTCCATTCTGTTTCTATATCTACGAAAAAGGCAAGGATAAGGAATTATTCGGAATTATCTTTAAATTCCATTCTGTTTCTATATCTACACAGTCGCTCACGTCCTCGCTGCCGCTTTTGCTCCTTTAAATTCCATTCTGTTTCTATATCTACTTCTTAGAGCGGTTCACAAGTACAAGGATTCCAGACTTTAAATTCCATTCTGTTTCTATATCTACTAGCTGTTCGCAGGTGGAAGTGTTGAAGTGGTTTGCTTTAAATTCCATTCTGTTTCTATATCTACGTACTGCCACCCTCCGCCTTTGCCGTGTACGATACTTTAAATTCCATTCTGTTTCTATATCTACTGGCTTACGCCTGGGATCTGGAAACAAACACGCGGCCTTTAAATTCCATTCTGTTTCTATATCTACGTGAGCCAGTACAAGGATTTCTGCAAGTGCGAGGCTACTTTAAATTCCATTCTGTTTCTATATCTACGTGATTGAGTGTTCGATTCTGGGTAGCGTGATTGACTTTAAATTCCATTCTGTTTCTATATCTACCGGGCTTTTCTTTGCTGACAAACAAACTCAAAAATCTTTAAATTCCATTCTGTTTCTATATCTACGAGGATGCAATGAAAAGAAAAAACTTCCATTAGACTTTAAATTCCATTCTGTTTCTATATCTACCTTGATTTTCTGCCCTCAAAATAACCATATTCCTCTCCTTTAAATTCCATTCTGTTTCTATATCTACGAGGACGCGCTTGCATACACAGCAACCATGGAAGCCACTTTAAATTCCATTCTGTTTCTATATCTACCGAGATATGCTGTCACTTTATCAAATATCTTTTTCTTTAAATTCCATTCTGTTTCTATATCTACAGAAACGACGTCATCAATTCTGTATTGATGCTTATCCTTTAAATTCCATTCTGTTTCTATATCTACGAGGAAAGTGCTTATGATTATGCTCTTGAAAGAATTCTTTAAATTCCATTCTGTTTCTATATCTACTTTTTACGCAATAAATATGATGAGGTATTTAGCTAACTTTAAATTCCATTCTGTTTCTATATCTACTCACGCAGGAGCAGGTCGCTGGGAAAAAGAAATATCTTTAAATTCCATTCTGTTTCTATATCTACACTGCAAAACTTGAAAATGATCGTGAACGTTTGAAACCTTTAAATTCCATTCTGTTTCTATATCTACAAAAGAAGCTGTTAGATGCGGCGTATAAGCGTACAAACTTTAAATTCCATTCTGTTTCTATATCTACCCAATGCAGAAATCACATTGACAGAATGCGCAAATGCCTTTAAATTCCATTCTGTTTCTATATCTACAAGTTACAGGCTCCAGCATGGTGCTTTTGGCTGATCTTTAAATTCCATTCTGTTTCTATATCTACTCTAATTTTCGATAAATCCTAAACCCTCCTTCAAGCTTTAAATTCCATTCTGTTTCTATATCTACGTCTTTTTTCAGACATTTCAGAAGAGAGTAAGACAACTTTAAATTCCATTCTGTTTCTATATCTACGGTTGATTCTTTTGCGTTTGTACTGTTTGTAATATCTTTAAATTCCATTCTGTTTCTATATCTACGTCGGCTTCCTGCTTGATGTACTCATGTATTCCTGCCTTTAAATTCCATTCTGTTTCTATATCTACTATGACGCTCTTAGAGTGAAATGGGAGCTGAAAGCTTTAAATTCCATTCTGTTTCTATATCTACCGATTGAAATATTTAACTTTACCTTTATTTTTTGCCTTTAAATTCCATTCTGTTTCTATATCTACGGTTCAAGACAGGATTTTATGAGAAAAGACTATACAACTTTAAATTCCATTCTGTTTCTATATCTACCAAAATCCGGATGCGGATGAAATCGAACAATTTAAATCCTTTAAATTCCATTCTGTTTCTATATCTACGTCAAAGATGCGCTTTTGGAGATTTTCATAGTTTTCTTTAAATTCCATTCTGTTTCTATATCTACTGATTATTTTGATCTTGATCGGGTACATCGTTATAACTTTAAATTCCATTCTGTTTCTATATCTACGATTTAGTTGCGCAAGGTGCGCCGTATGCCCTTACTCTTTAAATTCCATTCTGTTTCTATATCTACACAGATAACGTAGTCAGTGTGATTTTAAAATAATGCTTTAAATTCCATTCTGTTTCTATATCTACACAACGGAAACAACAACGGCTGGGGTGGAGATTGGACTTTAAATTCCATTCTGTTTCTATATCTACTTATATCGAGAAACCCTATCTAAATCAAAAAAATCCTTTAAATTCCATTCTGTTTCTATATCTACCCGTCGCAAAAATCACTGCATAATTCCACCAACTACACACCCTATTTTGTCTACCTGCCCTGTAAATTAAATTTTATAACATTTTTCGTCATTTAACAACATCTACTGAAAATCATCTCTGCCTTCAAACCGCATCATATTCAGGACTTTTTCTTCTCTAATCGTGTTTGTCGACCTGCCGTCCTTTTGACAGCACTGGAGGTCGACAATAAGTTCAAGCAATGCCTAACTCCAACGCACCAACGCTAATACCATCCAACCCTCGATCGGCACACATCACTGTTTTCTCTATCGATTCTTCTTAATACAAATCAAACAAAGATAGGCTCATCGGGAACTGGCTCAAAATGCTTTTCCAGAAACCCCGCCTGATCATCATAATAACAATCAACTATATCTACTTTTTCATATAACCCAATTTTCAAAGGCATTTGCTGTCTTACTGCCATCCCTTTACGAATTGCTTTATGATATTCTCTTACAATATAATCCTGCACAGAAACCGTATACTGCATGATATGATTGCGTTCTTTTATTTTTTGAAGAATATCAGTTTTTCTGGAACACATTTTTTCAGCACTTGCTTCGATTTCTTCCCTGTGGAGACTATAGATATCGTATGGGATAACGTCCCTTGTATAAATGTCATCTCTGACTTTGACATCCTTGATATCCAGCTCATACCAGATGATTTCCTGTAGCTTTTTCATCTGCTCTCTATACTTTCTCATATAATTAGTGTTCGACAGTCTTTCTGTTGTAAAATACCTGTCCAGCATCTCCATTTTGCTGCCCTCCGTCAAACTACCATCCGTCGAGTTTTCAAGTGTTTCTATAAGTGCCATCCTGGACAATTCAAAAATATCCCTGTCAATAAAAGCAGAACTGTTTCCCGTATATTTCTTCTTTGATGAAGATGATTCTTCCAGATATTTTTCATCGATTTCGATGTATATATAACAGTTATAGCCCTCAACCGCCTTCTTCCCTTTTCTGTTTACTCTTCCCAGTCTCTGCAACAGGGAGGATATATCCTGCAATTCCGTAAAAAGATAATCGAAGTCAATATCAAGGCTTGCCTCCACAAGCGAGGTGCTGATCCAGATTACATTTTCTTCATGTTCATATCTGCCACATGCACAAATCTCTCTTTCCTTCTTTGCCCTGTCCTGCCGGATAAATTTTGAATGCAACAGATGTACTTTTTCACTGTTCTCTTCGCCCAACAGTTTACAGATTGTATGATACATTAACTGCGCTTTCTGTATCGTATTACAGATTACCAGTATTTTCCCGCCTTTAGCAGAAGATGTTGCCTTATGTCCATCATCAATTTCGGGCAGACTCTCCACTGCGGAACACTGTCTGAATTTCTGAACTACATCTTCTGCATTGATCTTCGATGGAATAATTTTTACTTTATGCCTGACCTGCTCTTTATTGCAAAACACGCCATATGTAAACTTACCGACTTCATTTTCAATCAGATCTTTGACAAAAGGCGCCAATGTTGCAGTCGTGATCGCGGCCTTCCCTCCCAATTCTCGAATCATCTTCAGACCAAAAATAAGATCAGCCAGCAAATCGGCCCCATACATCTGAATTTCATCAATTACCACTTTTGAATAGGACAACGTTGCAAGTTTCAATTCATATGTCTGATACTTAAAAATAAAATCAAACAACTGATCTATCGTCGATACCGTGATCGGCATGGCCAACTGCCTGCTTTGTCTGTTATATTCAATCACCTCCATCTCTGTATAAGCCGGTTTCTCGATCGCATAGTTTTCCAGTAATTTAGGAATTGCATCTGAATGCAGCAATCCGATCCGCTTTTCAGAGTTGCTCTCATCTCCTTCTAAAATATCCTCTCTGATCCTGTCATACATCTTATTAATAGCTGTTTTTACCGGAAGCAGAATAAATCCCTTATGATCTCCGATCCAAAGAAGCGCCGCTTCTGTCTTTCCCATACCTGTCTGCCCCACAAGCATGATATTTTCACTTTCGTGATTCCGGCAGAACTGTTGCATTTCGTTCAATTCATAATGATTCTTTTGAAAAAAGGATTCCAGCTTATCCGTCAGAAAATCATTCGGATATTCTATCTCGGTATTGCCGCTTGCAGAATAATCACATTTGTGCAGAAGTCCTTTGACAAGAATCAACTTCTTCCGCAGATCCTTGTCTGCCCCAATCCGCTTCATACCTTTGATCACTTTAAATCCCGGAGTACTGGCACATTTCCATGCGGCAAGCAGCTCTTTAGCCAGACACTGTTTTTCTGTACTCTGCAGAATTTGAAATACATTTCCATAATCGTGATGAAATCCGACCACAAACTGCATCAGATAATATTCCGGGAGCGGTTCTTTGGGAAGCAGATACATAGACAGGATATTATGCGGAATCTCCCGATCCGGTTCAAATCGCAGTCTATGATCCTGTAACCGCTCCTGCATTCTGGGATTCGCTTTTCCCAGATCATGATAGTCACAAGCTCTGCACAACAGCTCATGGATTTCTTCACCGATATACCCCATTGTCAATAAGAGGTCCGCCCTTTCTTTCAGCGCACGGTTATGTTCTTCTATTGTAATGCCGCCGCTTTTCGCATACTGTTTCACCATCTCTTTCCTTTCAAGCGCGAACAGATTTTCCTGATTATCAATATCATGCATGATTTAACATCCTTTCTCTGTTATGTCGTTTACTATAACTTATGTGCACAGCCATTTCACCCACCCGACTCAAAGCCGGCTATTTAAAATAAACAGGCACAATTCTATTGCAGAATCGTGCCCTTACTCTACACAAAATTTACAATATAGTAACTGCCGTCTTCCCTGTAATCCACATAAATCCCATCCTCCTGTGTAAAATCAGCCGCATGGAATCTAGATACATACAGTACATTCTTTAGCTCAAACTCTCTTTGTCCGTTTTCATTAATTGCATATAATTTCGGCATTGCATATTTCGTCCCGATTGCCGGAAAACGCTGATCACGATCTCTCGTAAAGATTTTCTCTTTTCTCACATTTGTAATGTCCACATATGCCGAATAGTCGCAGGTCAGTTCCTCCTCATATCCTGTGGAAAGCGTAACCCGATCCACACTCTCTATCGTAACAAAATCTTCGCTTCTCCCCAGTGCTGTCATATTATAGCCATTGTGAAAAACATCCTCCATTATCTGTCTGTCGTCTGATGTGACATGAATAATAAGGTCAATGTCATATAAAATCTCATACTGCTTGACCGAGGCTGTGACAACCCGAAAACGAGAATAGGGAATGGAAAAAGCATTCTGCTCATACTCCGAAAACTCCCTTTCTGTCTTCCTTATCTTATCCTGTATTTCCTCTTCCTGTCTTCTGACAGCTTCGTATTCCACGGAACGTTTATCCAGCTGTTTCTTACGGCCGGAAAGTTTCTTCTTTTCTGCTTTCAATCTTTCCAGCTCGGGTTTTAATCGTTCGTTCTTCATCTGCTGAATTTCTCTTCCCAACACCTTCAGCTTTTGATATTCTTTCAGAAGCGCCTGATCGATCACCTTAATATCTTCACTTTTTTCAAAACTGCTTCCCTGCTTTTTTGCCTCTGCGACTTTTACAAAAGCGGTACTGAGCATACTCTCATTGGTCATTTTTACCAGTATGCCTCTGTCATCAAAAGTTGAATTCATAAAATTCAGATCACGGTACAACCGCCTGCCCATAGAAGCATATCTGCCCTGAATGCTGACGTCCATCTTATGGGTACTTGTATACCCGCAGGCTTTATGGATCGCTCCGATCACTGTCGAAAACGGCGGCAGCGGATATGTCATTTTGTTCTCATATGTTTCAGGCTTACGATAATTGGCACTGGACTGATGGAGAATAAATCTTATTGCATCTTTACTCATCTGCGCCCCTTTTCCTCCGTCCTTAAATAATACTTCTACACGCTGTAATATTCCTTCACCTGACTGCGCAGTGTGTCAAAGAAAGCCGCAACCCCGGTCGGATGCAGTTTCTCAACAATCTCTTCTTCATTGTCGAAATTATGTCCACGAAGCAATGCCGAAGAATATCCCTGCTGCAGTTTCTGAACCAGATCTTCCGACAACACAAGTTTACCTTCTAATACCTTCACAACATTTTCAAAATAATGCGTTTTTCTGTCAGAAAATCCTCCCACAACAAACACCGGCTCTGCATTATCCAGATTACCTCTTACGATCAGGCTGAGATTCTCTACTGCACTGAGCAGGCTGTTCACTCTCGCTGCCTTCTCTTCTCCCGTCGCCTCTTCCTCCGTAAAATTAGGATCTCTGCCGATCATATCCAGATCGATCGTTATGCTGTATACACGCAGGGATTTATCATATTCATATTGATAGGGTATCAGTCCTGCTCTGCCAGCATCTTTCTGCAGGTTCAATCCGTTCGCTCTGGCAAAGTTACCAGCCAGATACAGATTATTATGAAAACGCGTTTCATTCACAAACGGCTCACAAGCCACGGCATCCGTTAAATAAAAGGAGCTGTTACGTATGTAGGTATCCTTTCCGGTTGTCATGTAGCCGCCTTCCAGCGCTCTGTTATTGGACGCATTCCTCTCTGGAGTTGCCTGCTTTTGTGTAGCGCCGTCTACCGTCGTCACAAGATCGTCATACATGCCGCTCTGTACCATAATCGCATTTTTCAGACTTTCCCGGCTACGAATAGCATATACATGCCCCCTTCGGTAAACCTTCTGTACACTCCCGATGTTTCCCAGATTCTCCGAATAATTTGATGTCATATTTGCCACAACAGTTAATGTAATTGTCTTCCGATCCATAACCCTCTCCCTCTCTGTTTACAGCTATTCGTCCTTTGTTTCCTCTTCTGCCTTCTCCCGCGGATAATCGTTGAAATTATTGACAAAAGTATAGGCTACCTCTTTATTCGCTTCAAAATCTTCAAACAAATCATAGGCAAACGGGAAATACACATCCGTAAAATTAGACAAACTAAGCAATATTTCCGAAAATCTGTTATGATCGTTAAAGACCAGGGCACTCAATAACTTTGCTCTGTAAGAGTTGATTTTATTCTTCTGATTTCTGCTCGTCAGAACCTTTACCGCGTTCTCGGCGCCTGCATATGCGCTGCGCATTCCCTTATTCATATTCTCACCTCCGTCATACACCTTCCTGCGGATCAGGGCATTCAAATCGACGATCCTCCTTATCAATCCGACATAACGTCCACTGCCTTCCTGCACATCTTCTCTGAGTAAAAATTCAATCAACCCATCCATAAGCTGCAGATTACTGATCGCGTCTGTTACACTCTCCTGTATGGAAACAGTCCTTTCTCCCCTGCGGATCGTCCAACAAAAAATATCGTATTTCTTGATCTCCCTGAAAATATCGATACTGTCCTTTCTCAAAAAGAAAGTTTCAAAATAGGGCTTTTCGATATCCTTCTTGATGATCTCCACATCAAAATCAATAAAGTCTGCCGCATAGATAATATTTTCAAATAATACTTTCCTGATATCCGGGCTTCCCGCCCCACCCCTCTGCTTCTGCGCCTCGCATTTTTCTCTCAACATCTTATTCGTGTGATAGAGCTGTTTGATCGAATAATTGTCATTGATAAAAAAGGACTCCCGTCCAATAGTAAATGCAAAGGGAATAAAATCATAATACGCACTGTCCGACGATCGAAACAATCTTGTATCATGGCGGTACGAAACGGATTTCCCTTTTTTTGCAAAATCCACATAATATCCCCGCAGCCGGACAGTATCACCTGCCGGGTGTTGAAAAATATTTTCATTACAGAAATTCCTGTATAAATTCGTCTTATTCCTGTAAGTTTCCTTCACGATCATGCTGCGATTATTCTGTATAAGGTCCAGTATGGCCTCTTTGTTCGTACCGTCAAACTTCTGCCTGGCAAAAACCTTCTTCATCACCGTATTTGCAGTCATCTTCTTATTGACAAACTCAATCTCTTTCTCCGACCACTCAGATCTGCTCAATACTTCTTCGACACTGCAATGATGCATCTCATCATAAAAATAACTCTCAATAAACTCTGTCAGCCTTTCATCCGTGATCTCTTCGGCATTGAATTTGAGAATGTCAAATCCTTCCCTGTATTCCTGTTCAAATCCATAGTCATCTTCATTAAATATTTCAGTACGATTATAAGATATGCCCGCAAATTCAAAAAATCTGATCAGTCCGACGATCGCAGCAGAATCTTTCCAGTCATTCGCCTCCAGATGCTCTGTAAATCCTTCCATCATCCGCCACTCCTCCCTTATATTCAATCATCCCGAAACCCATACTCCTCCTCCCGCAAATTCCGTTTAAATAGAAGTGCTGCAATAGATAATACGGAGCAGCTATCACAAATTCAGCGATTGATGCGTCAATATACACACCATAATGTTTGACCACTATTTTACGGCCCTCCACGGAACATACCCTGATGCTTCTCACATCCTGTTCGGAAAACCCGGCCATCCTTGCCTGGTTCTGCAGCGCTATCTCAAACTGATCCGAGTATCCCTCATCGGAACAAGTATAATATGTATCTCTGTTGGTTTCTCTGTTGTGATCCCTTACTATGACAGAGGAGCCCGGCATTGTAGCAAAGCAGGCAGCATTGTCTCTGATCTCATACTGATTCAACTGGATTATATTTTTTAAGACAACAAAGTTGTCTTCCTCTGTTGGGTATTTCTTATACTTCTGATTCAGAAAGGCAAGCATCAGATACATTCCTGTCTGCGCTTTGTCATCCGTCGAGAAAATCACTGAAAAACCACTGCCCTCAAATTCCAGCTTCTCTTTCGTAAAGTGAGGCTTCCTGACGATCAAAGTCCATGTGAAATCTTTCGTATTCGTATCTGTATAATACTTCCCCAATAAATCACCATTTATGGACTTTGATAGAGCATTCTTAATGAAGCTGAGTATAAGCCTGCGGTATTCTATAGGAAGTTCCGGCCTGTCCGTGGAAAAATCAAGCTTAAATCTCATGTACCTGACTCCCTCCCTGTCGATTCGTTTTATAACCAAACTGTTTTTATCATTTACTCAGAGTATATCATGCAGGGACTCATATTACAATAACAGATTACTTAGTTTTATAGCAATTATATAAAATTCACTATATGGGTATATTATAAAGATTGTAACACAAAATAAATATTACTTGTAAAAAGAATAGTCGGTGATAAAATAGAAATATATAGTCTATATTAGAATTTAAAGATATTCTGCATCTTTAAGAATTGATAGATAGCTCCATACTGGAACAAATTACATCACATCTCTTCAAGACGGCGCTCATCCTGGCAAAATCTTCCTTCTTTGAAATGTCCTCGCGTTCCGATCAAAACCCTTTTTCCTTCAAAGGCAAACCCATAATGTCGGATCTTCTCCTTCGCGATCCCTCTGTCGATCAATACCGCGTCGTAATTCTTCTCCCTGATCTGCTTCAGCGCGCTTAGCACTGTGTCTTCCAATGCAGCTTCCGACGAAGGGTTCTTCACCTTAAACTCAAACAGATAGGCGTCCCCTTCGCCGTCTCTGGGTTCCATCATCACATCATATCTTCCGAATCCGCTTTCCCGATTGGATGTGATCCTGTAATTCAGCCCGGCATCCGCGATCAGGCCCAGTACAAATCCATGGTAAAACCGCTCTGGCTCTGTCTGCCCGGAAGGATGTCTTCCCGTATCAAAAGAACTGAATACAGCCTCTGTCATTTTGTTCATATACAGATTCATATACTCCAGATCATTTTCCAGAAGCGCCTTCACAAAATCATTATAGCGTGCTGAAGATTTCTGAAACCAGTTCCGGACCATTCTGCCGAATTCCTTTCTGACTTCAAGGTTTGTCAGAGAGAGTGTATACTTCATTTCCTCTTCATCTCCGGCATGCACAACACCATCAACCTTCAAATAACCTGACGCAAGCAGCAGGCTCCAGATGGCAGCGCTGTTCTCTTCCGGTTGGTTAAATACCACCTCTTCATCAATGGCCATATCAATACTTTTTCCTGCCAGAAGATCCTCTGTCGCTATTTTTACATCAGGCTCACCCTCCCGAATAAATCTGCTCACCAGGCTGTTTGAACTGGTATTAGCCCAGTAGGTACCAAATTGCCCGCTGTCCAGATACTTCGTAATAGACCATGGATTATAGATATCCTTCCTGCTTCCGAATCGAAATCCGTCATACCAACGCCGCACTCTGTCCAGCGTGTTCTCCAAACCGAATTGTTCCAGTGCAGTCTTCACTTCCTTTTCCGTAAATCCAAACATGGTACTGTATTTTTCCGTTGTAGTTGTGATCACCTCAAGATTGTTCAGATCGGAGAAAATCGACTCTTTGCCCACTCTCGTGATCCCGGTCATCACCGCGCGGTCAAGAAACGGATTCGTCTTGAAAGAGGCATTGAACAGGCTGCGTACAAGAGATGCCAATTCTTCCCAATATCCTGCCGCATACGCTTCCTGCAGCGGCGTATCATATTCATCCAGAAAGATCAAAACCTTCTTGTCATAACAACGCGCCAAATACATGGAGAGGGTATTGAGCGCGCCTGCCACAAACTGCTCGTCTATCTCTTTCTCCGGAGACGGATCGCTGTCAAAGTTCCGCAGTGCATCATAGTTTTTCTCTTCCTCTGCATTCAGAACGCCGCTCTCTTTTAAATATCTGTGTGCGTCATACGCATTAGCCAGCGCTTTCACAATACCGTTTCTGGCGCCGCGGAAATTATTTGCTTTCACGCCCGCCAGACTGAGAAAGATTACCGGGTAAGATCCCTGCAGTGCACGGTATTTCTCATCCTCCCATATGGAAAGCCCTTCAAAGAGACTGCCGCAGCCAGCATATTTGACAGAGAAAAAGCTCTCCAACATGCTCATATTCAGTGTTTTCCCGAAACGGCGCGGACGCGTAATGAGAGTCACCTCGTCATTTTCCTCCCACCACTCTCTGATGAAATCTGTCTTATCGATGTAGAAGGATCCGGCCCTGCGGATCTTCTCAAAATTCTGACTGCCAATAGCAATGTTTTTCACCATTTTCCCAAGCTCTCCCTGTTATCTGCCGGCTTCTATCAGTTATCTTCTATTAGTTATTTTCTGTCAGTTACCTTCTGCCAGTTACTTTCTGTTAGTTATCTTCTGTCAGTTACCTTCTGCCAGTTATCTTCTTTCAGCTACCTTCTACTAGTTACCTTCTGTCAGCTATCTCCTGCACTCTATTTTCTAATCTTATCATACGCCTTTTAAAAACACAAATATACAAACATACAGACATAAAAGGACCCTGCGTCACAACCTCGACGCAGGATCCTTCTGATCACTCTATGTATGAAGCTATGTATAGAAGATTTACCTTACCTGCATTACTCTCTCGTGATCGTAACACACTCCTCCCCCTGGCCAAGATGAAATTCTCCGCTTCCGCTCTCTCCTGTCAGGGTATAAGTTCCCTTAAACCCGGTAAGGGCCGCAATCCCGTTCTCATCCGTGTGAAGCTTCTCCGACGTATGCCATTCCCTGTGGATCAGATCCTTCAACATATGGTAGGACGGTTTCTCGCTGTTATCTTTCCGCAGCACACCGCTTGGCGCGCCCAGCCATGCGCCGTCCGTGAAGTCCCAGCCGGTGATCGCTTCCACCGAAGGATGGGCAAAAAGAAACCGATACATGTCTTCCATTTCTTCTGCCTGCCGTTTCTCTCCCTCCGGTGTGGTGGGCCACGCGGGAATCTGGTAATCGTTCAGATCCACAATGTGGGACGGCATAATATGACCGGACACCAGCGTATTCTCCGTAAAGTGCAGCGGCAGGCCAAACCCGGCAAACCGCTCCACGATCTCTTCCAGCTTTTCCCTGCCCATATAACCCTGGTGCTGATGAGTCTGCAGGCCGATCGCGTCGATCGCCACGCCGGCATCCAGGCATTCGGCGATCAGCTGCGCATACCTGTCACTTAAGTTAAAATCATTGATCAGAAGCACCGACTGTGGATTGGCCGCTTTCGCCGCGGCAAAAACCTCTTTGACGAGATTAAGGCGTCCGTACTCCTTACAGATTCTGGTGACTGCATTGTCGTATTTGTCGAACTCCGGCATGATGACCACCTCATTGATCACATCCCACATGTCGATCACACCGGCAAAGGCCCTGACATCCCTGTCGATCCTTGCAAGCTGCTTGTCCAGGATCGTCTTATTATCATATTGCATCAGCCAGTCCGCACACACGGTATGCCAGCACAGTGGATGGCCTTTTATGGTTTTCCCATGCGCTTTCAGATAGGCGGACGCATTCATGCGGCTTTCAAACGCCGGCTCATTTTCCCGTTCCTCATATCTGCCCCAGTAAAAGGACATGGTGCCGTAATTATACAGCGCCAGCCATTTGCGCATACGTTCCTCATAGAACGCATCTTCCTTTTTCTCGTTCGTCAGCAGAATCGCATCAAAGGCTCCGCAGCCAAACAAGAAATCATGATTCTTAAGTTCGGCCTGAAATTCTCTGTTTGCTACTGCATTTCCCTTCTCATCCGTCACACGGATCTGTACGGTTGCTTTCCGACCTGCGTATTGTTCCATAGTCCCTCCATTCCGAGGCGCTTTACCGCAAACCACAAACGCCTCCCACCTTCCCTGTCTTTATCTTATCATGATTCCAAGATTTCTACAAACAGGAAAGCTGCAGGGAATCCACCGCAAACTGTGCATAAAGCGCCGCTCCGATCTCCAGAGCCTCCTCACAGATCTCAAACTTGCCATGATGACTTGGATAATTTCCGCCTGCACAGACTGTAAAAAATGCCCCCGGCACCACTGCCGTATATTCGGAAAAATCTTCGCTTCCCATATAGCAGTTGCCATCCTCTATCATCTCGGCGCCGACCAGCTTTTCGGCAGCCTTTCTTCCCAGTTCCACCAGCGTATCATCATTGATCAGAACATCCGTCAGGCATCGATAGTCTATCTCTGTCTCACACCGAAATGCTGCTGCCGTATTCTCTACCAACCGTCTGAATGCCCCTTCGACCTGCTCATGGATCTCTCTGCTGTAAGTTCGGATCGTCCCTTCCAGCACTGCGCTTCCCGAGATCACATTGTGACTGCCATCACTGACAAAAGACCCCACCGTCACCACCAAAGGTTCCAGCGCATCAAACTCACGGGCGGTAAAGGATTGCAGTGCCATCACGATCGCACTTCCTGCCAGCACCGGATCTACACCCGTATGGGGAAAAGCGCCGTGACATTTCTTTCCCCGGACCGTGATCCGGAACCGGTCCGAAGATGCAAAGGTCGGCCCTTTCAGACTCAACACGGTTCCCACCGGCCGGCCAACTCCAATGTGAATCGCGAAGATCCGATCCACCCCTTCCAGTCCGCCCTGGGCGATCACTTCACGTGCTCCCTTTGCGATTTCTTCTGCCGGTTGAAATATCAACCGCACCGTCCCGTTCAGAGACTCTTTTATCTGCTGTAGTATGGACGCCGCCCCCAGCAGCATGGCGGCATGGGTATCGTGCCCGCAGGCATGCATCACCCCACTCTTTTTGCTTTTGAAGGAAAAAGTAGTCTCCTCCTGAATGGGCAACGCATCAATATCCGCCCGAAGCGCTACTGTTCCTCCGTTCCCCGCGCCTTCTATCTGTGCAACGATACCGGTAGGTTCCAGGCGGCGATACGGGATCCCTAAGGCTTCCAGTTCTTTCGCTATGATATCGGTGGTATGGAATTCCTCGAATCCCAGCTCCGGATTCTGATGAATTTCGCGCCTGAGCGCAATGATATGTTCGCTCTGCTTATGGGCCAGTTTACTTAATTCTGTCATCATCCTCTCCCTTCATTCTGCAGCATCATCTGTAAGATCTCCCAGTCGGCTTGTTTTAAACCCACGCTTCCTAAATGTGCGATATTCTCGATCGTTTTGTCCGCATTCTCGGAAATGATCCCGTCGCCGCTGAGAAATTCCTGCCCGTTTAAGTACATTTCATATCCAAAGATCGCTGAATCTACCGCAGCCGCGATCTTCGCCGCGCAGGAAGGCTTGGCACCGTCACAGATCATGCCGGACAGAACCGCCACTGCATTTACGATCGTGTGCGCAATTTCCGTCTCTCTTCCGCCTTTTAAATAGGCAATGCCGCAGGCAGCCCCGATCCCCGCGCACAGCGCTCCGCAAAAGGCTGACAGTTTGCCCATTCCATGTTTCAGATAAATCGCAAACAGATCGGAAAGTGCCACCGCCCGGATCAGCATCTCCTCCGAAGCCCCCTGCGCCTTCGCATATTCCACTACCGGCACAGTCGCCGTAATCCCCTGATTTCCGCTGCCGCTCACCACGATCACGGGTAGAATACTGCCGCTCATACGAGCATCGGATCCCGCTGCGGCTCTGGCCTTCGCCCGAACCCGTACATCCTCCTCTCCATACAACGCAAGCAGCGTTTTTCCGATATTCGCACCATAATCCTTGCGCAAACCTTCTTCCGCGATTTTGCCATTATACTGAATCTGCCGTCGAATGATATCTGAGACCGCCGTAAGTTCCAAGGCATCCGCAAACGCCACAATATCCGCGACATTCATCATTGCATAAAGCGCTTCCTCTTTCTCCTGTTTCTGTTCTCCACGGTCATAAAGAACTTCTCCATCTTTCTCTTCATATACGATATTGGTGTGTTCCTCCTGCATCTTCACTCTTGCATAGGAACCTCTGGCATATGCTTTCACGTCAATCTCAAACACATGCCCATCATCGGAAAGCGCCACCGTGATCGAGCAGGAATCCAGATATTCTACGATCATCTGACGCTGCCGATCCGTAACATCAGACAGCACTTCCAATGATCTGTCTGCCATACCCGCACAGACACCTGCTGCCACGGCAGTCCTTATCCCACATCTTCCACCCGTGTTTGGCACCACGGCGCTCTTTGCATTTTTGATAATATCTCCACTGACGTACACTTCTACACGTTCCGGGAGACAGCCGAGTAGTTCTCTCGTCCTCGCCGCTACCAATGCGATTGCCGTAGGTTCCGTGCATCCCACGGCGGGTATCAACTCTTTCCTTAAAATGTCTATAAATGCCTGATATTTCTGTATTTCCATATCTACCTCCATGCCGGAGCATTTTCTGCGCTTCTTCCATATATACGGACGAATTTCAGGTGGCTGAAAGAACCAGCCACCTGAATAAAGTTTCTCTTACTCCACCGTCCACTCCCAGTACTTCCAATTCTTAAGTCCGAATCCTCCCACATCACAACCGGAGATGCGTTTGGAGATCGTGAATGTCTGCATTCTGTGGAACAGATAGATCATGGGAGATTCCTTCATCTGGAATTCCTGGAACTGCTCGCAAAGCTCGTACTGTTCTTCAAAGGTGAGCGCCGTATCGATCGCATCGACCAGATTCGCAGCCGTAGGATCCGTCATCTGGTTCCATCCGTCTACCCAATAGTAAAATCCCTCATTCGTAGGATTATAGTTCGTTCCTGCGGAACCCATCACCGCAAAGTCAAAGGATCCTTCAAAAAGTCCTGCCGAGATCGTCGCCATATCCGCCTGGATGATCTCACACTTGATCCCTGCCTCCGTCCACGTCTGCTGCAGCACGGTTGCCGCCGCCACACGCTGAGGCTGATCCGACTGTACATGAATCGTATATGTCTGGTTGAAATCAAATCCTGCTTCCTGCAGCATCTGGATTCCCTTTTGTGCATCGTGTTCGTACTGCAGATCCTCAATCACCGATGAGTAGAAAGGATGCTCCGGACGGAACATGGCGATGGCTGGCGTCGCATACTCGCCGAAAGCAGCCTGCGCGCAGAGTGATTTATCTACTATATAATTTAACGCGATACGCTGTGCAGTATCAAACTTCTTGTTGTTGATCAACAGATGGTCATGTGCATAGCCCTCTGTCACAACAGTGTTCAGATTCTCGGATTCTTCCGCCATCTTCAGATCGTTGGCCGAAAGCGCAGAAGAATAAGCCGTCATATCCACGTCACCGGACATCAGAGCAGACAATAATGCCGAGGAATCTACCACTTTGATGATCAAACGGTCGAAGTCCGCCGTTCCGAGATAGTAATTATCGTTGACCACATACTCCATGCGCTCTCCGTCGATATAACTGTCAAATTTGAACGGTCCTGTTCCTACAGGATTCTCCCAGAAAGGATCGGTCGCCAGCGCCGCAGGATCCACATCCTTTAACAGATGTTCCGGGATCACATAGCAATAACGGAATCCTGCAAAATACGTATCCGCCGCCATACCGGATTTCAATGTGAACTGTACCGTCTCATCATCCAACGCCTCGATCCCCAGGCTGTCCGGGTCCGCACACTTACCGCCGTCATCCGTACCTAAGAGAAACTTATCCTGAAATTCACCGTCAAATGCCGGGTTGAGCAGTGTCTTAAATGTAAAGACAAAATCCTGTGCCGTTACTTTCTCTCCGTCATGCCAGTAAGCGTCGGGATTTACTTTGGCAACATAAACGGAATACGTATCGTCCGTCGCTTCCCAGCTGCTCAGAAGACGCGGCTCTATCTTTCCCTCGCTGTTCGGGATCGCCGGCGTATCGAACAGCGGCGCCGTAAATACCATCTGTACGTCTTTGGACGGCCAGAGAACATGGCACAGAGACATCCAGGCACCGGTCACACCCATGGTCACCACCTTTTCTCCCTTATCCGCTTCTGCTGCCGGCTCCGTTGTCGACGTATCCGCCACAGCCTCCTCGTTATCCTGCACTGCAGCGTTTCCCTCGTTCTCTGCCGGCGTATTCCCCGTACTTCCGCAAGCCGTCAGTCCGACCATGACCAATGTCATCAATATACAAATCAGCTTTTTCATATAATCTCCTTCCTTTCCCTCAAAACGCTCTTTTGTTCTTGTTATCATTTACCTGACGCCATTTCTTCTAACACTTCATCCCATACCACAAAGCGGTGATTCGTCTCCCGGTCACATTCGCACCCGCCTGCAACGATCAGTTTCGTGCCCGCCTGCCGCACGGCTTCCTCCACCTTCATGCGAAGTATTGCTTTGATCTTATCCCGATACGGTCCATAGAAATCGTTGCAGCGGTCAACACCGCCCATCAGCACCTTGTCCGTCATGGCACGTACCTGCGCCAGAGAAGGATTAAACGGTGACTGGTCTTCCCAGTTGATCGCCTGAATGCCCGGCAGTGTTACAAGCTGTTCCATCCGCAGATAAGAGTTTCCATGAATATGGAGCATGTTAAACCAGGTTTTATCTTTGATCGCATTTAACACCTTATCATCATAGACTCGAATATACTTATAATATTCGTCCGTGCTGAAGCCATCTGCTTTATAATCTCCGTCATCCTTATAGACGTCGCCGCCCGCACAATAGAAGAAACCGTCCGCTCCCATATCTATAAACCCATTCATCAGGTCGATCACTTGCTCCGTCATCAACTCCATGATCTGGCCATATGCCTGCTCGTTATCCAGTACGAAGTCTCTGAAATTCTCATAGCCATTGTAAACGAAGCTCCCTTTAGATGTACCGCTCAACCCCATCAGTGATCTGGACGGTCCGAAAATAGTCGGAACGATCGGTACGCAGTCCCCATAATATGCGCGGAGATTTTTCATCACCCGCAGCTCCCGGCCCATTGTTCCCTCATAGGGATCTTTCTTAGTCGCGTGAAGCCAGTCTCCCACACTGTTAAATGCCGCTCTCGTCGAAAGGCGGTAACCGGCATCATCCGCATGCTGGGGCAGCGAAAACTCCTGACCGAAGTCCTCCACATTGTAGAGTCCATTGGACATGATCTTCAGAACGTCAAAATTGTGCTGGTTCTGATAGGCAATGACCGCTTTCGTAAAATCACCTTCATTACGGTCAACAAGATTCATGTGCGGCCCCCAGGCCGCAAATGGAATCCGGTCGGCAGGCTTCCCCTCCAGGACAGACTTGATACGTTCTGCGTGCGTCATTTTTTGCATCATACATTTCCTCCTTATTTTATTTACGGTCTCCCGGAATCAGGCACATAAAGATTCCGGAAAACATGTATTTTAAAAAACCTAACTTAATATAAATGGCAGGCTACGGCATGTCCGGCTGCTAAAGCCTTTAAGGAAGGGCATTCTGTTTTACAGCGCTGTGTCGCAAACTTGCACCTTGGATGAAAACGGCATCCCGCAGGCGGGGAGATCGGACTTGGAATATCTCCTGTCAGAATGATCCTTTCCCGCTTATCTCCCACATCCGGTATCGGAATTGCCGAGATCAGCGCCTGTGTATAAGGATGCAGCGGATTATCATAGAGTTCATCCACATCGGAGATCTCCACGATCTGTCCCAGATACATCACCGCGATCCGATCGCTGACATGCTTCACTACGCTAAGGTCATGAGAGATAAACAGATAGGCAACGCCCATTTCCTTCTGTATCTCATTCATTAAATTCAAAACCTGCGAACGGACAGAGACATCCAGGGCCGAAACGGGTTCATCGCACACAAGAAACTTAGGTCTTGGCATCAGCGCACGGGCAATGACGATCCGCTGCCGCTGTCCTCCGGAAAACTCATGAGGATACCGATACAGATAGCTCTCATCCAGACCGACGATCTTCATCATCTCGACAACCTGCTCAATCCTTTCCTTCGGTGTGCCGACCTGAAATACGTCCAGAGGCGCTTTTACAGAGTCCATGATGGTCATACGCGGGTTCAAAGACGAGTATGGATTTTGGAACACCATCTGCATTTCCCTGCGCATCTGCCGCAATTGCTTATGCCGCATGGAAGTAATGGCCTGTCCGTCATATTCTACAATTCCTTCGGTTGGTTCTATCAGACGAAGAATGCATCTGCCCAATGTGGATTTCCCGCACCCGCTTTCTCCCACGAGTCCGAGAGTTTCCCCTTCTTTCACATACAGGTTTACCCCGTCCACCGCTTTCAAATGAACGCCCCGTGAAATCCTGAAAACTTTTGTCAGCTTTTCAACATTCAACAGCACCTTTTCCTTTGTCATCGTGTCATTCCCCCACATCATTCCCATATTTGCGTTCCATTCTCCAGCAGCTCACCTTGTGCCCGTCCCCATATGCGTCCCGCAAGTCAAACAACGGCGGAATTTCTTTTCGGCACCGGTCATCTGCGTAAGGACAACGGGAAGCAAATTTACATCCTTTCATCTCCAAAGACAGCTTCGGTACGGTTCCCTTGATCGAATACAGAGATTCCACCCGCTTATCCAGACGCGGGATCGACGCCAAGAGGCCCTGCGTATAAGGATGCAGCGGATTTTTGAACAGCTGCCAGCTTGTGCCGTACTCCATGGTATTTCCGGCATACATGACCATGATCCGATCCGCGATATCCGCCACCACTCCCAGATCATGCGTGATCATGATCACCGATGCGGATATATTATCCTTCAGTTCCAGCATAAGCTGCAGGATCTGTGCCTGGATCGTCACATCCAGCGCCGTTGTAGGCTCGTCCGCGATCAGTATTCTTGGATCGCAGGAGAGCGCCATGGCGATCATCACTCTCTGCCGCATACCGCCGGACAATTCGTGAGGATATTCTTTCAATCGCATTTCCGGGGACGGAATCCCCACTTTATTCAGCAGCTCGACCGCACGTGCTCTGGCCGCGTTTTTCTTTATCCGCATATGCCGCATGATCGTCTCAGTCAACTGTTTCTCGATCGTCAATACCGGATTCAGTGACGTCATAGGATCCTGAAAGATCATGGATATATCATTTCCCCGAATATCATACATCTCCTTCGCCGGAAGGTTCGTGAGCTCCTTTCCCTCCAGCTTTACTGAACTGCCTTCCATGATCTTGCCGGCATTTGGAGGAATCAGGTTCAGAATCGAAAGACTTGTGACCGTTTTCCCGCATCCGCTTTCCCCGACAATACAAAACACTTCCTTCTCACGTACCTGGAAACTGATATCATCCACGGCCGGGACCACTCCACTTTTCGTTTCAAAATAGGTTCTCAGATGATTTACTTCAAGAATTACCTTATTATCCATACGCTTCCTCTTTTCTCCAGATTTTCATTTTGGGATCCAATGCGTCCCGCAGCCCGTCGCCGATAAAATTGATCGACAAAACCGTTCCCACCAGGCAGATACTGGCCGGCAGCCACAGCCACGGCCGATATGACAGCGTGCTGAGGGATTGTGCCAGATAGATCATATTACCCCAGGAAGCCTGCGGAGGCTGAATCCCGATTCCGAGAAAGCTAAGAGAAGACTCTGTGACGATAGAGCTTGCCACCGACATACTGTAAGCCACCAGCAGCGGCGCTACGGAATTGGGAAAAATGTACTTCACTATGATCTGAAGTGTCGGTGTTCCTATCGCCCTCGCCGCCTCCACATATTCGTTTTCTTTAACAGAAAGTACCCTGCCGTATGCCAGTCTGCAAAATCCCGGCCAACCAAGAAACCCGATCACCACCATAACGGTCCACATGCTCGTGCCTACAACGGATACTATGAACATTGCTGCGATCATCATCGGGATAGACATGAACATATCCGTCACGCGCAGGATAACGACCCGCAGACCGTTCTCATAATATCCGGCGATCAATCCCAGCGGAATCCCGATCAGCGCAGCCAAGGTAGCCGAGGCAATGCCGATCAAAAGTGACATTCTGCCGCCATAGATCAGACGGGAGAACACGTCTCTCCCCACATCATCCACTCCTAAAATGTGTTGTGCACTCGGTGCCGCATAGAATTCTCCTGCCTGAATGGAATAGGGATCCAGATCCATGACTATCGGCAGGATCACCAACAGCACGATCTCAACAAGAAGAATCGTCAACGATATCATTGCCAGTTTATGCTTTCGGAAATTATTTACCACATCCTTCCAGTGGGAAGCCTTTGGAATTTGAGTTTTCTTCTTATCTGCAAACAAAGTAATTCCTCCTCTTTCTACCTGTTTTGTCTCCGCAGCTTATGTCCGTACTCTGGGATCCAGCAATCCATATATCACATCTACAATCAGGTTCACCATCATAACGCCAAGCGTAATGTAGAGGGTAATACACATGATCGTCGGATAGTCTCTGAATTTGATAGAAGTCATCAGCAGCGTTCCGATCCCCGGCCACCCGAAGATCTGTTCGGTCACCACTGCTCCCCCGATCAGTGCCGTCACTGTCAGACCCGCCTGCGTAGTGATCGGGATCAGAGCATTGCGAAACGCATGTCTCAATATGATGACCCGCCGCTTCATACCCTTAGCCTCGGCCACACGAACATAGTCTTCGTTCAAAACTTCCAACATGGCGCTTCTCGTCTGCCTGATATTACTTCCGGATAGAGAAATCGCCAGCACCATAGTCGGCTGGATCAGATGCCGAAGAACATCTCCGAAATCCTTAGACGTGGCGGATGCAGACATGCCGGAATTTGGAAGCCAGCCCAGACGCACCGAGAAAAAGTAGATCGAGACCAGCGCGAGGAAAAACACCGGAAACCCGGAACCGATAAAAGAAATCCCGGAAGAAATATAATCAATTGCAGAGTATGGTTTACAGGCCGCGCTGACACCAAGAAGCATACTGATGATCATAGAGACCGTAAACGCACAGAAGGCAAGCAGTAGTGTCGGTCCTATCCTGGATGTCAGCATGGCCGCCACATCCGTCCCTGTCCGGAAGGAAAATCCGAAATCGCCCTGCAGACATGCGAGCAGCCAATTCCAATACCGGATATAGATCGGCTGATCCAACCCGAATTTTCTTGTCAACCGTTCCAGGTCCGCAGGTGTGGTCGTCTCCGAAATATACGCATCCACAGGCGAACCGGGAATCAGATTAGAAAGAAAATAAATGATAAACGAAACGCCGATCAAGATCGGTATCATAAGCAAAATCCGCTTTACAATAAATCGCAATGTTTTCATCAATTCACCTCATTTCCCTTTGCTTTTTCCAACTCCTGATAGATCAAATCCGTGATCCCGGCAATCTCTATACTCTCCTCAAGCGGCATTATCTCGCTTTCTTTATGGCCCGCCCGAATGCATTCCATCGCATGCCGAATCTCGTAGTGCAGGCCAGGCCCCTCATACGGGAACAGCATTTCCTCCCTGTGTCCGTCCAGATCCGTTACGATCACACGACTCGGATGAATAAAGTCCGGAATCAGTACGTTCCCTTTCTCAAAAGCAATGTTAGCCATACATTGGGACTGGCCCTGGAACCCTGTATACAGCTGCGCTGTCCTGCCATGTTCTCCCGGAAACTGAAGGATTGCCGTCGTACGCACGTCTACTCCATTCCTCATTTCTCCAAAAGCCGAAATCCGACAGGGAACACAGCCGAATATCATACTGGCATATGCCAACGGATAAATACCCGCACTTCTCATACAGCCGCCGCCCAGATCCTTCCGGAAAAAGCGATAATCCGGATCATACGGATAAGCAAAGGAAAACTCTGCGTTTACATTCAACGGTCTGCCGAATCTTCCACTTTCGGTAAATTTCTGCAGCCATATATTAGCCGGAAAGAAACGGGTCCACATGGCTTCCATAAGGAATACGTCATTTTGCCGTGCTGCCTCTGAAAGCATCCTTGTCTCCTCACGGGACATGGCCATCGGCTTCTCGCACAGAACATGTTTCCCATGCTCCAGTGCACTTACCGCATGCCTATAGTGAACAATGTGCGGTGTTGCAAGATACACGACTTCGATATCATTCTGCTCATAGAGTGCGGTATAGTCCGTATATCTATTCTGAATTCCCCATCGGTCGCAGAAGCGATGCAGCCTCTCTTTATTTCTGCCATAGGCTGCCACCACATTGACTTCCTCCACCCATATAAGTGACTGCATAAATAATTCAGCAATGTTTCCCACTCCGATCAATGCCCAGTTCATATTCCCCTCCTTATATTTGTTCTATAACAAATGTTTGTAATATAGCAGAAAATATATTATACTAAACGAAATCAACCAGAATGATGAATTTCCGAAAGATCGAATGGTAATAATATCCATATTCCAGCTTTTAAAGCAAGATATTTATGTTTATTTTTTCAACAACCTGTAATTTCAGCCTATATGATTTTAGATATTTTGTCTTTGCAAATTCAGTTAATGTCATTACAGAATCTGTCGTTTTTCGACAGTGCCCAAAGCTCTCAGGTTAAAATCTTTAGAAAAGGGGATTTATTATGGAAGGTTTTTACTATGATCATTTCATCATGAACAATCACGATTCTCTGATTTATACTATTGGTGTATATAACACTTCTTTGCATAACCATTATGATGCGGAAATGGGAATCGTATGGAAGGGTTCTATGAAAGTCACCATCGGTTCTAAGACCTGGTCGCTTTCTCCTGGAGGAATTTTCTTTGTGAACGCACTGAATATGCATGCCTACATGGCGGATGAAGACTACTGTTTTTGTACTTTTATCGGCGTGAATAAAGATTCGATTGCCCGATTAATGCCCGAATTAACTGATTCTTCTCTTTCCTTCGTCATCGAAAACAACAATGTGCAGGATCTGCATCTCAATAAAATCAGGACCCTGCTCTTACTGGCCTATAAGAATTCTTTTGCCACAAGTAATATCCAGCCCATGCGCTGTCAGGCTTATATCCTGCTCGCACTGTGCTTCCTCTTCGAGCACGCACACGATTACTGTATACAGCAAAATACTGTTATTACCGAAGATGATACGCGCAAAAGGCAGATCGCTTCCTATATCCTGGACAATTTTCAGCATGACATCACCTTAAATTCACTGGCAAAACATATTCATCTGTCTGCCGACTATACCGCACATTACTTTAAAGATACTTTTCAGCAGACTTTCAAGCAGTATCTGTCGTACATTCGCATCGTCAATGCCAAGCGGCTCCTGGGCCAGCCGGATATGACTATTACGGAAGTTGCACTTACCTGCGGATTCGGAAGTATTGCCACCTTTAACCGGGTATTTAAGAATTTAGTAGGTGTAACACCCTCCACCTTTCAGGCATCCCTGGTCAGGAAAAATCAGAAAGGGCAGATCCATGTATCGGCTAAAGACACTGATTTCTATGGAAAATACAGTACCTACAGCGGAAATTACATCAGTTTCCAACGGATTGCCATGCAAAATATTACGAGGGCCTTATGCTGGAACTGCTCGCTTCCGGCAGCATAGATTTTACATTCTATGAACAGCTTTTGTCCTGAATCCTGACAGCAGGACTTCTGCCGCCTGGGATGTGCATGTTCTTGGAAATCATAGACATATTTTATCTGAAAGGAGATCACTTATGAAGAAAGTACTTATCATCGGAGGAACCGGGAATATCAGCACGGGTATTACCAAAGCGCTGTCAGCAGAGGGATATGACGTTACCTTATTCAATCGCAACGAAACTAAAACCTCCTCAAAAGATTACAGGGTCATTCAGGGAGACCGGCACGATCGGGAGATGTTTGTCCACAGACTCCGCCAGACGCACTTTGACTATGCTATCGATATGATCTGTTTTGACCGAAAAGATGCGGAAGATGATTTTGCGGCGCTGTATGACGTAGGACACTTCATCATGTGCTCCACCGGCGCAGTATATGGCGTGCTTCCTCCGCACTACACCCCCATACCGGAAGATGCTCCCCGCAATCCGTCCTGGTCTTACGGCATCGGTAAGAAAAACGCCGAAGACTTTTTCCTGGAGAAATTCAGCGACTGCCGTTTCCCGGTCACCATAATCCGTCCCACCTTTACTTATGGCCGACAAAAGCTTTTCTTCCGCCAGTTCCTGTTTGACAACAGTTGGATTGACCGCATCAAAAAGGGAAAACCGATCCTCACCGGTAATCCCTATCTGTTGCGAAATTTCCTGCATGTAGACGATGCGGCGGCGGCGTTCACCGGCGCGCTGGGGAATCCCAAATGTCTTGGGCAGGCATACAATATGGTCGGGCTGCGTCCACACAGCTGGCAGGAATTTCATCTGGCTATGATGCATGCAGTGGGCAGAGAAGTAGAAATGATCGAAGCGCCTTACAGTCTCTTAGCCTCCTACCACCTCCCTAACTTTGAAAGTTATCGGGAGAACTGGCGCTATAACGGCTTTTATTGCGGTGATAAGATCGCACGGGACATCCCTTCCTTTCATGTTTCCGTAAGTTTAGAAGAAGGGATCAGAAGGACTCTCGCCTTTCTGGAAGATGGAGATCATATTCCAAACAGTGATCTGCCAGAATATGCATGGGAAGATGAGATCATATACAGACTAAATTCCATACATATGTGATGAGTTTACATTTACACGCAAACAGGAGGCAGATTCTCACCGCCTCCTGTCGCTGTAGACCAGTCGTAACCATCAAGCCCCCCTACTTTCCTGTTACGTGTATATAGTTAATCTCCCCAGTTTATTTCACTTCTTTTCTGGCGTCGACAACAGGCTGATACTTCTCTGTATCGAATGCTACCAGATCGTTCCAGCCAAAGCCTTCCAGCTGTGCACACATATCATCCCATGTTGCCTCGAAAGCAGCCTCGTCTGCAGCAAAAATCGCTTTCCAGGAAGAGTCACATACGATTGTCTTACACTGGCTGCGGATCAGGCCGATATCTGTTGTATCGATCGCAAGAGACATGTTAATGCTCGGTACCGGGCTCATCATGCCCTTATCCTGCAAATACTCAACCTCGTTCTCTGCACCGTGCATTTCTTTCCACTCTTTGTTAGTCTTGGTATTGTTCTTCTCGAGATAAGATGCCCACAGATCAGGCACATAGCTCTCACCGGTGACCGGGTTCGTGTCGTAACTCTGTACGATCCACTGGTTAACCTGGTTGTTACCGTCTGTCCAGTTACCGCCACCCAGCTCCTCAGGGATCATGATCTCTGTCGTAAATCTATTGTAACCGTCCTCTGTCAGCGTATAAGTACCATCATCATTTACCGTGTAGATAATGCCTTCGTCACCGGCATGCTGGATCGTACATCCTTCCGGAGATGCCAGCCAGTCAAAGAACTCCATGATACGAGCCTTCGTCTCGTCATCTACCTGAGAACCGATACCGAATACACGACCGCTGCCGTAGTAGTAATCGGAAGTCTGGAATACTGTCATGTCGGAGATCGGCATACCCATATAGTTAGCGCCCTTCTCACCGATCTCAGGAGAGTTTGTGAAACCAAGCATCCAGTTGTTCCATACAAGATAAGTTCTCTTCTGCTTCATCTTATCGTTGGCCGATGTCCAGTCCTGTGTAGCGGAGTCCGGGTCAACGATACCGTTCTGGTTCGCCTGGAAGAAGAAGTGCAGCATCTTATAATACGCACCGTTCTTATCGGTCAGCGGTGTGATGGAATGGTCGGAACCGATCAAAACGGAACCGTTCACTTCCTGTCCGTACCATTTCGTCAGCTGATTAACGTTCTCGATGGATGTGCCGTCCCAATCTTTCCACAGAGTCATGCCATAAGCCTTGTCGCCTGCTTCATTGGTGGGATGTGCTGCCTGCATATCTACCAATACCTTGATCAGATCGTCCAATGTATTCAGTTCAGGCCGTCCGAGCTCCGTATAGAAATCCCACGGGATTCTCGGCATAGAAGAAACGGTCTCAGCCATGTATGCAGTCGGTCCATTGGTATTCATTTCTGTGGGAATCGCCCAAACGCCGTCGCCGATACCTGCATTGAATTTCTCGATCTGCTCCCAATATCTCATCAGATTCGGATAATTCTTGATCTCTGCGCTCATGTCGGCAACGAGACCTACATCGATACATTCCAGCATGTCTGCATTATCAAGCAGGATAATATCGCCCAGATTTCCTGAAGCCGTTCTGGTCTGATACAGTGCCTCACCGTCACCGGATACTTGCGGAGCGATAATATTCAGCACTATGTTGAACTTATCCTTCAGGATCTTACCATACCATCCGCTCTGTAATCCCTGATAGTTGGCCGCCACATCATAGACTACAAGTGTCAGCTCTTCGTCATGGGAAACTGCCGGTGCTTCTGCCGCAGCTTCTTCTCCGTCGGCACTCTCTGCGTCACCGGACTCCGGTGCTTCTGCCGCAGCTTCTGTCCCTTCTGCCGGTGCAGCAGTTTCCTCCTGTCCGCCGTTTCCGCATCCACTCAGGATCATGGAAGTTGTCAAAACAACTGCCAGTAATGTTGATACAATACGCTTTTTCATTCCTTACCTCCTTAAAAATTTTATCTTATTTTCTTAAACTTTATAACAAGCGGCCTATTCCCGCCTATCATCACTTACGACCGACATCTGGCCGTTAGCCTTTAACAGCTCCGACCATGATACCCTTCACGAAATACTTCTGGAAGAAAGGATATACGCACATGATCGGCAATACAACGATAATGGTGATCGTCATACGGATACTGGTGGCAGTCTGGGTTGTTGCAGCAGCGGCAGCCAAAGAGCTGGAACTGCTGGTGTTGGCCAACGCCGACAGCGAACTCGCCTGATTCAGATACTGATACAACACGAACTGCAGAGGATACAGCTTCGTATCCGTGACCAGCAGCAGCGTATCCTGAAACGCGTTCCACTGGTTGACCGCTGCAAAAATGGCAACCGTGGCCATGATCGGCTTAATGACCGGTATCATCACTTTAAAGAAGATCGTCAGGATTCCCGCACCGTCAATCTCTGCCGCTTCCTGCAGCTCCTTCGGAACAGATTCCACGAAGGTCTTCGTCAGGACAATATGGAAGGGCGATACGATCATCGGAAGGATATAGCCCCAGAAATTGTTCGTCAGATGCATGTTCTTCATCACCAAAAACCAGGGGATGATACCTGCATTGAAGTACATCGTGGCGATCACCAGTCTGTACCACAACTTCCTGTGCCACATCTTATCCTGGGAAAACATGAACCCCAGGAATGCCGAGGCGCTCACGGTGCCAAAGGTACCAAGAAGCGTACGCATCACCGAGATCTTCGCCGCCTGGAACAGACCGTCAATACCAAGCGCGCTGCTGTAATTCTTCCAGTGCACGCCCTTGGGCCAGAATAAGATCACACCTCTGGAGCTTAAGTCATTCGCACTGATCGTATTGATAAACATGTAATAGAACGGATACAAACACAAGATCGCGCAGATTCCAAATACTATGTAACATATAACGCTGACCATCTGGTCCCCGAAACTCTCATGCCTTCTTCTCTTCAAAGCAATCTCTCTACTCATGAAATCCTCCTTCACTTACCATTACAGGAAACTCTCGCCGCGTGTCATCTTGGAAATTGCATTGGCCACGATCAAAAGGATCACACTGACAACACTCTTAAGCATACTCAGGGCAACAGACACGGAATAACTGCCGCTTCCCATCGCCAGATTATAGACATACAGATCCAACACCTGTATATATTCTTTGTTAAATGCATTCTGGAAGACGTAATACTGTTCCATACCATTCGAGAGGAAATTACCGATATTCATCATCAGCAATACGAAGAATGTCGGCAGCAAGCTCGGTATCGTGATATAGCGGATCATCTGCATCCTCGTTGCGCCATCCACCTTAGCCGCCTGGAACAGTTCGTCATCAATACTGGAGATCGCCGCGATATACATGATCGCCGCCCATCCCAGATTCTTCCATGTAAGCCACAGCCACTGCGTGAGCCATACATGCTCGGAAGACTGCAGGAGCAGGACCGGTTCTTTGATCAGTCCCAGGTTCAACAGCAGCGTGTTCACCATTCCGGTGCTGTTAAATAAGCTGAACGCCAGAGAGTAAACCAATACCCAGCTGATAAAGTTCGGCAGTGTGGTGACTGTCTGAACAAACTTCCTGAACGGTATGCATTTGATCTCGTTAAGAAATACGGCAAACAGCATGGGCAGCCATGACGTTCCCAGCGTGATACCGCTCATGACGAAAGTATTCTTCAACACCTGGAGCAGCTGGGAGATCTTCACCGGATTCTCCACCAGCGACTTAAACCATTTCAGTCCGACAAACTCGGCTTCCGAAAACGGTCTCGGCGGCCTGTAATCATAGAATGCATACAGCCATCCATACAATGGATAGTAGGAAAACAACAGTACCAGCACCAAAAAAGGCAGCACATAAAGAAACAGTTTAAAAGAGTACCATTTCTTCTTATCAATTTTACTGAGCATCATTATCCATCCTCTCTGATTTGTTTAACGTTTTACCTTCTATATACAAACAATACAGCTGTTTTGACTTTTTGTCAGTGATGTTTTATGCAATTATTACTAAATTCCTACCTTTTTTTAGTGGAAAATGCCAAAGATTATTCATGTTTTAAAAATACGCATTTACATTCTATATATAAATATCGTTAAACCATTTACCGAATATGATAATTATAAAATTTCTTTTAAAGAATCCTGCCTATAGTTCGGTCATTGCTTTTGTCTTATACGACAAAGAAACAGCGCCACCGGGGCGCTGTTCCAAGTCATAACTTATATAGTTGTGAAGATCAAAGACCCCGCTGCAAGCAGCCATTCGGTTCGTTGCCCGCGGGAATAGACTGATCTAAGATCATTCTTTGATGATAACACGTGTCTTAATCTGCCGCAGCGAAGGATTCAGATCTTCCTCAGCAGACATGCCAAACTCCGGCAGGCCGTTCTTGCGGAAATGAACCCGTCTGATGCCATCACATCTGATGGTGTTATCCAGCGCAGTCTCCGCGTGATAGGCGATCATCAGATCCCCCTCCTCGCTGACATAGAAAGAATTGTGTCCGGGCCCGTATTCCCCTTCCACCGAGTAGAATGAGAGCACCGGCGTACACCTTTTTGTCCACGAGGCCAAGCTGAGCAGATCATCCTCTGCCCGTGCCGTCAAAAGTCCCAGAACATATGTATAGCTGTTGGCCGAACCGCCCGAATAAGTAAGATAGACCGTCCCGTCTTTCGTAAAGCAGTAAGGCCCCTCATTATTGATCGTTCCTGCCACATTCTCCCATCCCAGAAGCGGTCTCGTAAGCAGCACCGGCTCACTTGATAATTTCCACGGTTCTCCTTCATCGATGGTGGCGATATAGAGCATCGAACCGCTGTCCAGCGGCGTTCCAATATGCTTCCTGTAGGACCATACGACATATGAGCTTCCGGCCGTTTTCAGATAAGTCATATCCAGCGTGATCCCATCTTGCGTCAGCGCGCTGCCGTCGGCTCTCACTACCCTGACCGGGTCTTCCCAGCTGTCCGCTTCTATGACGGATCTTCCCTTGCGCAGTCTCATCATGTGGCACTGGGGTCCCCACACCTGCCCGCTCACCGCAAACAGAATATAAAGTTCTCCCCCTATCACATGAAATTCCGGCGCCCAGAAGGTCTGCAACAGCTGCCGCTCCTCGTCCTCCGCCAGGATAAGGTGCTCTACTGTGTCTTCCCGAAACAGCTCCTTTACACTGTCCGCTTCCCGCACATACAGGCCGATATCGTTAGTATTGTCATTGGTGGAGATGTAGTACCATTTCCCCTCCCAGGGAAAGATCACCGGATCACCGTATCCTACAGCGACGGGAAAAGGAAAACTCTGATCCACAATACTGCCTGTCACTTCATAACTGCTGCCCGGCACCAAATCGATGCCTGTTTTGTCCCATACAACTCTCTTCGAGTGACAAGAGCCATCCGAATAGACTGCCTCAGCCCTGACCTGGTCTAATGCTTCCTCAGAATGCAGTTCGACGCACTCCGGCACTCTGATCTTCGTGTTGAAAACCGGACTCCAATGCTCTGCCGCTCTCTCCAGCACTTCCTTCTTAACCGGAATGCAGTCCCCCGCCGTCTCCCAGCCGCTCTCTGACACATCCACCAGGCCCAGACTGTCAAAGCTGATAAAATCCACGGTCTTCCACAGCAAGACTTTGCCCCTGCTGTCCACATCCTCGCTGCCGTCTTCCTGCACCCTGACGGCAGCTATGCCATAACTGCCGTCCTTCATCTCATAAATCCTTGGGTGCTTCAGAGCTTTCGTATCGAGGGTGTCATCCATCCGGATCAGCGCCTTTGCAAAGAGAATCCCGTAATTCTTATTCCAGGGCTTAAATTCCTCCTCCCCGGCACGGGATGCCATATGGACGCTGTAAGCTAAACCCGGCGGATAATCAGCTTCATTCGGCTGCCTCGTATATACTCTCACTTCCATAGATTCTTTTCCATCCTTCTCTCTATTCCGAAACATCACATTTTCTCTATTCCGAATCACCGATTCCCGGCCGCATAAATTACGCGGCAGAGAACTCTATCCGATCCTGAACATCATTACGCTGCGCGGCGGAATCACAAAAGACAGCCCTCTGTCGTTCACGGTAAACGCCGCAAACTCCTCTTCCACGACATTCTCCGGCTCATCAAAGGTATTATAGGCATTCATAGCACCGTGTACAATGTATCCCTTCACATCGGCAGGCTTTCGCTCCTCAAACAGAAGTTCCATATCTCTGGACTCCTGCAGGGAATAATTCGTAAGCGTTACCGTCACGACGCCGTCCTGATCGATAGAGGCCGACTCCTGCACCATGGAGCTGTTCTCTGCTTCTTCCTCCAGATAACTCTCGATCAGCTCTGCTCCCTGGTGATGCTTATACATGTGGAATATATGATAGGTGGGCGTCAGCAGCATACGGCTGCCCTCCGTCAGCACCACCGACTGCAGTACATTGACGATCTGCGCAATGCAGGCCATCTTCACTCTGTCACAATGCTTGTTGAAGATATTCAGGGTAACACCTGCCACTACGGCATCCCGCATGGTATTCTGCTGATAGAGGAATCCCGGGTTCGTTCCCACTTCTACGTCATGCCAGCAGCCCCACTCATCAACGATCATGCCGATCTTCTTGTCCGGATCGTACCGATCCATGATCGCGCCGTGCCTCCTGATCAACTCTTCCATAGCCAGTGCGCGCTTTAAGGTAGCATTCCATTCCTCTTCGCCAAAATCCGTGGCGCTTCCCTTGTGCTCTCCCTTTTCCACGCCTACATAATAATGCACGGAAAGCCCGTCCATAAATCCATGGGCGCTTTCCGGGGCCGGTTTCCGGAAACACTCGTGCAGCACGGTATCCGTCCATTCATAATCCGTAGAATCCGCGCCGCCGCATACCTTGAAGACGGGACGGTCCTTATGGTAATTCCGCACATAAGTCTGATATCTGCGGTACAAATGCGCATAATGATCCGGTGTCATATTACCGCCACAGCCCCAGTTCTCATTGCCGACACCAAAGTAGTCCAGCTTCCATGCCTGCTCGTGTCCGTTCTCCCGCCGCAGGTCCGCCATCGGAGACATACCGTCGAAGGTCATATATTCTACCCACTCGCTCATCTCCTGCACCGTACCGCTTCCCACATTGCCACACACATAGGTCTTACAGCCCAGCTGCTCACACAGCTCGAAATATTCATGGGTTCCGAAGCTGTTGTCCTCCGTCGTGCCGCCCCAATGCGTATTGACCATCTTCTTCCGCTCTTCCTTAGGGCCGATACCGTCCTTCCAGTGGTACTCGTCCGCAAAGCATCCCCCGGGCCAGCGCAGTACCGGAATATCGATCTCCTTAAGCGCTTCGACTACATCGCTCCGCATTCCTTTCACATTGGGTATCTCAGACGTCTCCCCCACATACAGACCGTCATAGATGCATCTCCCCAAATGCTCACTGAAATGTCCGTAGATCTCCGGTGCTATGACCCCTTTCCTCTGGTTTTCATGAATATGTAACTTCATACCCCACCCCTTCCCTTCTTGTTTAACGTTTAACTACTATGAAATCATTATATGTTCCGGCTGTTTTTTTGTCAATCACAGTTGTATTTCTCCATAAAAAACCAAAAAATCCCCTATGATAAAAATCAGCCGGAACAGTTCCCCATCCCGACTGACATTCTTTAAATTTGATGTACAGATTCACGTTCTATAAAAGTACAGGGTATCAAGATCTTCTCTGCCCCGTCTTCCTGCCGTATCCGGCTGTCTCCGGATTCTATCTGCCTAAGCAACACCTCGGCAGATACATGCCCGATCTTTCTGAGTGGCAGCGCCATCGTCGTCAATCCCGGAATGAAATATTCCGAGATCTCCTGCCCGTCAAATCCCACCACTGCCATATCCGTACCGGCCCGTTTACCGTTCTCATTCAGACAGCGGTAAAGTCCGCCCGCCATTCTGTCCGCCATGCAGAAAACCGCTGTCACCTCCGTCTTCATAAGCTCCAGCGCCTCTATGTAAGCACTCGTTTCATCCCACGCGGCATATCGGATCCAGGCCGGATTATACAAGACCTGATGTTCAAACAGCGCTTTCTGGTATCCCAGAAGTCTCTGCTGTGTATGAATATTGTCCGCTCTCCCACCGATGACACCGATCTTACGGTGCCCTTTGGAAATAAGGTATTTCACGGCCTCATATGCTGACCCCTGGTCATCAATCCCCACGCAGGGAATAGCCGGATTGCTGTCAAATGCATACGTCATCACCGCCGGTGTGGAAAAATCCTCCGGAAAGCAATGGATCACCCGTGCATGTCCGGCAATATAAATGATCCCGTCCACCATGATCGATGTCAACTCTCTAATGGCCGGCTCCAAGATAGCATGATAATCCGACTCTTTGTTGTACCAAGAGTCACTCCATCTGGCATAAAGCCGGAGATTCTTAACAATAGAGCGATATCCCTTCTCCTCGCAGTAGCTCATGATGCCCTCCACGATCTCGGGCGTCGTAAACTGCGCGATATCTTCCGCTATGATGCCGATCATCTTCGTCTTCTGGTTCCGTAGACCCTGTGCAATATAATTAGGCCTGTACCCCAGCCTGTTAACGGTCTCCAGCACCCTCTCTTTCGTCTCTTCACTGACCTTAGGCTTACCATTCAAAATATTCGACACGGTCGTTGGCGAAACATTACATTCTCTGGCAATCTCTTTTAAAGTAACCATTCTAGTCTGTCTCCCAAATATATCCGTCATTACCAGCAGAATGCAGTATTTATGTATTCCCTTTCCACTGTTGTTTACCATCTTATCACGTAACCGTGGAAAATACAAACAGCAAAACCGATCCAGGCCCATGTATCGCCATACAGGTCAGTGTGTGTAAAATTTATTCCCACATATGTTTATGCGTAAGCAAACAACTTCACCTTCAAGAGTGTCGGCTCCTCAAACCGCAGGCCGGCGGCCTCATCTCCGTTAAACCTGCGCCGGCTTTCCAAACGCCGTCCTCGAACCGCCCCTCTTCCAGCGCCAGCAGATCCACATATGGCTTCTTCTCATCCGTAGAAAAGGGAAGCAGTCTAGCCGCATGAATCATAACATAGAATGTGTTTTCCGTCTCCTTTAAGATCAGGCATACACCCCGTCTGTCCGCGATTGCCGAATCCTCCAGATCTACCCGAAAGCCAAAGCTGCCAAAAAGCATCTCGCTTTCTTCTTTTCTCTCGCCGGACACCGCGTACAGGGTATCAAAGGATAATGATGATATGATCACCGTTTTTTCTGTCATGGTCTGCTTCTTTCGACCTGATACAACTTATACTACTGCTTCCACGATCCTGTATTCACCAATGACTCTTTCAAACACACCGGTTTCCTTTTTCTGATTGAAGTTAAAACTCAACAAATATCCTGTTGTTTTCCGGTAGTTTTGCAGATAGCCGATCAACTGCTGCTCTCCGCGCTCGTGATATTCCTTTCCATGCCAGATCTTCATCTCGATCACAAACTGTTCCCCGTGATAGTCTACGATAACGTCTGTCCTCTTCCTGTCTCTCGTCTGCGTCTCTATATAAAAATTCCCGGTTCCGTTGATGATCGGCCGTAGATACAGCAGGAAAAATCTTCTTCCGTACTCCTCCACAAATCGCTCATCCTCTTCTCCGTATAATTCCTGAAAATGCTGCGTAAACTTTTCGAGAATCCTTCGCATATTCAAATGGCCGTCCACCACAAAACCGTTTATATCGGAAAAAGAAGCCTGCGTCAAGCTGTTTTCTTTCCACTCCGACGACGTCAGGAAGCGGTCATACAAGCGTGTCTCAAAAATCCGGTTGGCGATCGCCACCGCCGCCCCCTCTCGTTTCACAAATCCGAACAGCATGGCAGTCTCGATTTCTTCCACATCCGGATTATAGACGATCCGTTCACCGTTAAATAACAGCCTGCAGATGACACGCTCCAACTCCGGATAGTCTTCCAGCTTGTGGTTGAGCGAATCAAACAATGTATTCTTCTCGGAAACCAGAATTCTCACTGCCTCAAGAAACCCAGCCCGGCTCCATGCCGCATGGCGATCCGGAAATCTCTCTGTTCCCGGCAATTCCATATCCATGATCCGGCACAGACGACATACAAGAAAAGGATACCCCGAGGTTTCCTCCGCCAGCAGACCGGCCATGCCGTCTATATCCATGCCCGTATGCACATCCGTTTCGTATTCCCGCAGCATCCCTGCGATATCATTCTTGGAAAAACTCATATCCAGCGTAAGATCCACTGCGATATTCCAAGGACTGTTCCTCTGATGCTCTTCTCCGGGGCGCAGCTTTCTTTTCAGATTTTTCACGTCATAGACACTCGCCAAAATCACGCAGTGAAAGGTCACCGTCCCTTTTCTGGCCCTCTCTAAATAATACTTGCGAAGCTGGGACAGAAAATCCAGAAAAACCTGATTATCAGCGGCACTGTCCACTTCATCCGCCATAAGCACTACCGGCCGCCCGACAGCTCTGCAGACAGCAGTCAGCCCCTTAAAAAGCTGTAGCAGATAAAAAGGCTCTTCTCTGTTTGCCAAAGACTTTTCCAGCGCCTCCACTACACGATCCAGCGCATTCGTCTCACTCTCACTAACCACATCTGCACTGCCTGACAAGTCCCGCCCTGTCTCCGACCAAGCCCGATCTTCCCTGCCCGACATAGTCTCGCACTCCGAACGAAATTCATCCAAAAAACAGGCTGCGAAGGCCCGCGCGAAAGAATCCTCTCTGTCGTACATCGCACTGCCGATCATCTGAAAATCGAGGAAGACCACGATATATTCCTTTTTCAAATATTCCGCCAAAGCTGCCAGCGTGGTAGTTTTTCCATATTGGCGTGCCCTGTTGATCGTAAAGTACTGTCCCTGATCCACCATCTTCTTCATCTGTTCCAGACGGCTTCCCAAGTCTACCATGTAGTGTTTACCGGGTACACATAAACCGGTGATATTGAATTCTTTACGCATTGTCGGTTTCCTTTTCCAAAAATATTACCCCATCAGCCGGAATACCTGCTCTGCCGTATCCGTCATATTCCGGGCGGCATTGTCCCGGTCCATCGCTTCTTCCAATGACACCGCACCGCGCACGATCGGGAAGAACGCGTCAATGCCATGGGCATTACATGCCCGTGCATCCTCCGTCACACAGCCGGAAAAGGCGACTACCTTTATTCCGTGCTTCTTCGCCAGCCTGGCCACACCGATAGGCGCCTTGCCCATAACGGTCTGCCCGTCCAGTCTTCCCTCTCCCGTGACTACCACATCGGCATCCCGGATCGTCTCTTCCAGCCTTGTCTCCCGCAGGATCAGTTCCACTCCCGGCTCCAGAGAACCATGCAGAAAGGTGCGGAATGCAAAGCCCAGTCCGCCGGCCGCACCGGCCCCGGGATGGTCCGGATCCACCGCTCCGCCCTCGCAAGCCGCGGCAGCAAGCGCCGCGTAGTCGGCAAGCCATGCGTCCATCTTACAGATCATGGCTGCATCCGCCCCTTTCTGGGGACCAAACACGGCGCTGCATCCGTCAGGGCCGCACAGCCCGTTTTTCACGTCGCAGGCAATATGAAATTCGCAGTCAGACAATTCTTCCATGGCATGCCGGGTGCCAATGCAGACTAGCTTCTCTAAGCCCTGTGCGCCAAAAGCGACGGGTTTCCCTTCCCCGTCCAGGAATTCAAATCCAAGCGCCTGCAGCATTCCCACACCGCCGTCATTGGTGGCACTGCCGCCGATACCGATGATGAACTTCCGGCACCCCTCTCCAATCGCATCCCGGATCGTCTCTCCCACTCCGTAGGTCGTCGTATACAGAGGGTTCCTCTGTTCCGGTGAAACCATGGTGATCCCCGCCGCGTCAGCCATCTCAAGAACCGCCGTGATACCGTCCTCCAGAATGCCGTACCGCCCTGTCACCGTCTCACCAAGCGGCCCTGTGACAGGCAGGCGGCGGATAGTGCCTCCCATACCGCCGATCAGTGTTTCCACTGTTCCCTCACCGCCGTCCGCCAGCGGACATACTTGCGTCACAGCATCTGGAAAGACTCTTTTGATCCCCGCCTCCGCGGCCTGTCCTGCCTCCAGAGAAGACAGGCTGCCTTTAAAGGAATCGATCGCTATAACCGCTTTCATATCATCTCCTCCAACTTGTATTGTTTGGGAATTTCTTTCGTCCTGTTATTGGTTAAAATCCAGGCACAACCTGATCTGCGTGAAAGGCCTTACCTTCGTATCCGCCACTTCCACATGCGCAGGGTGCACACTGTAGCCTTTCAAGGCTTCCTCATCCGTGAAGACAGAATCCAGCATCAGATCCGCATTGGAGGACTCCAATCCTTCTATCTGTACCTTGATCTCCACAAGGCCGGGAATCTTTCCAAGCAGTCCCTCCAGCCCAGTCTTGATCTCCTGCTTGATCTTCTGCTTTTCTTCCGCTGTCAGTTCATCCTTCAGCTTCCACAAAATAAGATGTTTTACCATGGCCTGTTTCCTCCTGCATGTTCGGTTTTATACGGTTAATAGTTTCAGATCTAGAATTTCTCCGTCAACGAGAGCGGCCGCTCGCACGTCGAGTTGACTTCCTCGAACCGCCCGCTGTCACTGCTCTTCATCATCGCGTCGATCACATCCAGCACATGATACGCCATCTCTTTATCCGCCCGGTTCTTTCTGCCGCTAAGGATCGCGTCAGCCATATCGGCCGGCCCTATACCGCGGCTGTTCTCCTCATAGGGGAATACATTCTCGATCTCCTCCCAGGCTGGCTGGTTGGCAAAATCATAGCTGTTAGCCATAAAAGTATTCTTCCCGCCAAACTGGTTGGGATCGGTCAGCTTCAAGATGCCCTTGGTTCCGTAAATGGTAAACATAGCCTGATCCGCGAGGACCGAGTCACCGTTTAAGGCAAAATTACCCGTAACGCCGTTCTCCAGTTCCACAACAGCAAATACCTGACTCTCATTAGGATAAGAAAATTCCTGGCCAAACTCCGGCGACTGAGATGCCACGTTCACACGGACAGGCTTTCCGTTCCTGACAGACGCCGCCACACGCTTCACGGGTCCCAGCAGGCTCACCAGCGTAGTCAGATAATAGACACCGTAATCATAGCAGATCCCGCCGCCCGGCATCCGCAGGAAACCGAAGAGACTCGCCAGAAAGTCCAGATCACGGTTTGCACTGATCTGGAAGGATGTGATCTCCCCCAGCCTCTCTTCATCGATCATCTTTCTGGCCGTCTGCCAGGAAGCTCCCAGAAAAGTGTCCGGTGCGGATCCCAGATACAATCCCTTCTCCTCCGCCAGCTTTATCAGTTCCGCCGCCGTATCCGGGGCGATCGTCATCGTCTTCTCCGTGTACACATGCTTGCCGGCTTCCAGTGCCTTCTTCGCCAGCTCATAATGGGTGGACGCCGGTGTCAGGATGACCACCATATCGATCGTATCATCCGCCAGCAGTTCCTCCACCGTACAGCCTCTGATCTTATACTGCTCTGCCTTCTTCACGGCATTCTCCACATGAGCCGCCGCACATGCCGCAACCTCCAGGTTGTCGAATTCATCTATCATGTTTTTCAGATAAATGTCGCTGATCGCGCCGCAGCCGATCACGCCGACCCGCAGTTGCCTGTTCTCCATAGCATATCCTCCATTTTTCCTTTTATTTTATGATCACCTATAGTATTCCATCAACCGGTCGATCATATTTATACGTTCATTCCAAAGCCTCACGAGCACATTTAATGCGCTTCTGAAGTCCTCTGCTTCCTCTTTTCAGAATATCATGGACAGCTGCGATTGAACAGTACAAAAAATTATAATGATCGACTTTCTGCTATTCCTCCAGCAACTCCCTGTATGTTTTGTATCTAAACCATGATCGAATTGCCATTCACATATTTTAGTTTTCTACTGCCAGTTGAATTTATATGATCAACTAACCGACACGGTTATGGTTTTTTCAATTTTTAATGGTAAAATAAAATCAAAGACAGGGGGTGTTTCAATGAATATTGGATCGGTGATCATGAATAAAAGAAAGGCCTTAGGATATACGCAGCAAACTTTGGCAGATAAGTTAAATGTTTCTTTTCAGGCAGTATCGAAATGGGAGAACGGGACAAATTATCCGGAAACGGAAATGCTTCCTATGATCGCAAGTGTACTGAATACAAGTATAGATTCCCTTTTGGGATATAAATCCTTTGTAGTTTCTGATTATGATAAGCGATATGAAACAGCTGGTTACTATTGGGGGATAATCCCTAACACTTTATGCTATGAGATAATGAAAATGCGGCCGCCAGTCAAATCGTTAAAAGTGTTGGATATTGGCTGCGGAGAAGGGAAAGACGCTGTTTTTCTTGCTCGGAACGGTTATATCGTAACAGCTTTTGATCTGTCCGAATCCGGAATAGAAAAGGGGAAGAGACTTGCCGAAAAATGTAATACCTATGTAGACTTTTTTAAAGCCGACATCACTGATTTTCGTGCAACCGAATACTATGACATTATTTTTTGCAGTGGAGTATTTCACTTTATCAAGCCGGAAATCCGGAAAGAAATTACGACAAACCTGAAAGAGCACACAAACATAAATGGCATACACACGATCAATGTATTTGTAGACAAACCGTTTGTGGAAGTTCCGCCGGATAAGGATGCCAACCGGTTCCGCTGGAATTCCGGAGAACTTTTTATGCTCTATCATGATTGGAAATTGCATAAGACAGAAGAAATTATTTTCAACTGCAATAGCGGCGGAATCCCGCATCAGCATTGTATGGACATTATGATCGCGGAAAAGATAAAATAATAACGGAAAGAAAGCCTGTAAAGTCATAGACCGCGTTGTGCTTGCACATAAGTGGTCATATGACTTTATGGCCCTCCCAAATGTGATACTACCATTTCGCAAGAGTTCCCGGATCGGTACTCTCTTAATGATCTGCTCTATGCATACTTTGATCATAAAAATCAACAAAGTCTTGAAATAACTCCAAATCTAATGAATTGCACCATTTCTCTCTGTCAAGATTTCTGTATATATAATCTGCTTTATCCTCTGAAAACCGCTCTTTGTTCTCCGCAGCATCATAGTCGTAATCCAATGTTTCAAGCCATTTGTCAAATTCCGCATTGAACGCATCGCGATAAGCGTCGCCATTGAAGTAGTTATGTCCTGCATCCTCAAAAAGAAGGAAGCTGAAACGGGGATCGTCCTTGTATTTTTCATGGTAAATGTCGTAGCCGTATTCGACCGGAACTACCTCATCATCCAGGCTATGCACGATCATAACGGCGGCATCACTCTCAGCAAAACCGTCCATCGCAGTATTTGAGGCATACTTGCCATATTTGATCCTCTCATGCAGCTTCACAAACGGCAACATCAAATAGATACCATCCCCTATCTGTTTCTTCCCCTCTGATTCAAACAGGTTCACGGAAGAGTTGAAACCAGAACACGCTATGACCGCCTTCACTTCGGGATGATATGTAAGTACACTGCAGACGCTGTAACCGCCCCAGCTGTGTCCAAATAAAGCAATTGGCAGATCCGGAAATTCCCCGCTTTCTTCCACAAATGTGATCGCATAGTCAAGGTCTATCGCCCCCTGCGGCAGTCCGCCGATTCCTTCCCCTTCACTTTCATCATTTCCCGTAGCATCATAAGCAAACACATAGTAACCGTGACGGGCAAAATAATCCGCACAGTCCATGTAAGAATTGTGCCCTCCCCCGCCAAATCCATGTGCCATTACGATGATACCGCGCTGCCCTTCTCCCAAACTGTACATATATCCTGTCAGTTTCTGTCCCTTATCGGAGGCAAACTCATATTTCGTGCGCTGCAATCCGTCAAAATCTTCCACATACAGCATATACGGTTCATAACTCTCAAAACGCCGGTTAAAGTTCTCGTTATATACCATCGCAGACAATCCCCAATCTCCGGCGATCAGTAATACGACGATGATAGCTAATACAATAAAAAGAATCTTTTTCTTTTTGGATCTTGTTTTCATATAGCAGCCTCCTCGACTTATTGTCATGTCGGAAAACTCCGGTTTTAGTCCAAATTCTCCGGCCCAAACCCGAACGGCAGCATTTCCTTTAAAGTACGCTGCAAGCACCGTCCCTTACCGTCCGCCAAAATGATCTGAAAGGTTTCCGGATCGCAGAATTCCATCATGACCTGCCGGCAGACACCGCAGGGTGCACATAGTTCATCTGCATCGCTGCCCTCCGGGCCGCCCACCACTGCGATCTTCGTAAACTCCCGCTCCCCTTCGTAAACCGCCCGGAAAAAGGCCGTCCGCTCCGCACAGTTTGTGGGACTGTAGGCCGCGTTTTCGATATTGCAGCCGTGATATATTTTACCGCTCTTAGTCACAAGCGCAGCGCCTACCCGAAAATGAGAATACGGTGTGTAGGCATGTTCCCTGGCTTTCTTCGCCTCCAGGATCAATTCTTCGTTGGTCATTGTATATCCCTCCGTTCCGAGACATCGCACATTTCTCTCTGCAGCCGTCTTAATAGCCTGCCCCGTCATCCGTCTGCTTGATGATCTTAATAATCCTGCTGGTGCCCAATCTGTCTGCGCCCAGAGCGATGAATCGCTCCGCATCTTCCAGTGACGCGATGCCACCTGCGGCTTTCACCTTCACTTCCTTGCCTACATGTCCGCGCATCAGTTCCACATCCGCGAAGGTAGCTCCGGCAGTGGAAAATCCCGTAGAGGTCTTGATATAATCGGCCCCTGCCCTGGTAACGGTCTCACACATCCTGATCTTCTCCTCCTCGGTGAGCAGACAGGTCTCGATAATGACTTTCAAGAGCTTACCCCCGCAGGCTTCATGAATCTGCCGTATCTCGTCCTCGATCTCCTTGTATTTCCCGTCTTTCACCCAGCCGATATTGATCACCATGTCGATCTCTTCCGCGCCGTTTTCTATGGCATCTTTCGTCTCAAAAACCTTCACCGCCGTAGTGCTGTATCCGTTCGGGAACCCGATCACCGTACAGATCGGCAGCCTGCCTTCCACATACTCCGCCGCCTGCTTCACATAGGCCGCCGGAATACATGCGGATGCGGTCTGATATTTGATCCCGTCATCCAGGATCCCGCGAATCTCCTCCCAGGTAGCCGTCTGCGTGAGCAGCGTATGATCCACTGTCTTTAACATTTCTTTCTTGTTCATAATGTTCTCTCCTTTATTCCATCGATTCTTTATTCCCGCGAGCAACGAGCCAAGTGGCTGCTTGCAGTGGGGTCTTTGATTACTGTAGAAATAACCTGTCAATCAGGAGTACGCATTACACTGCGGACTTCGTGAATGCGCCAAAAACTCCGATCTTGTGTGCATAACGGGGATTGCTTATAGTAATTTCTCCAGCACGGAGGTTCCGATCGTCCCTTCCGGCATGTCGATTCCGAAATTATCGGCTATGGTGGCCCCGATTACCGCAAAGGTCTGGGTGTCCTCCAGCTTCCCGCTGCCCTTCATCGACGGAGAATACGCAAGGAACGGTACCTTCTCTCTTGTATGATCTGTGCCCGTGTGGGTCGGGTCGTTTCCGTGATCTGCGGTAATGATCAGCAAGTCGTCTTCATGTAGCAGCGGCAGGAATTCTCCCAGCTTTACATCAAACTTCTCCAGTTCCTTGGCATATCCTATGACATCACGCCGATGCCCCCATAAGGCATCGAAATCCACCAGGTTCACGAAACATAACCCTTCAAAATCCCTGCCCGCGATCTCGATCGCCTGTTCCATGCCATGCACGGAACTTTTGGATTTATTGGATTCCGTCAGACCTTCGCCGTCAAAGATATCAAAGATCTTGCCCACCGAGATCACATCCAGCCCTGCCTCCTTCAAGGCATTTAACACCGTCCTGCCGTAAGGTTTCAGCGCGTAATCGTGACGATTACTGGTGCGCTTAAACTCGCCCCGCTTCTTTCCCACGTAAGGTCTGGCGATCACCCGACCTACCTTCCACTCATCCTTCATGGTAAGCTCTCTGGCGATCTCACAGCAGCGGTACAATTCTTCCAGGCCGAAGGTCTCCTCATTGCCGCAGATCTGCAGTACGGAATCCGCAGAAGTGTAGACGATCATATGGCCCGTGGCGATCTCCTCCTCCGCCAGCTCCTCCAGAATCTCCGTGCCGCTGGCACTCTTGTTGCCGATGATGACACGGCCGGTCCGTCTGGACAGCTCATCAATCAGTTCCTTCGGAAATCCCGTTTCCGTAAACGTCTGAAAAGGCTTTGTGATATGAAGTCCCATCATCTCCCAATGCCCCGTCATGGTATCCTTGCCGGTACTGGCCTCGTGCATTTTCATAAAATAACTTAAGGGTTTCTCCACCGGCGATACCTGCTTCAAAGGATGCAGGTTTGCCATACCCATCTTCTGCAGATTGGGAATCTTAAATTCCTCCACGCTCTGAGAAATATGTCCCAGCGTATCCGTCCCCTCATCCCCATAGGAAGCGGCATCCGCCAGGGCACCCACTCCCAGTGAATCGATCACGATCGTAAAAATTCTCTTATACTTTCTTTCCGCCATTTGAACAATCCTCCTGATGATATTACTGCTGATCTGGTAGCATCTACCCGAATTATGCTTCCGGTGCTGTCACTTCTTCTCCCGATCCGCCCTGATCAGTTTCCGCAGTGCTCCCACCGCCACCGTAATGGCCGCCTCCGTATCGTGTATGATCGGATTATAAAGCCCCTTGGCATTTCTCTCCTGATTCCCCACTACCAGGAAGTTGGAACCACACCGCACTCTCAGATGGCTGGCCGCAATGAACAGCGCCGCCGACTCCATCTCGGAAGCTTTACAGCCGAGGCGCTTCCACGCCTCCCACTTATTTAACAGTTCATAGCTCACCGGCATCCGCTCCGGCTCATGTTGTCCGTAAAAGGCATCTTTGCACTGAACCACCCCTACATGGCAGGGTAAGCCCAACTCCCGACAGGACTCCACCAGCGCATTGGTCACCTCATAGTCCGGCACCGCCGGGTATTCTATGGGCGCATATTCCCTGCTGGTGCCTTCCATACGCACCGCCCCCGTGGCAACCACGATATCGCCGCCCTTGACATCCAGATCGATACCGCCGCAGGTGCCCACACGGATAAAAGTGTCCGCACCGCTAAGCGCCAGCTCTTCCATGGCGATCGATGCGGAAGGTCCTCCGATTCCGGTAGACGTCACGCTTACCTTTTCCCCATCCAGATATCCCGTGTAAGTAACAAACTCCCTGCTGTCGGCCACCAGCTTCGCATCCTCAAAGTGCCTGGCGATCTTCTCACTCCGCTTGGGGTCTCCCGGCAGGATCACATACCGCCCCACATCCCCCGGTCTGATCTGTAAATGATACTGTAACCCTGCTTCTCCCGAATAATTCTGCATGTTCTCCTCCATTCCGAATCGTCACAAATTCTAACTGAACTTGTTCAGTTTGTTGAACTAAATTGCTCATCAGAGAATTTATTCAACCTTTACTCCTGTTTCCTTATAATATTCCATTCGTTTGTACTTCGCTTTTGTTTGCCTGTTACTTCGCTTTTGTTTGCCTGTTACTTCGGGCGCTTTATTCCGCCTTTCCGCTTTAATCCGAACCCATGTAGATATATTTCGGGAATATTGATTCTTTCATCTGCCGTTCTCATTACGATGCCTAAAGTAACCAGTACTTCAAGAATTTCGGCATTTGTCTTTCCAGGCAGCTTATCATGCTCTTCCTCCGGCCAGTTTTCCGGCTCCAGATAACGCAAGAATTCATCCAATCCCATCAACATCGTTTTGCCGTACAAACGTCTGATCAGATTTTGCAGCCATTGATATTCTTCCTGTGTCAGTTCTTGCACTCTGTCTGCCGAAACTTTTGCCACCGCCCCCTGTAATCTGGTCGGTAAAAGTATCCTGTTTGCCTCCAACAACGATACATCACTCTTATGGTTCAACATCTCTTCTGCTGCAAAAGCAAAGCACTTTAAGAAAGCCCTCGGTGCTGTCTCTCCGTTTGCATCCTGAATGTGGTTGGGTACCCAGGTATAACTTATACCCCTCTTCGCATTCTTCCCCATATATTGCCCTATCATTTTATTGATAAGCAGACGAAATGCGTCTTCTGAATTGCCCGGCAGATACCCCAATGCTCCATCGGCTTCTGTCTGCAGCAATCCCGGTATTTCTTTCAAATATAACTCCATTTCCTCAATCCCTGCATTGGCCATCCTTTTGACAAGCAGACGATAGAGCGAATGGGTATCCCAATTCAGTTCCAGTCGGTACGCACCCATCTTTGATGCATCCACAAACTGAAGCGCCTTCGCATTATACAGATCACTGCGCAGAAAAATTTTAGCTTTCACATGTGTATAGCGGCTATTATGACGATACCAGAAGTCAAGCAAACTTCTGATAAATAGAAAAAGGTTCCCATAGTTACCACAGATACGATCTAATTCATCGTATACCAGGCAAATGTGTATATCTCTTTTTTCAAGGACAGTATCTGCCTGATCAAGAAAGCTCTCCCATTTTTCCTTTCTGGCATCCAGGTCATTCCACCATTTTGACACCTCGTTGCTGTCCTGCTCCAGAATCCTTCTGGTTTCGGCACCAAAATAATGATCAGTCAATTCACGAAACTCCCGGTCCTCTCTAAACTTTCTTAAGATCACAGAACAGACCAATCCACCCCAAAAAGAAGTCAGATTATCCGGTTTTTCAATCTTCACCAGATCATCGCAGGAATTGGCGGTCGGAAACGCTTTTGCCCCCAAACCGGTTGCAATATATCCGGTCAAAAACTCCTGTTCCCGCAAGCCGGTATATCGCTTTCTGTCTTTCTCACTGATCACATGGCGCAGTCCTCCACAGGATGTCAAAATGCGGAATAATTCCGTTTTTCCTGAACCACGTCCTCCCGTGATCAGGAAATTTTTAGGATCTGCCAATTTAGCATAACTGCGCAGAGGCAGGAAGTTTTGTAATAGATTCTCTTCATCTTCTCCGGAACCATTTTCAGGTACACAATTGAAAATCCCTTCCAGTATTCTATATCTTGCTTCAATCTCCATGCTCAATCCTCTCCAAACCAGCCACAGATCCTCTCTGTAATTTTCCTGTAACTTTCTCCGGTCAGTATATTCTTATAAGCCTTCACACGCTGTTTCCTCTCCGGACTCTCGTCTGAATACAACTCTATGCCCCGCAGAAGTTCGTCATTAAACGGGATAAGTTCCGGATAATGAATCTCACCCTCCGCCTCTATACCAGGCACTTTACTGCTTTCATCATAGTAGTTTTCCATACAGACCGTATACGCTTTACGGATAAAACGCTGCCTGGCTGCAACAAAATCATCTGCCGTCGGTTTAGGGCTCATCGTATCCACTATCATAACAGGAAAATCTTCTTCATGTCCTTGTGCTATTGTTCTCAGAACCTGTGTGATCCCGTCCCAGGATTGTCTGCTGTCATTGCCAAACAGTACAACACCATGAGGAATCTGTGCAACCGCTATACCACCCATATCATGGAATCCTGCCCGTGCATCCACCAGAATATAATCTATATCATAACTATCTCTCGCCGCGATCAGCAATCCTTTCAACGCCTCTCGCAAATACCCGTCTCTATTGTCCTGATAATCAATGCGTGCCAGCTTTTGAAGATAGTTTTCATCTACCTTTCCGGCAGACATAAGGAATAATTTCCCAGCATCTTCATCCAAAAGGGAGGGCTCTACCACATCCGATACGAAATCTGTCAGCTTTATCCCCGGATCGATCTCCTGTTCTATAAGATAGTCCAAAACCCCACGTTTCACAGCTTCCTCGTCACAAAACAATGTTGCCAGCCCGGGAGCTTCAATATCTGTATCTACCATCAATACATTTTTACCCTGCTTTACCAGACACAAAGCAACTCCGGCTAACGCTGTCGTCCTTCCCATGCCGCCCTTGAATGAGTAAAACGTGATCACTTTGGCACCATTCTCTGCCTCCTCATAGGGCCACACTGATTCCGGATCCTGCCGTCTGCAGACCCAGGCCTTCTTTGCAATAGCCCGCTCAGACAAATAGAATTTAACACTGTCTTCTTCTTTCCAGAAAGACCGCTCACTCTCGATAAGATCAGTCATGATCTTTTCCCGCTCTCCCATTCTTTTATGGCTATGCGCTGGTTTTTTCCAATAAACTCTCCCACTGAAATATGCTCCCATATTACCGCTTAAAACAGATGAAAGAGTCCCTTTGTCAGACTCATCTACAGGCTCTGTGTTATCCAGCAGTAAAGACACTTTGCCGTATACGTCTCTGATCAATGTAACTTCTTTCACAAGCATATCCGTATTCCATTTACGTATACACGCCACTGCAGCATTCAAGGTATCATTAAATGTTATCATATCACATTCTCCTTACACATATCCATCCAAACGCATAAGCGCCAGCTCTCTGATCAGACACCCCGCCGCCTTCCGACAATCCTCAGCATCTTTCCTCACGAATTTATCATCTCCGAAATATCTTCTTTCCGGATGATCTCGAAACAAAACTTCAGGCAGCACTATTTGAGATAATCTTAACGCACATGCCGGATCGATCATCATTGTCAGTCCCATATCACCTGTCAGCATCATAATGATATCCTGAAAAAGCACTTCTCCAAAATGACTGTATCTTCTGACGTCACTGGATGAACATATTCTCTCCATAATTTTTTTCAAGGCACATTCTGCTGCAAATCCCTGCATGCAGACTGCATTATCATATTCTTCATTCTCTTCCAGAATGCCTCCATCGATCCAATGCCTTATTGCTGACTCATAGAAATCTTCATATGCCATTTATCCTCTGCTCCTTCGTCTGATCATTTCCGGCCAGATCTATCTCCGTCTTACGTTGCTTTTGTATAAATTCTGTCTGAATCTGCTTACACATCAAATTCCATGATAAAAGGATCTTTCTCGCTGCACGTCCGCCATTCCGGCAGGCCGTCCCCGTTGGGATCACCTTTCTTCATAAAATTGGTCCAGTAATCCAGCATCCGTTCACTCAGCTGCTCATCCGCCTCCGTCAGCGGCCTCCAACACCGCTTCACGGTGCCGAATACATACCACAATTCCGCGGAATGGAAGGCGCCCTCTTCATCCCCCGGCATCTGTCTGGAAAAGTAGTAGACATAGGAAGGCTCGTTCCAAAGCTGCTCCATCTTATGGCTGAACGCCATGCAGCCCTCATACAGGGTTCCCTTCTCACCTGCCTCCAGCTGTTCCTTCGTCACCATGATATCGTTCTTCGTGCTGCCGATCAAATAAGAAATATGTTTCAGCTTTTTGTCCTCTATGGTATGATTATAACCCTGTTTCAACACGTAGTCATCTATATTGGGAACGAGGAAAAGGCCTTTGCCGGACGTAAACGCTTCTTCCATCATCTGTCCAAAGGGTTTCTCCAGTTCCTGAGTGGACATGGCCCGAAGTTCATCCAGATCTTTGGCACCTGCCAGACCGGCAAATCTCTTACCGTATTCTTCCGCTTCCTGCAGAGGCATGTCACGGTGGATGCCGTTCCCGTAGCTTCCGCCGCTCTGCAGGATCGCCTTGGCGATCATACTCCCGGTCAGCTCCGAAGACAGAAGCGTCTGCACGCTCATCGCACCGGCCGACTGACCGAAGATCGTGATATTGCCGGGGTCACCGCCGAAGGCCTCTATATTCTCGAAGACCCATTTCAATGCGGCGATCTGATCCAATATGCCATAGTTCCCGGATACACCGTTATCATTCTCCCTGCTCAGCCAGGGATGCGCCAGAAAGCCGTAGACATTCAGGCGATAGTTGATGGTGACAAGGATCACACCCCGTTTTGCATAAGCCGCACCGTCAAACTCCTGCTCACTCCCGTACCCACTCATAAACGCGCCTCCGTGGATCCAGAATGCCACCGGCAGTCCCGCCTTCGCTTCTTCCCTCACCGCTTCTTCCGGCGCCCAGATATTCAGGTACAGACAATCTTCACTGATCCCCACGTCATACGCCGGATCTGCATAGAATTCTTTGCCATAGAATCCCACGTTCTGATCTCCCTGTACCGCCTTATCGGAAAACCGCACCGCCTCATAGGTGCCCTCCCAGCTCTCCGTCTCCTGGGGTGCCCGCCAGCGAAGTTCGCCCACCGGCGGTTTTGCGTAGGGTATGCCTTTGAATACAAGGCATCCGTTTTCCGCACATCCTCTGATCTTCCCTTTTCTGGTCGTGACAACTGTACTCATCTGCTCTTACTCCCTTCGTTGTTCTGTTATTTCGTTCCGTGATTCCACTTAGTTATTTCATTCGGTGATTCTATGGGTCTTGCATGTGTTACTACTATTATTATAGCAGTACTCCCTGCAATCTTACAAATAGAAAAAGTTAGTGACCGAGGTTTCAGGCCGATAACCGATTGATTTTCCTATCGCAAAATGGTATACCTATATATGTGCGGCATCCATATCCATGCAGGCAAGGTGTATTCGGGATAGGTGCAGACGGAGGGAGGTTGACCATGCAGAAGATCATGATCATAGAGGACGATCCGTTGATCCGGGAGGAATTGTCTCTTCTTCTGGAAAACGAAGGTTACCGGGTCGTCTCCATCACGGACTTTACAGATATGACTGGACAGATCCGTGACTGTGCCCCCGACCTTGTCCTGCTCGACTTAGGGCTTCCGGGGCGGGACGGACTGGCGCTGTGTGCCCAGATCCGCAAGAATTTTACCCTACCCATCATCATCGTCACCAGCAGAGATTCCTCCACAGACGAATTCCGTGGCTTAAGTATGGGCGGCGATGACTATATCACCAAACCCTATGACGTACCCGTTCTTTTGGCCCGAATCAAAGCAGTACTCCGCCGCAGCGGCGGCGTATCGGAAGCCGACGTGCTCACGGTAAACGGCCTGCGTTTATGTCTGACGAAGGGCACTGTCTCCCTCAATGGCCGCAGCGAAGAGCTTACCCGTAACGAGCTGAAGATCCTGGCACATCTGATGGCACATGCCGGGGAGATTGTCTCCCGCGCCGATCTGATCGATGTGCTGTGGGAAAACCAGATATATATTGACGACAACACTCTGAGCGTGAACGTCACCAGGCTGCGCACGAAACTGAAAGATCTGGGAATGCCGGACTGCATCCGCACACGGCGGGGAATGGGGTATCAACTATGACAATATACGAGTTTCTATCAGATCGACTGGGCAAGATCATGGTGCAGCTCTGCTGTACGGCCGCAGCGGCATTCTTCCTGCGGATGACCGGTACTTCCTCCGGCGTGATCACCCTTCTGCTCCTCTTTCTGCTTCTTATCTTTACCGTCACACAGATATCCGAATATCACAAATGCCGACAACGGCTGTCGGAGCTGTCCGCACTCCTGCAGGGATTGGATCAGAAATACCTGTTTGGCGAATGTGCGCCGCCACCCCATACCGTCTATGAACAGAAGCTTTTTGCGCTGATGCGCAGTTCCGGCAGGGCCATGATCGGCGCCGTCTCGGATGCCCAGGCTTCCATGCAGGAATACCGGGAATACATTGAAAGCTGGGTGCATGAGATCAAAACACCGATCACTGCCGCCAAACTCACCTGCCGGCGCATGGATCCTGACAGCCGCCGTAAATTTTCCGCAGAGCTTTCACAGATCGAGGCTCACGTAGAGCGTGCTCTTTACTACGCGCGGGCCGAAAGCCCGGAGCAAGACTGTATCATCCGCCAGGCCAGTCTGTCCGACATCGTTTCCCAGGCCGTAGGGAATCACCGGACACTACTCATCCAAAGTCAGATGAAGATCGAGACCGGCAATCTGGACTTTACGGTCTACACCGACAAGAAATGGGCAGTATTCATCCTCGGGCAGCTATTGCAGAATGCATCCCGCTATCGAAGTAACGCTTCTCCTTCCGTCCTCCTGACTGCCACGCCATGCGGCAGGCAGGTACAGCTGACTGTCTCAGATAACGGCATCGGCATTCCGGCTCATGAACTGCCCCGTGTATTCGACAGAGGATTTACCGGCAGCAATGGGCGGCTGCGGGGAGGTTCCACCGGCATGGGACTCTATCTGTGCCGCAAACTGGCAGCCTTGCTGGAAATCGATCTGCAGATTTCTTCCATGGAGCAACAGGGCACTACCGTGACCCTCACTTTTCCGGCTAAGCAGCTGTCGGAAACCTTACAAAACCGTAAGACAAATCCATACTGATTCGATACCTTTCTGCTTGCTGTTTCTCTATACTGGACATACCGACGGGAGATAACGAATTCCCTTCGGCAACCGAACAGACGAAAAGAAGAAGTCGAAAGACTACAATCAGAATAGGAGGTAGCACATGCTGCAAGTAGAAAATATCGAAAAGTATTACGGTAACGGTGTAAACGTCACCAAAGCGCTGAACAGAGTCAGTTTCCGCGTGGAGGACGGTGAGTTCATCGCCATTATGGGCGCATCCGGCAGCGGAAAGACAACGCTGCTCAATTGTATCTCTACCATCGACACGATCAGTGCCGGGCGGATCTGTCTGGACGGTATCGACATCTCTGACCTTTCTTCCGCCGAGCTGGCCCGTTTCAGACGTGAGAAGCTGGGATTCGTGTTTCAGGACTTCAATCTGCTCGATACGCTGACCATAGAAGAAAACATCGGCCTCGCGCTCTCTTTGACGCACACGGATCCTGCGTCCGTGCAGGATAAGGTCCGGAATGTGGCAATGAAACTGGGTATCACCGATATCCTGCCCAAATTCCCTTATCAGGTATCCGGCGGACAGAAGCAGCGCGCAGCCTGCGCCCGCGCCATGGTGGCAGGTCAGTCTCTGCTTCTGGCTGACGAACCCACCGGTGCACTGGATTCCAAGGCGTCCAAAAATCTACTGGAGATCATGACGCAGATGAACCGGACCATGCACGCTACCATCCTCATGGTCACACACGACGCTTACAGCGCCAGTTATGCCTCCCGTATCCTGTTTCTCAAAGACGGCCGCCTTTTCAACGAATTGATCCGCGGAAGCCGAGACCGCTCTGTCTTCTATCATGAGATCCTTAATGTGCTTGCTCTGTTAGGAGGTGATATCAGTGACGTTATCTAAGCTCTCCCTGCGCAACGCAAAACGTCAGACCAGTGATTACCTGGTCTATTTCGTCACGGTCATCATAACGGCCGCCCTGCTTTACGCCTTTAATGGCCTGATCTTCTCTCCGGAGATCCTGAAATTGTCCACGCTGATGAGATCGCTCCCCGTAACGATCGTTCTCGCCAGCATCGTGGTAGTCTGTATCATGGGCTGGCTGGTGCAGTACACCACAAGTTTCATGTTCACCAAGCGCAGCCGGGAATTCGGGACCTATATCCTGATCGGACTGGAAAACAGACAGGTGGCACGGCTTTTCTTCCTGGAAAATCTGATCGTTGGTGTATTTGCTCTGCTGCTTGGCATTCTGCTCGGCAATCTGGTCTTCCAGGCGCTGCGCGCTATTCTTTTGGCATTATTCGGCATCACCTACACCTTTGCGTTTACCTTTTCCTTCAGGGCAGTGGGCCTCACACTGGTCTACTTCACATGTATCTATCTGTTCGCGCAGTATAGAAGCCGCCGGAAGATCCGCTCCATGAAAATATACGATCTGATCTACTATGACCGTCTCAATGAAAATGCCGCCCTTGCGAAGAGCGGCCGGCGGATAAGAACTTTTACTGTGTCTGTTATTTTCGGAATCACCGGAACATTGCTGCTCCTTACAAGAAGCCTGCCCACCGGCATCCTGGGATCCGCCTGCATCATCGTATTCCTGTACGGCTTCTTCCTAAGCTTCTCCTCCGGCGTCCCGGCCTGGTTTGACAGACGGCCCAGGCACAAATATACAGGACAGACTCTGCTCATCTTCCGCACGCTGTCCGCCAAGTTAAATACCATGGGGATCGTGATGGCCACGATCGCACTGTTGTTTACCGCCGTGTTGATCTCCCAAGGCACCGGCTTGATCTTTGGCGCCATCTTCGAGAGCCGCCAGACTGCCGAAACCTGTTTCGATATTTTCATCGGTACAGAGACCCCGACGCAGGACTGCAGTGACCTGACCGCATATATAGAATCTTCCGTCCCCGTCACTGCCGCGCATTCGTACAGTATCTATCAGGGACCAGACGCCCATATCACGGACTATCTTAATGAAAATACAGACTATTATCCCTGTTATCCTTATGATACATGGATGAAGTTCAGCGACTACGCCGCCCTGCGCTCCATGCGCGGATACCCTGACGTCGCCCTGAAACCCGGTGAATATCTGATTCACTGCGTACCTTGGCAAAAGGGCGCCGTGGCGGCCTGCGCGCAGCCGATCGCCATTGGAGGAGCGACGCTGCAGCCGGGCAGTATCCATACGGAGACTCTCAATCAACGGCTCTGGAATGTCAATGGAACGGACTTTATCCTCATCCTGCCGGATGAAGCCGTCCTCTCCCGTCCTGTCAGCCACAATCTGTACGCTGCCATGACGAAAGAGCCTGTCAGCGAAGAACAATATGCCACACTGTGCCGGATCCGGGATGAACGTGAGCTCTATAGTCATATTACGCTCTACACCGCGCCGCAGGTGCAGGCAGAGTATGCAAGTTCGACAGCAATGCTGGTCCTTCCGCTTTATTATCTGGCCCTGGTCCTCATCATGACTGCGGCCACGATCCTGACCATCCAGCAGCTTTCCGAGACGGACCGGTACAGGCGGCAGTTCCTGCTGCTTAAGAAGCTGGGCATGGACCGACAGGAAATGCACAGGGCGCTGCGCCTGCAGTTTATGATCTACTACACGATGCCTGCCATTCCGCCTCTGTTTGTCAGCATCCCTTTTCTCCTGAACCTGTGCAATGCCACGGATCCGGGCGTCACGGAGGGCTTTTACCGGCCACTCAACATCATCTGCATAACGCTAATGCTGTTTTTCATGATCTATGCCGTCTATATCGTAATGGCCTACCGCAGCCTGAAGCGAAATGTGCTGCCATAGGGATTGCCGCCCCTTTAGCGGGCGGCTTATTCCAATACATCGTAGATCCGTATCTCGATCCCATCCTCCACGGACTGGACTTCCGAACGGAATCTCGCCTGACACAGAAAAGCGCCCAGCACAGGACTGTCCGTTATAAATCTTGGGCAGGCATGAAAGAAAGCATTCTCCCTGTCTGCCTTCGAGAAGTAACCGTTGTTTTCTACAAAGAGATGACAGGCATTGCCTTCCCGGTCTTTTCCATGAAACATATATTTTGCGCACATATTCCTGCTGCCCGCGGGATTTTCCACCTGTACGTCCACCGCTCCCGGAAGGATCTCACCGGTGAAGAGTTCTGATTCCACCCTGCCCGTAAAGGGGATCATTGTCACCGCACCATACGGCCCCTCCATATTCGAGACCTGCGAATCATCCGCAAATATCTGGAATCTCATGATCGGTTCTTTCATAAAATCTTTTCCCACCTTTCGTCTACAGTCAGTCTTAAGCCGTTTTCAACTCCTTATAAAATTCCCCTTCTGCATAATTCATGATAGATTCCGTCCTCTCCGACCGTCTCGCAGACAGTATCCGCCATGGCTTTTAATTCCTTACAGGCATTGCCCATAGCCACGCCGATGCCCGCCGCCTGCAGCATCTCCAGATCATTCATGCTGTCGCCGAAAGCTATCGTGTCCTGCAGACCCACGCCGTAGTGCCGGCACACAAGTTCCATACCCTTCCCTTTATCGATCCCCCGCGGGATGATCTCCCCGTTAAAGCAGACGGCGCTGCCTCCATAGGAATGCACCGCATACACAAAACGGTCCTCCAGATATACTTTTGTCCTTTCGATCGAGACAAGATCCCTGCTGGTAAAGCATATTTTATAAGCTCCGTTATGAGGATATTCTTCATAAGTCCGTATGGGAATCCCTGCCTCGATCTCCTTCTGCATCCGGATCAGTTCGGAATTGCTCTGCTCCGGTTTCGCCAATCTCAAGAGTTCTTCCATCTGCGGATCCGTATAAATTCCCTCGGCCGTTTCGATCCGGCAGTACATCCCCTGTGCGTGGAAGACCGCAAGACATTCCTGAATGATCTCCTCCGACAGGACACTGTCAAGCAGCACTCTTCCCTCAACTTCCACATGGCTTCCTGCACTGGCAATGATCCCGTCAAATCCCACATCCAGAATATCCTTGCCGATGATCGGCATATTCCTGCCAGTGCACAAAAAAACTTTATGCCCCTTCGCCCGCGCACCGCGTACTGCCTCCACGGTGTGCGCGGACGGCGCAGTCATTCCGGAGATCAATGTTCCATCAATATCCAGAAAAATGATTTTGTTGTCCATGCTTTTTCCTCACTCCTGCTGCACGCAGCCTTTGACTCTATATCACTGCTCTCATGCTGCCTGCGTGCCTTACATAATGTGCCATTATCACTTGATGGAAATTCTTTACACTCTGGCACTCAGTGTATGTCGTTTGCTATGATTATATTTTATAGGATTTATACTCTGCGCACAATAGCTGTTCGTGTATCCTGTGTCATCCGCCCGGGCGCAGATACCTCCAGCGTCTTCTCCTCCGGAAGATCCGTAAAGATCATCGGAATCGCCGTATCATATCCGGCTTTTTCAATCTGTTCCTTATCAAATTCGATCAGAAGCTGCCCTTTTTTCACCATGTCGCCGTCTTTCACATGAGCCGTGAAATATTTTCCCTGCAGATTGACCGTATCCACACCGATATGGATCAGTATCTCCGTGCCGTATCTACTGGCGAAGCATACCGCATGTTTCGTATCAAAGACGCTCATGACCATGCCGTCCGCAGGTGCATACACTCTGCCGTCCGTTGGCAGTACCGCTACGCCCTCACCCAGAACTTTATTGGCAAAGGTCTCATCTTTCACGTCTTCCATGGCGATCAACTGCCCGTTGGCATACCCGTAGAAAACTTCTTCCGCCGAACTTTCCGGCTCTGTGTCCTGACATCCCTGTGCCGCATCCGTTCCCCTTTGCCCTGCATCCGGCAACTCCTGCGTGCCAGAAGGAACCGCTTCCGCCGGCGTCTTATCCATGAATTTTCCCAGAACAAGCGTCATAACAAATCCGCCCGCAATGGCTGCCGCATGGGCAATGATATAGTTCACATAACCGTTGCCCGCCGGATCCGCCAGTGCGATGCCCGGAAGGACTGTAGTACCAAATCCTACCGCCGCCAAGTCCGTCATATATACGACCACACCACCCAGTGCGCCGCCGATGCATCCGCCGATGATCGGGAAACGATACCTTAAGTTAATACCGAACAGCGCCGGTTCCGTAATGCCAAACAGTACCGAAATAAAACTGGGAATACAAAGTTCTCTTGTCTTCACATTCTTCCTGTGCATCAGCAGATAACCAAGCACTGCGCCGCCCTGTGCGATAATGGCCACGGACATGAGCGGATTCAGGAAGTTCCTGCCGGTATCCGCCAGAAGCTGCGCCTCGATCGCACCGAATATATGGTGCAGGCCTGTAATGACCACCAGCTGCTGCAGGCCAGAGAAGACCGCATATCCGGCCACGCCCAGATTTTGCGTCATCCATACGAGCGCATTGGTGATGCCCGAAGAAAGACCACGGCCCACCGGTCCGATCACGGTGAACAGCAACAACGCGCCCACCAGCGTAGTCAGCAGCGGAGATACGAGCAGACGGATGACCTCCGGCACCTTTTTTTCAAAAAAGAGGTCCAATTTGGCCGTCACAAATCCCATCAGCAATGCCACGATAATGCCGCCCTGGAATCCTACCAGTTCCACGCCCATGCCGAAGATATGGAGCGTGGTGACTTCCGCCGTCCCCTGCGCCGCCGAATAGGCATTTGCCAGGCTGTCGCTTAACATGATACAGCCGATCACGATGCCCAGAATCGGCCGTCCGCCGAACCGTTTGCAGGCGCTGTAGGCCACTGCAAGTGGCAAGAACCCGAAAATGGCCCCGGAAGAGATGTTGATCAAACGGTTAATGCCATACAGAGTATCATTGGACTTCACAAAGTCAAGATTTCCCAATACGCCGGAAAGTCCGGTCAGCAGCGCCGCCGCCAGGATCCCCGGCATGATATCCACGAATACATCAGACAGTGCCTTGATGATCCTTTGCAGCGGATTCATTTTCTTGTTCGCTACCGTCTTTAAATCGCTTAGGCTCATGTTTTTCATATTGTTGTGTTCCGCAAACACCTCATACACGTCATTGACCAGCCCCGCGCCGAATATGATCTGCACCTGATCGCCGGCCACAAACACGCCTTTCGCCAGATCCACATCCTCGATCGCCTTCAAATCCGCAATATCATTGTCCTTCAGAACGATCCTTAATCGGGTCGCACAATGCGCCACCCCCTGAATATTCTCTTTTCCGCCAACCAGCCTGGTAAGTTCTATGGATATTTTCTCATATCGCTGACGCTTATTTGCATCCATTTCCTGCTCCTCCTTCTATCTTCTATGCACTGCCAAGATTTCCACAGTATACTAAAAGCTTATGTTATCGGTTTTCTGCGGCCACAGAAAAGTTATGTTTGTATCTATTATTATAGTCTGCTAAAATGAGATTTATATGGAGATATGTGACTTGATAATTGAAGATTATGACATGGAGTCCATATGAGCGTAAATTGACGATCTGTCTGTAAGGCATGACGGAAATCTGCGAATCATATTCCACCTGCGCGGTTGGAATGAAACTATGCACAATGTATTATGGTAAGCAACATCAGAAATGAGGCAAATATAATGCTGGATTACAACTTCTCCAATGATTTCTATAAGAATATTGACGCCATGATCTACACCTGCGGCTATGAAAACTGTGCCCCCGGGCATAGCTACGGACCTATCATGCGCAAAGGCTATCTGATCCATTATGTCTTAAAGGGTACAGGCATTTACAAGGCCCGCGGGAAACTGTTCCGTCTGCAGGAAGGGGACGCCTTCTTGATCTGCCCTGACGAGTTGATCTACTATGAAGCCGATCAGAACACGCCATGGACATACACATGGATCGGGATGCAGGGCATTAAGATCAAGGGATATCTGGAACGAACTTCTCTTTTCGACAGTCTGGTAGTTTCCTTCGGGCAGGATGAACAGCTGCGGCGCTGCCATGAGAAAATGTCTGAAGCCGACAAGCTGACACAGAACCGCGACCTAATCATGAACAGCATCCTCTATGAATATCTGTTCCTGCTGGCACAGAAGTTTCCTAACGGTCAGACCGCCATCTGCCAGAAGAAATCCGGCTACGCAGAGGATGCCCTGCAATATATCGAAGATCACTACTGCGATCCGATCACGATTCAGGACATTGCCGATCATCTGGGTATCAACCGTTCCTATCTGCACCGGCTCTTTAAGTCCTTCACAAGTGTTTCCATACAAAGTTACTTATTGGATTATCGTATAAAACAGGCCTGCATCCTGCTTAAGAATACAGACCTTTCAATCCGTGTGATCGCTCACTCGGTAAGTTTTATCGACCCACTTTATTTCTCACGGCTCTTCCGGCAAAAGATGGGCGTCAGTCCCAGTGAGTATCGGAAGGAGGGTTAAGAATCAGAAAAAGGCGACTGCTGTAGGGCTATTCCGGCTGTAGTCCTGATCAACTCGTGCTCAGTTCCATCTCATCATAAGCGATCAGAAATCCCATCCCCTCCACCATTGCCTCCAATTCTTCCTGTATACCGCCGTGGATATGAATACGCCGCTGCTCTGCCAGGGTTATCATGTGATCTGCCACAACTGTCTCGATTGGATCGGCCTTTACAATACACTGACCATCCTGCGTATAACAAATCGCCCCTCCAAACCCGATACAATACTGCCCTTCACAGCCTTCATACAATTCTCTTGCGATCGTACCCATCTCTTCATAAGAGCGAGAGGAGCAAAGAACAATCTTTTTCCCCTTCTTCATGCAATTTTGCAGAGTCACTTTAGTATCTTCCACCAGTACACTATTGCTGTCAAGCAGGGTGCCATCCAGATTCAGCACCATCATTTCGTAATCGCTCATTATTACCTCTATTCCGAAGCGCTTTGCGCTGAGGACGCGAGCAGAATTTAAGAGTTTTCCGAAGGAATACTCCCATTTTGCTCTGCGATCAATAGAATTTGTGACACTTCGGCACAAATTCTAACTGAACTTGTTCAGTTTGTTGAACTAAATTGCTCATCAGAGAATTTATTCAACCTTACCTCCACACATCTACATCCGGACAATCTATGAAAGTAAACTCGGTTTCCTTATTAGGATAACTTAAATAAATCAGAAAATCAACCAATTTTTAGGTAAAATACTATTAACTTTGCTTTACTGTTCTTTCTATCACACAACTATGCGGTTTATCCTTATTTCCCCTCTCATAATTGATCCCCACGAGCAATATATTACCCGCATATCCTGCAAGTGCCTGCGTGTACTGCCTGTCCTTGATCTGCTGTATGGCCGTTCTGGCATCCTTATCGTATTTCAATTCTACCACCAACGCCGGCTTATCCGCATGCGGCAGCGGCAGAAAAACAACGTCTGCAAAGCCCTTTCCTGCCGGCAGCTCCCGTACCAGTTTGTAATCCTTCCTCGCACTATAGTAAGCAAGCCCTATGGCACTGCCAAGTGCATTCTCGTCATTATAGGTCAATATGGACGCCACTTCCATATGCGCCCGGTCAAGTCCTCTTGCCACGCTTTCCTCATCACCGTTTAAAGTAGCTTCCAGAAGCTTCTCCGATGCTTTCAGCACACGCATCACTTCCGGCCATCCGCTCACGCTCATGGCATTCTCGAATTCTCCGATGATCTCTTTATTAGGAATAAACGCTTCCTTCGTCTCCGCATCATAACCAAGATAACCGATATGGATCAGCAGCGTCAGCACATCATCCTTTGTTCTGAAGCTGTGCATATCATTTTGAAAACTGAGTGTATTCACCTTCACCCGTTCGCCGCCCAACATCTGCACAATATCTGCTTTCAGCCCATCAAAATCCATATCGATATATAACTTTAATGCCTCGTAAGTTTCTGTAGATGTCCAGTAGTTTGAAAAAACACGGCTCTTCATCGCCGCCACAACAGAGCGCGGATTATAAATATGCCGGAACTGCCGAAGCCTGTAACCGTCATACCAGTCGCTGACTTTTGCAAAATCCATGTCATACCGAACGCAGAGCGTTTTTACCTCCTCCTCCGTGAAGCCTGTATATTCCTCAAAGATAAACTGATCTGTCATCGAGTATTCCCAGAACATATTCAGCGCGGAATGCTGCCCGTATTTCTTTATGGGAAGAATTCCTGTCACATACGCCAGCGCAACATAAGGCTGATCCTTTAAAAGATCCCTCAGAAAATCCAGGTACTTCTTCTGCAGCTCTTCGGATTCCTGCCTTTCCCGCATCACACAGTCCCATTCATCGATCAGAAAGATAAACTGCTTTTCCGTTTTTGCATAAATTCTCTCAAGCGCTTCTGCCAGACCTGTAATCCGTTCCGAAAACAAATGTCCATAACTCTCCCGCAGTTCTTCAAGCACAGCCCGTTCCAGATATTCCGTTACATCCTCTTCCTTTGCTCTGATCAGAAACTGCTGCATGTTCATAAAGATAACATCATACTGGTTCAGATGTTCCCTGAAAGTCTCTTCTTTTTCTATCTGAAAGCCCTTGAATAAATCCCCGGAATCACAGCCACGGCTATAATAAGCCGCAAGCATCTTAAGCGCCATGGATTTACCGAATCGTCTCGGCCTGCTGACACATATATACTGCTGCTCCGTATTCAAATATTGGTTCGTCTTCGCGATCACCCCCGTCTTATCTACATAGATCTCGGATCGAATCGACTGCCAGAAACCTCTGTTGCCCGGATTCAGATAGATTCCCATTAAGTTGCGCCTCCTCATCGGCCTGCTTTTCTATTGAAATTGTGCTTTCACCTCTATAAACACTGGCAACTGGAACAACCTTTCATGCCATTTACTATAGTTTATCACATTTTCCTCTATTGCGAAGCGTCACAAATTTAAAATGACTCTCAATCGAACTGCATCACTCTGTTATAATCATAGCCTCTGTCACTTGTCGTTTCCACCGGCTGCAGCTCAAAATAGATCACCCCGTGCTCTTTCACTGACATGGAAAACCCAACCTGCTCCCCGGACGCTTTCGCCCTTCCGCTTGACACAAACGGTCTTGCACACGCCAGAATCAGCTCCTTCTGTCTCTGATTCGGAGAAGAAGGCTCTCCCAGATTATGCCACATGCGCAGCGGATTACAGGTCTCTTCATCTACCGTCTTCGTCACCACCACATAATCCTGCCCGTCTTTCGCCGGGAAGGAAACCGTTATCTCCAATTCCCTGCCGGTACGCTGCCGTGCTGCATTCCACGCGATTCCCCGGTAGATGCCGTCGTCCCCTTTTGTCACCACCAGATCCTCTTCCTTGCACACACAGACGCCGTTCAGATCCTTGTAGAATTTAAACACCCAGAAGGTAGGTTTGGGAATGCCGCCGTTGGCCACCAAACCGAAACCGCCGTGGAAAGGCGTAAAAGGAACGCCCCGCTCCTCGAAAATATCTCCGAACGTCCAGTAGGAATAGGATTCGTTCCTATCTCCCAGCCGGGACAGCTGGTGCGCGATGTATGCCGCATTCTGGTTGGTATCGTGCAGCGGGCAGTTGGGAATATAAGAAGTATTAAATTCCGTAATATGGATTTCCATCCCCCTGTACTCCTCAAAACTGTCGATAATATCCCGGGAAGACTGCAGGTTCAAAAATCCCTGCTCCGCATCTGAAAGCGCGGCATAGCCATAGTGCCCCACATCCTCCGGAAGTTCTGTCGTGTAATGATGACGGGTGACAAAATCCAAGGCTATCTGTCTTTCCCGGCAGAACTCCAGAAATTTCCGGATCCACAATTCATCCTGCACACCGCAGACTGCCGGTCCGCCTACCCGAAAACGTTCGTCCACTTTCTTCACCGCACGGAAAGTCTCCTCAAACAACCGGAAATACTCCTGCATATCGGCATCCTTCCAGAATCCCGGCAGATTCGGCTCATTCCATACTTCGATCGGCCAGGTCACCACTTCGTCCTCTCCATAACGTTCCATCAGATGGCGCAGTGTAGCCGTTGTCAGATCACACCAGGCAGCGTAACTTGCCGGCGGCGTGGTATTCCCTTTCCAATAGAATACGGTCTGATCGCCGGACGCCATTTTATCCGGCATAAATCCCAGCTCCAAAAAGGGCTTAAGACCGCATTTGCGGTAACTGTCCATCACCAGATCCAGATAGGTAAAATTATACTCCGCCCGCTTCGTGCCGTCTGCCTCTTCAAATTCCTGATAAATAGCCATATCGTCCGAAAAAAGCCCATGCCCACGGATATGCCGAAACCCGATCTGACTCTGCACAAGCTTTAACTGCTCCTGATATTCCTGCTGCAGCGCAAGTCCCATCCTTCCTGTTCCGACACAATAATCCACCTGATTGTGAAACATGGCCCTGCTGTCTTTTTCGATCCTGTAACATTTGTTTTCCCGCATACGCTCCTCCGTTTCCTGTTCGCAGGCACCCGGCGCCATCATGGCAATGTCCGGCTGCCTTCTCTCATTCCTGCATTGTATTATTACTATACTCTATTGCCCTTTTTCCTGCAATTCCCCCGTCACAGAAGATTACCGATCACCACAAGCCCTGCCGCTATGCCAACATCTACCTTACCATAAGAATATATTTTTGCAAGAATCAAAAATCTCTGCGCATAGTCTCCCCTCCTGCTCCGTTCCAAAATTGACGAATTTTTCCCTGCCGCTTA
>CAMWLJ010000005.1 GCA_947175055.1 uncultured Lachnospiraceae bacterium | reverse complement strand
ATCTGTTTGTGCAGAAAGCGCTGCTTGGAGCGGATGGGATCATCTATGCATTGATCGCTTATTTCGCTGTTTTTTGCGTAATGAATTTCCTGTTTATTAGCAGGAACTTAAGATATCAGCCCGGTTGGTTTACGTGTGTCGCTTTTCCGGCTGCCGCCGCCGTCGTATCCGGACTGGTGGTCATGTTGATCGGTAGATTCATGCTGGAACCGGCAGGAGCGGCAGCTACGATCCTCACCGGTATTGTGGCAGGGGTCTTTCTTGATCTGACTATGCTGATGATACTGCGGGTGATCGGAGAAGAGGAGCTGTCCCGGATACCGCTTGGTTTTTTCTTTATCATGTTCGGAAAGAATATTGGGGTTTTATAGGAGCCGAATCATTAATTTAGGTTAAGACTGCATAAATTTTTGTAAATGACTGATACTGATTACAGAAGAATCCGATAAGAAGGGCTTGGTAAGGATGAAATTTGTAAGACGTGTCAGTCTTTTTCTTGTGATGTCAGTTTTTTTGTTGGGAGCGGGCGGCTATATGGCGCTGAAAGCAGAGCAATTCTTTTATCCCAACAAATATCAGGTAAAAGAAGGTAAGAACAGTAAGAGTGCCTTGGATAGTATGGAAAGTGGAGACAGTGATCCGTGGTCTTCTTTGGATGAGCCGGTAGAAGAACAGGTCATAGAGGCGGCGGTGGAGCAGATTCCGGTGGTGACGGCGGATACTATGTATCTGATCGAGGAGGTCAATCTTGTGGACGGTACGATCCAGGAGAAACAGGAAGATGTGCCGGTGAAATATATCGGCTTGGACCGGGAGAGTCTGATCAAGGAGTTGGAGTCCTACGATAGGAATCCGCCGCTGACGGAGCTGGAAATGGGATTCGAGACCATCGAGTTGACGGCCTTTTCTAAAGACCGGGTCGTCATCTGTAAGTATTATAAAGAAGAAGAGGAAAAAGGATACTATCTGATGGTGGAGGATCATTTTATCGTGGTGTATGAGGAGGACAAGAAGCGGATGCATATGAATACGGATATCCTGTTGTCCGCACTTAGCGATCAGTTACAGGCGGAGATCATACAGGGAAAGTTTATAGAAAATGATGAGGAGTTGTATAATTTTCTCGAATCTTATTCGAGCTGAATATCGCCCCTCACTCCTGAATCATGTTCTCACGGAATGCGCAGTTTGGCGCATTCCTGACCCGTGAATAGTAATCAGGTTTCCTGCATTTGTTTGGAAAGGATATTTTGAATCTTGTAAAAGGTATCTATAAATACTATAATAAGATACAGCATTGAAAATAAGCCTGACGTGACTGAGACTGGACATAGCGGTTTTTGCGGTTATGTGGAATACGACATATCAGCAAGAGCTGCTATATTTTTCTAAACACCCATATCCTACATTATGATATCACCATGAATAGAAGGGGTGTTTATTCGGAATGGAGAAAGTAATCTTTGATCTACATAGAAAGGATTGAAAACATAGGAGATATGGGAAGAAAGATTGCCGTAGTGGGCGGTGGAGCGGCCGGGATGATGGCAGCGATCCAGGCGGCGTATGCGGGCGCATGCGTGACGGTATACGAGAGAAATGATCGAGTCGGCAGGAAGATTCTGTCTACAGGGAACGGAAAGTGTAATTTCTCTAACGAGATCATGGATACAGACTGTTATTATGGGAGCGGAGCGGCCCGTTTGGATGAGATTTATGAGCGTTTCGGGGTGACAGAGACGAAAGAGTTCTTTCGGAAGTTGGGAATGCGGATTAAGGACAAGAACGGGTATCTGTATCCGGCCAGTGAGCAGGCGGCAACAGTGCTGGATGTGCTGCGGTATGAGATGGAGCGGTTGGGAATTCGGATTTGTACGAAGTGTAAAGTTATCGGGGTCAGAAGCGTGACGAAGAAAGGGGGTGTTACCCGACTGGTGGTAGAGACCGATCTGACGACGCGCAGAAGCCAGGAAGAAGATGCGCCACAAAGGTATGATGCGGTGATACTGGCCTGTGGCGGCAAGGCTGCCCCGAAGACAGGTTCGGACGGCGGGGGACTGGCGATAGCCGGGCAGCTTGGACACAGGATTGTACCGACTGTGCCGGCGCTTACGGCGCTCAGGTGTGGGGAAACTTTTTGGAAGCAAGTGGCGGGGGTACGGTGTGAGGCCTGTCTGACGTTGTATGTAGGTGGAACCGCTGTCAGTACCGTGCATGGGGAATTACAGCTGACGGAGTATGGGATTTCGGGGATTCCGGTTTTTCAGTTCAGCAGAATTGCCGCATATGCGCTGCGGGAGAACCAATGCGTGACGGTTGGGATAGATTATATACCGATCGACAGCGCTTTCTGGGAACAGAGATGGGACCGGCAGAAGGAACAGAACATGGAGCAGTTTGTGACAGGCATTGTTAATAAGAAGGTCGGACTGTTGCTGTTAAAACTGGCCGGGATAGGGGAGACAGAAACAGCATGTAAGATTGCTTTGCCTCGGAGGAAGAAGCTGGAAGCACTTTTCCATGCTCATAAAGTAACGGTGCTGGGGACGAATTCTTTTGATCAGGCACAGGTTTGCGCCGGCGGGGTGGACTTCGAGGAAGTTACAGCGGACTTGCAGTCGGTCAGAGTACCGGGATTGTTTATGGCAGGGGAGATGCTGGATATTGACGGAATTTGTGGCGGTTATAATCTGCAGTGGGCGTGGAGCAGCGGTGCAGTGGCAGGGCGTGCCGCCGCCGGAAAGTCAGAACATGCAGGGAAGGTTTGCAGGAGTGGATCACCGGAACAGAAGAATGGCAGCTGTGGGGGCAGCAAGGGCATAAAGACAACACTGAGGTGACAGGTAAATGATTCGTATCAATCAGATCAAAGTTCCATTGGAACATACCCAACAGGATATTGTGCAAAAGGCCGCTGCCATATTGCATATTACACATGAGGAGATCTTGTCATGGCAGATCGTCAGGAAGTCGATCGATGCCAGGAAGAAGCCACAGATTTGGATCAACTATGCGCTGGATGTGTCGGTGTCCTCGCAGTCAAAAGTGCTTGCCAGATGCAGAAGTAAGCAGGTTCAGGCAGTGGATGAGAAAGCATATAGGTTTTCGACGCCGGGGAATATGCAGATGCGCGACAGGCCGATCATTATAGGCACAGGGCCGGCGGGTTTGTTCTGTGGGTATCTGCTGGCGAAGCATGGTTACAGGCCACTGCTTTTGGAGCGGGGCGACTGTGTGGAGAAGCGGATTGCAGATGTGGAGAAGTTCTGGCGGGAGGGGGTGCTAGATCCGGATTCCAATGTGCAGTTCGGAGAAGGGGGTGCAGGCACTTTTTCGGACGGTAAGCTGAACACGCTGGTAAAGGATAAATTCGGCAGAAACAAAGAAGTCCTGCGGATCTTCGTGGAGGCCGGTGCGCCGGAACGGATCCTGTATGAGTCGAAGCCGCATATCGGCACAGATATTCTGGTCTCGGTGGTGAAGCGTCTGCGGGAGCAGATCATAGCCTGGGGTGGTGAAGTCAGATTCGGTGCACAGGTAACGGAATTGCTCTGTGAAGAGGAGCAGGTGAGAGGTGTGGTTGTTCATTATCGGGACAAGGCCGGTGAAACAGGGGATTTAACAGAGACGTGCAGCGATTGTTCCGGGCAAGAACAGCACCGGAGGCCCGTACGGCGGATGGAGAGTATAGAAAGTGAGACGGTAGTGCTGGCGATCGGGCACAGTGCGCGGGATACTTTCGAGATGTTGTATGGAAAGCGGGTGCCGATGGAAGCCAAAGCTTTTGCCGTGGGGTTACGCATGGAGCATCCGCGCAGAATGATCGATCGGATGCAGTACGGTTGTTCAGACAATCCATTGCTGCCGGCGGCCAGCTATAAAGTGACGGCACAGACTTGTTCGGGCCGGGGTGTCTATTCCTTTTGTATGTGTCCGGGTGGTTATGTGGTCAACGCTTCGTCTGAACCGGGGCGGCTGGCCGTGAACGGCATGAGCTACAGCGGCCGCGACGGGGATAACAGTAACAGCGCCATGATCGTTACGGTGACGCCGGAGGATTACAAGGATAAGTCTCCGCTTGGTGGGATTGCCTTTCAACGGGAATTGGAGGAGCGGGCATATTTGATTGGAAAGGGAGCTGTTCCGGTAGAGACTTATGGAGCGTTCCGGCAGGCAGTGACAGAATCGAAAGAACCATATGCATCGGTTGTCGCACAGCGTTATCCGGGCTTTGCGCCGGCAGTCAAAGGAGCGTATCGATCGGCGCCGGTACATGATATCCTTCCGCCCGAATTAAACCATGCGCTGGTGGAGGGAATTGACTTAATTGGTCAGACTGTAGACGAATTCTCTGACAGCGGAGCCTATCTTTCCGGAGTTGAGAGCAGAACTTCTTCCCCGGTGAGGATCATGCGGGACGAGACCGGGCAGTCGACGCTTCGGGGGCTGTATCCGTGCGGAGAAGGTGCAGGATATGCGGGCGGCATTACTTCGGCGGCGATGGACGGTATGGTGACCGCGGAGAAGATCGCGTCGGTATTTGCTCCGTTACAGGAGTAAGCAGATAAGGTTGAATCAAAGACCCCGCCGCAAGCATCGAGGTATCAAGAAAGACTTAGGGACGATTCAGAATGGAGGAAAATATGATCTATGACAAAATAGAAAATGCACAGCGCTATATGGGCACGAGCAGGAATCTGGACCGAGCACTGCGCTACATGCTGGAAACAGATCTGACTGGACTGGAGGACGGCAGGCATGAAATCGACGGGGATAAAGTGTTTGTGAACATCATGCATGCGGATACGAAGGCGGATAAGACGGAATATGAGTTTCATGAAGAATATTACGATATTCAGATAGATCTGTCCGGAAGAGAAGACATTCTCTTTGCACAGGAGTTTCAGGAGATCACAAAGCCATACAACGAGGACGGAGATATCGGTATGGGAATCTGTAGTTGTAAGGCAGTCTGTCATCTGGAGCCGGGCAAGTTTGTCGTCTGTATGCCGACGGAACCGCATATGCCGGGCGTGGCGGCAGATGGTCTTGAGGAGCGGATTCGTAAAGCCGTGATCAAAGTGCGCAAATGACAGGATCTGGGCATATGGAGAACGATGCAGCAGAGGCATCAGTAAGACATGATGGAATGTGAACGATGCAGGATACCATTTGAATTAAGAAAAAAGAACGCGTATACAGCGCAGAAATGGAGAATAGTATGAGGGCAGCGGTAGTGGATATTGGGGGCACAAGTATCAAGTCCGGTATCTGGGAAGAGGGTCAGATCAGAGAAATGAAAGAGACGGACACGAATGCCGGATTGGGCGGGGAACACGTTATGCAGACGGTTCTGGAGATTCTCGAGTGCTATAAGGATTTTCAAGCGGTCGGTATCAGCACGGCCGGGCAGGTGGATGTGGAGAAGGGGGCAATCCTCTTTGCCAATGAGAATATCCCCGGTTATACGGGGATGCAGATTAAGGAACGGATTGAAGAGAAGTTTCATGTACCGACGGCCGTACAGAATGATGTCAACAGTGCGGCCATGGGAGAGGCTCATTATGGAGCAGGCAAAGGAGCGCCAGATTTTCTGTGCTTGACCTATGGAACAGGTGTAGGAGGCGCAATTGTCATGAACGGAGAAGTGTATACCGGTTCCGGGTACTCGGCGGGGGAATTTGGCGGCATTGTGACGCATCCGGAGCATCGGGATCCCGGTACAGATATTTTTAGCGGATGCTATGAGCGGTATGCATCGACAACGGCGCTTGTGCAGCGTGTCAAGGCTCATTTTCCGGAATTGTGCAATGGACGTGAGATTTTTGCACAGATGGAATTACCGCAGGTGCGGGAACAAATTGATCTGTGGATCGCAGAGATCGTCTATGGGCTGATCACATTGGTACATATTTTTAATCCCGCGCTTGTGGTTTTGGGTGGCGGAATCATGGAACAGGAATATGTGATTCGGAAAGTGCGGGAGTCGCTACAGGAACACATTATGCCTTCTTTCAGAAATGTCCGCGTGGTACAGGCCGGTTTGGGGAATAAAGCAGGTATGCTTGGCGCTGCCTGGTCCGCCTGTCGGGAATACGAGAAGAAAATCTAATAAAGCAGTAAGGGGTAACGAAGGGGATATTGCAGGTATAGCCGGCAATATCCCCTTTTGGCCGCGCTGTAGCGGAACGGGATCATGCTGCTGAAGAGACCCGGCGCTGGTGGAGAATCCTGCAGTCAGGATTCTTTTTTGTCAAGGTATTCTGATTGCATGAATTGAAGAATCTTGTTTCCAATATTTATAATCAAAATAATGAAATCATAAACAGTTTTTTGTATGGATATGACAAAAAAATAATCAAAATCACCAAAAATAAGGGTAAAACATACAAAAGCGCTGAAAGAACTTTCTGAAAAACATATCGTATTGAAAACAATTTCCTTGATGATATAATGTGAACTATAGCTGTAAAAATGGTGACGAGAAAAGAGGCGAGGAGAAGTGGTAGAGAGTAGAGTAGAACAGTTAAAAGGGAAATTAGTTGTATCCTGTCAGGCGCTTCCGCATGAACCGTTGCATTCTTCCTATATTATGGGGAAGATGGCACTGGCGGCCAAAGAGGGCGGGGCGTTCGGGATCCGGGCGAATACCAAAGAGGATATCAAAGAGATTCAGTCACAGGTTGATCTGCCGATCATTGGCATCGTGAAGCGTGATTATGAAGGAAGCAAAGTTTATATCACGCCTACGATGAAAGAAGTTGACGAGCTGATGGAGGTTAGGCCGGAGATCATCGCGGTGGATGCCACCGGTGCGCTGCGGCCGGGAGAATTGACGCTGGACGCATTTTTTCATCAGATCAAAGAGAAATATCCGGAGCAGCTTTTGATGGCTGACTGCTCTACCATCGAAGAAGCGCTGCATGCGGATGAACTTGGATTTGACTTTATCGGGACAACGATGGTCGGATATACGGAGCAGAGCCGAAATGACAAGATAGAGACCAATGATTTTGAGATCATCCGGGAGATTGTTGCGAAGGCAAAGCACAGAGTGATAGCGGAAGGGAATATCAATACCCCTCAGAAGGCAAAGAGGGTTGTGGAACTGGGAGTGTTCAGTGTCGTTGTCGGTTCGATCATTACCAGGCCGCAGCTGATCACGAAAGCATTCGCGGAAGCGTTGGAATAGAAGCGTATAAAAGGATTTGGCATTGGCGGCGCACGAAAGAGATGGCATTGTGCCGGAGAAGTATCAAGAGTTTGTGACACTTCGGAATGGAGGAAAATATGAGAAACCTGGATAAATATAAGGGAATCATTCCCGCATTTTATGCCTGCTATGACGGGGAAGGCAATATCAGCCCGGAGAGAGTGCGGGCACTGACAGAATACTTTATCAGGAAAGGCGTGAAGGGCATCTATGTTAACGGTTCTTCCGGGGAATGTATCTATCAGAGCGTGGAGGATCGTAAGGTCGTATTGGAAAATGTGATGGAGGCAGCGGCCGGAAAACTGACGGTGATCGCACATGTTGCCTGCAATAACACGAAGGATAGCAGAGAACTGGCGGCTCATGCGCAGAAGCTTGGGGTGGATGCGATCGCTTGTATCCCGCCTATTTATTTCCATCTGCCGGAATATGCGATCGCGGAATACTGGAACGATATCAGCGATGCCGCGCCGGATACCGATTTTATCATCTACAATATCCCGCAGCTGGCAGGGGTTGCTCTGACACAGAGTTTGTTTGCTAAGATGCGTGAGAATCCGAGGGTGATCGGCGTCAAGAATTCATCTATGCCGGTGCAGGATATCCAGATGTTCAAACAGGCCGGCGGAGAGGACTACATTATCTTCAACGGACCGGATGAGCAGTTCATCAGCGGCCGTGTGATCGGTGCGGAAGGCGGTATCGGCGGTACGTATGGTGTTATGCCGGAGCTGTTCCTTAAGATGAACGAACTGGTGGAAGCGGGAGATTTGAAGAAAGCCAGCGAGATACAGTATCAGGCAAACGCAGTCATCTATAAGATGTGTGCGGCACATGGCAACATGTATGCAGTCATCAAAGAAATTCTGCGGATCAACGAAGGCCTGGACATCGGTGGTGTGCGCAGGCCCCTGACTGATCTGATCAATGAAGATATGCCGATCGTAGAAGAGGCAGCCAGAATGATCCGTGAGGCAAAAGCCGGGATCTGTTAACAGATCTGTGGAATCAGCTCGGCGAGCTTTTCAGCCAGAAGCCGATGCGCCTCCAGACTTAGATGCATATAGTCATAGGGATACATACCGAGGCCGGGGATAGACGCGGCATCCAGAAAATGGCAGTGCAGCCTGTCGGCGATGTCCTGATAGAGCGGGGAGAGCGCCATGGATTTTTCCATACAGTCTATTCCCATCTCAGGACCGATACTTGTTTCGTAATAGCCTTTCTCTATGGGCGGCGGTGCGATGATCAGAATATTGGGCTGATCTCGCCAGGCTTCCGTTGTATGAAGCGCTTTGGTCACGAGCCGCTCCATGCCTTTGGCGATATTGCCGGGCGTAGCGCTGAAACGTTGTTTCACATCGTTGGTGCCGAGCATGATGATCAGTAGATCCAGTGGTTCATGGGTCATCATACAGGGATGAAGAAAGGTGACGCCGTTTAAGCCTTCAAAAAGGGGATCGTCGAAAGAGGTGGTTCGTCCGCTCAGGCCTTCTTCGCGAATCAGATAACCGGAGCCAAGCAGATTGGCCAGAAGACAGGTCCAGCGTTCTTTTTCGGTAAAGCGTCCCATGTTGGCTGAATTGTAGCCATGGGTGTTGGAATCGCCGTAACAGACGATAGTTTTGGATACAGAACTCATAAGTGTCCCTCCTTTGGGTTTTTCTATATCATAGCATCAAGTGGGATGAAAGAACAATCATTTGAGCAAAGAGTGACAGAGGATGAACAGTTACATAAAGTCGATCGTTCCGATCATAGAAGCAAGATATGATAGTTTAACGAATGTTGAAAAGAATATAGCGGATTTTTTTATTAATAACAAAACAGAAATAGATTTTTCGGCACAGAATGTGGCGAGGACGATATTTGTATCCGAGGCATCGCTCTCGAGGTTTGCGAAGAAGTGTGGATTTCACGGATACAGAGAATTTATTTATCAATATGAAAAGACTTTCATGAGAAAAGGCGAAGCGACAGCAGACAGCACCAGATTGGTATTGAATACCTATCAGGATCTGCTCAGTAAGACATACAGCCTTATGGATGAAACGCAGATCACAAGAGTGGTGCAGTATCTTTTTCAGGCGGAGAGAGTGGTGGCTTGTGGCATCGGAAGTTCCGGACTTGCGGCAAGCGAGATGGAAAACCGGTTTATGCGGATCGGTGTGGATATCGATTCGCTACAGGATACGGACCGGATGCGTATGCAGGCAGTGTTTTTGAACAAACGGAGTCTGGTGTGCGGTTTTTCGCTGAGCGGAGAGACACAAGGAGTACTCTATCTGCTCAAGGAAGCACATAAGAAGGGCGCCAGAACGGTCATCTTTACGGCCAATGACAAGGATATCTATGCGGATTTTTGCAGTGAAGTAGTGCTGCTGGCATCTTTACAGCATCTGAATCACGGTAACATGATATCGCCGCAGTTTCCGATCCTTGTGATGATCGATATTGTGTATAACTATTATATCCGTCATGAGAGTTATGAAAAGGCTGACATGTATGATGACACGCTACGGGCGTTGGAGTCCAAAAACGGGCAGGCCAAGCATATCGTTTGAGTCTGGATCCGGGAACGGAAAGGAATGATACCGATGGGGCGGGATATTTTTGATCCGGAGAATCTCTTTTTCCGGATGATCGCAAAGGGTGTGGATCTGGTAGGTCTGTCGCTTCTGTGGTTGCTGCTTTGTATGCCACTTGTCACGGCCGGATCGGCAACTGCGGCATTATATTATACTGTGGTGAAGACTTTTCGGAACAGAAAGGACGGCGCCTTTGGCATGTATCTTCGGGCTTTTCTGGATAATCTGAGAGTCGGAATACCGGTCACCTGTATCTGCGTACCTGCAGTTGTATTTTTGGCCTGGGGTTATCATGTGATGGCTAGCAATACAGGCAGTTCCGTCGGTGCAGTCATGTATATGACTTATTACGTACTGCTCTTGATTCCGGCGGGGATCATGTGTTATCTGTTTCCGCTGATGGGCAGATTTACATTTCAGGTGAAAGAACTGATAAGAACAGCCTTTATTCTGACATTTAAGCATCTTCCATCTACTGTCGTGATGGTGATGCTGCTGGTAGAAATGACGATTTTTACGATTGAGTGGTGGTGGCCGGTTCTGTTCGTGCCGGTGGCGGCCATGCTCCTGTTGTCCCTGTTCCTGGAACGTATCTTTTCCGGATATCTGGATCAGGAAGAGAGGGCAGTGTTGGAGGACCGGATTGAGAATCCGGAATAAAATTCAGGTTTTGACAGATGACAGGGTATCTTTCCTGCCGTCTGGAAAAATAAATATTAAGGGAGAAGAAAAGGAGAAAAAAGTATGAAAAAGACGATGAAAAAGTTAGCAGCGCTTGGTCTTTCCCTGACCATGATGATGTCATTGGCAGCATGCGGTAATAGCGCATCCGAGCAGCCGGCAGCAGAGCCGGAGGCGGAAGAGACGCCAGCAGAGACGCCGGAGGAGGAAGCGCCTGCTGAAGAGACAACAGAAGGTGCAGAGGCGGAAGCACCCGCTGAGGACGGCGCAGGTGCAGATCTGAATGCATCTATCACACTGTGGACATATCCCATTGGTAACTGGGGTGATTCTGCAACGGTTGACAGCCTGATCGCAAGTTTTAATGCGAAATATCCCGGTGTTACCGTGACAGTGGAGTATCTTGATTACACCAACGGTGACGATCAGGTTAACACCGCCATCGAAGGCGGCCAGGCTCCTGACATCGTAATGGAAGGACCAGAGCGTCTGGTAGCTAACTGGGGCGCACGCGGCCTGATGGTAGACCTGTCTGACCTGTTTGCAACAGAGGCAGGCGGCGAGATCTACGATTCCGTAGAGTCGGCATGTAAGGCGGCTGACGGTGCTTACTATGAGTATCCGCTGTGTATGGTAGCACATTGTATGGCAATCAACCAGACCATGTTTGAGGCTGCAGATGCTATGCAGTATCTGGATCTTGAGACACATACCTGGACAACAGAGAACTTCATGAAGGCAGTGCAGGCAGTCTATGATTCCGGACAGCAGAACGTAGCAGCGATCTATTGTTCTGGACAGGGCGGCGACCAGGGAACAAGAGCCCTGATCAACAACCTGTATAGCAGCACATTCACGAATGCTGAGCATACGGAGTACACAGCCAACACACCGGAAAATATCAAGGCGCTGGAAGAATTATATGCGCAGGCTGGCATCAACTTTGACGCTTCCATCAACGGTGGTGAGGAAATCACATTATTCCGTAACGGTACACTGGCAATGTCCCTTTGCTGGAATGCTGCACAGCAGACCAATGCTGACAATGGCGAAGCAGGCAAGACAAACAACGGCGATACGATCATCCCGATGCTGTTCCCTTCCGATGATGGCAAGACAGAACTTTGCGGCGGTATCTGGGGCTTTGGTATCTTCGATAACGGCGACCAGGCTAAGATTGATGCGGCAAAGACCTTTATCGACTTTATCTGTAACGATGCCGATCAGGTAAATGAGAGCGTTAAGGCTTCTACATACTTCCCGGTACGTCCTACTCTGACAGGCATTTATGACGGAACAGATACAGCAGACGTTATGAATACATTCTCTACACACTTTATGCCTTCTATGGGTGACTACTATCAGGTAGTTCCGGGCTGGGCAGAAGCACGTACAGAGTGGTGGAACATGCTGCAGCGTATCGGTACAGGCGGAGATGTTGCGACAGAAGTAGAAACCTTCGTGACCAATGCAAATGCGGCTGCTGCAAAATAATCTATAACAGGCAGTTGCGAAAAGACAGGAAATCCTGAATGTCACGAACAGCAGGCTGAGACCGGAATCTCCGGTTTCGGCTGCTGTCCTGACAGCTTGACAGTTCCGGCAGTTTATAGAGGGCCGGACGGGGGATGGATGAGGAGGCATGTTCCTTATCCTGTATACAATAAGTAAATGAGGGGGTGTGTTCATGGCTAAATCATCCGTTGCAACAGGCAGAAGCAAGGCGCTGGTAAGAAGAGAAACACGTTCGGCGTATCTTTTTCTTCTGCCTAATTTAATCTTTTTTGTAGGATTTGTCGTTATCCCGATGATCCTGTGCGTCTATACGAGTTTTTTTGATTCCACAATGGGTAAAGATGTGGAGGATGTTTTTATCGGACTGAAAAACTACACGGAACTTTGGCAGGATCCGATCTTTCTTCGGGCTTTAAAAAATACTTTCGTGATCGTACTTGTTTCGGTGCCCGCGGTTTGTATCTTTTCCCTGTGGGTGTCGGCATTGATCTACAGGATGAAAGGAGTAGTCCTTTCTACCTTCCGCTGTGTTTTCTATCTGCCGGTCGTTACCGGTTCGGTGGCGGTTACCGTAGTATGGAAATGGATGTTCAACAACTATTATGGTATCTTCAATTATGTTGGAAAAGGTCTGGGAGTTGTTGAAAATAATATCAACTGGTTGGGAGACGAAAGATTTGCGTTGTGGTGTATCATATTGATCCTGTTCACCACTTCCGTAGGACAGCCGATCGTATTGTATGTGTCAGCGCTTGGAAATGTGGATACTTCGCTGGTAGAGGCTTCTGAGGTAGACGGGGCGAATAATATCCAGAAATTCTGGAAGATCAAGTGGCCGCTGATCATGCCGACAACGCTTTATATTCTGGTCATCACCACGATCAACAGTTTCCAGTGCTTTGCCCTGATCCAGCTCTTAACGTCAGGCGGACCGAACCACAGCACGGATACTGTCATGTACTATATCTATTATTCGGCATTTAAGCTGTACCGCTACGGTTACGGAAATGCGATGGGCGTAGTGCTTGCGATCTTTATTGCACTCCTGTCTGCCGTACAGTTTAAGCTGGCCAAAGAAAAGTAGGAGGTGAAAGTATGAATTCAGATTCAGGTTTAAAACATAGAAGTTTATATACGGTCGTATCGATCATCGTTTTAGTGATTCTGGCGATTCTGTTTGCTTTCCCTCTGTATTGGATCATTACAGGTGCATTTAAGACGAATGCTTCTATCAATGCGACGACTCCGGACTGGTTCCCGAAGGAATGGGTGATGGATAATTTCAGGAAACTTTTCAGTAAACAGTCAGCGCCGTTATGGGAACTGGCAGTTCCTTTCAGCAGTAAATTCACCGCTGACGGGAATCCGTTGATTTTTACGGCTGGCCCTGTAGTGCCGGCAGCAATCCGCTGGCTGGTCAATACCGTATTCATGGCTGTGATGGCAATGATCCTTACTTGTATCACATCGGCCATGGCCGGATATGCGCTTGCCAAGAAACGTTTCCGGGGCCGGGCGATGCTTTTTACCCTGATCGTTTGTGCGATGGCGCTGCCCAAGCAGGTGATCCTGATTCCGTTACTGCGGGAAATGTCGTCCTTATCCTTGTATAATACGATATGGGCAGTGATCTTCCCGACAGTCGGATGGCCGTTCGGTGTATTCCTGATGAAGCAGTTCTCGGAAGGAGTTCCGGGTGAAATGCTGGAAGCGGCCAGGATTGACGGTGCGGGAGAAGCGAAGACATTCATTGAGATCGTAGTGCCGATGATCAAGCCGGGTGTCGGCGCGTTGGCAATCTTTACCTTTATCACAAGCTGGAATGATTATTTCATGCAGTTGATCATGTTGAACAGTACGAGCAAATTGACCATTTCACTTGGTATCGCCAAACTGCAGGCAGAAAACTCTACGGATTTCGGTCTGATCATGGCGGGCGCTTCGCTGGCGGCAATACCGATCATTACCGTGTTTATCATCTTCCAGAAGTACTTTACGCAGGGAATCGCGATGGGCGCCGTCAAAGGATGATCTGCAGCAAGGTGCAGTGCATCATGGATTGTAATATCAAAAACCACCGATCATGAAATAGTCGGTGGTTTTTCTGTTGTATTTTGCTTTTTTATGATATACTAACCAGTGTGATTCTTCAGTGCTGCTTTTTGACAGGAAGCGACACGGATATTTATTTCCGCGAGCAACGAGACGAGTGGCTGCTTGCAGCGAGGGCTTTGATTTATATTTATAGAAGTAACTTGCAATCGGATGATGATACGTGATAAGGATGCTTAGGAGAGGATAAGAATCGGATTGCTGCGAAATTACGGCAGTGTACGGTACTTGAGAACAGGGAGAGGACAATATGTCAGAATATACGCAGATCAGAGAGATGATGAAGGATAAGAAACGGATCGTGATCAAGATTGGTTCTTCGTCACTGCAGCATAAACAGACGGGAGATCTGGATTATACGAAACTGGATGTGCTGGTGCGGGAGTTGTGCGACATCAGGAATCGTGGCAAGGATGTAGTGCTGGTGACGTCCGGCGCCGTGGCAGTGGGCAGGAAGGCGGTAATGATGCAGGGAATCGACGAGGATGACCCGACTGCAGTGAAACAGGCCTGTGCGGCTATCGGCCAGGCAAGACTGATGATGACTTATCAGAAGATCTTTGCCGAATATAATCAGGTGGCGGCACAGATTCTGATGACGAAGAATACGATCATCGATAATCTGAATCGCTTTAATGCCCGCAATACTTTTGCGGAACTGTTTAAGCTGGGGGTGGTGCCCATCGTTAACGAGAATGATACGGTAGCAACCTATGAGCTTGGTATCGGAGACAATGATACATTATCTGCCATCGTGGCGGCACTGATCGATGCGGATATGTTGATACTGCTGTCGGACATCGACGGGCTTTACACGGATGATCCGCGAAAGAATCCGGAAGCGAAGTACATTGAGGTGGTGGATGAGCTGACAGAGGAACTGATGGAGATGGGTAAAGGCTCTACAGGCAGTTCTTCCGGCACAGGCGGCATGAATACAAAGCTGCAGGCAGCCAGGATAGCAGGCAATATGGGTGTGGATATGGTGATTGCCAACAGTGCGGACATTAAGGTGATCCATCGCATTTTGGCAGGACAGAATATAGGGACTCTTTTCAGGGCGCACAAGGAGGAAGGGTTTGACCTGCCGTTGTATGTGCAGCAGATGACGCATGAATAAGGTACCCTCAGTGGACAAAGATAGAATAAAGTTAAGTAAGAGGGCAGCGACATGAATGTAGAGCAGATGACAGCCAGGATCAATGCATTGTATCATAAATCACAGGCGGAAGGCCTGACAGATGCAGAGAAGGAAGAGCAGAAGCAGCTTCGCAGCGCGTATGTGGCGAATGTGCGGGCAAATTTAAAGGGACAGCTTGATAATATCTCTATTGTGGAGAAGGACGGTTCCATCACTGATCTGGGGAAGAAGCATGGCAAAGGAAGCAAATAGAAACTGCGGAAAGAACAGTCTGAATAAAGGCGAGATCCGCAGACAGATACTGACGGTGCGGGATCGAATGGAACCGGAAGTTAAAGCCCGGTGTGATGAGGCGATACGGGCCCGTGTCTTCGCACATTCGGTTTATAAGGAGGCGCAGGTCATCCTTGCCTATGCCAGTTATCGAAGCGAAGTAGACACGGCTGTAATGATCAGGCATGCATTGGCTGACGGAAAGTATGTGTTCGCACCGAAGGTTGCCGGTACGGAGATGGAATTTTGGCAAATTACATCTTTGGAGGATCTGCACAAAGGGTATAAGGGAATATTGGAGCCGGAGGAGCGGATTTCCTTTCCGGAATGGATTGAGCGTGCGATCGGTGTACAACAGAGGTTACAGTATAAGGTAATGATGTGGATGCCGGGTGCCGTATTTGACAGGAAACGACACCGGATCGGATACGGGAAAGGATTTTATGACCGGTATCTGGGCAGGTTTTACGGGTGTGATAGGGAGGAACAGATTGCCGGCAGTCAGACAGAGATTCTTTTGACAACGGCAGCACTTGCCTATGCATGCCAGCTGATGCAGGAACTACCCTGTGAGCCGCATGATGTGAGGCCGGATATAGTGATCACGGAAGCAGAGATACTATGAGTAACAGCATTTGCATTGCACCGTGAATGGTAATTAAATTATTACATATGAGGGGATATGATGAAGAAGACGATCATCGTCATGCCGGTAGCCAACGAAGAAGATACCATGGAGAGAATCCTGGATGAAATTCTTGCGCTGCCCTATGACAATTTACACATTTATCCGGTGATTGACAATTATTCCAAGGACCGGACGGAGGAGATCATCAGGAAGAAGGCTGCTGAGAATAACAGAGTGAAATGTATTTTTTACAAGGAATCCAGAGGAGTGATCAGCTGCTATCTGGAAGGGTTCCGCCAGGCGCTTGCGGACGGGGCGGAGCGGATCTTGGAGATGGATGGCGGGGGAAGCCATCTGCCCTCGGAGATACCGCAGTTTCTTGCGAAGATGGAAGAAGGCTATGACTGCGTGTGGGGATCTCGGTTTATGGAAGGCGGCTCCATGCGCAAACAGTCTCTATACAGAAGGATTTTAAGCCAGGGAGGTACGATCCTGGCCAATCTGGTATTGGGAACAAGACTTAAGGATATGACCAGCGGATTTGAATGTTTTCAGCGCAGAGTCTTGGAAGCTATGGATCTTAGTGCTTTTCTGTCTACGGGACATATGTATCAGACGGAAATGCGGTATTACTGTAGGAATCTGCGGACTGTGGAGGTGCCGATCCACTATGTGGGGACAGCATCCAGCTTAAAGAGCAGTTCCGTAACGGAGGCCTTGCGTCTTTTGTTTCAGTTGAAGAAGAATGAACACCGAGTTGGTTTACATCTTTAGAATGGCGGTAAAACATGGAAAAAATAAAGTATCTGATCCTTGGTGCAGGTCCTTCAGGGCTTACACTGGCGAATCGGCTGAAAGAGCAGGGTGAAACGTCTTTCTTACTTTTGGAGAAAGAGGAAGAGGCGGGCGGTCTGTGCCGCAGCGTGATGGTGGATGGAAGTCCTTTTGATATTGGCGGCGGGCATTTTCTGGATGTGAGGAGACCGAATGTCAACGAATTCCTTTTCCGGTTTATGCCCAAGGAGGAATGGGTGCTTTATACAAGGGATAGCCGGATCCGGGTGGACGGTGCGGAGATCGGTCATCCGTTGGAGGCTAATATCTGGCAGTTTGATCTGCCGGAACAGGTGGCTTATCTGACTTCCATAGCCAAGGCCGGCTGTAACCTGGACCGGCCTATGCCCAAGCGGTTTGTCGAATGGATCGTGTGGAAGCTTGGACAGCGGATCGCCGACCACTATATGCTTCCTTACAATCAAAAGATGTTTGCGGATGAGCTGGATGAACTGGGTACTTATTGGCTGGAAAAGCTGCCTGACGTGAGTTTTGAAGAAACACTTTTGTCCTGTCTGACACACAGACCATACGGAACACAACCGGGGCATGCGTCTTTCTACTATCCGCAAAAATACGGGTATGGAGAAGTATGGATTCGCATGGCGAAAGAATTGGCGCCGCAGGTACTGTACGGTATGGAGGCAGCCGTTCTGGATTGTGAAACGCGTAGCGTCAGGACGAAGACCGGAGAGGTGTTTGAAGCGGAGCACGTGATCACTACGGTGCCGTGGCATAGCTTTACACAGATTACCGGTATGCCGGAAGACATCAGAGGGTTGGTGGCAGAGTTAAGATCCAGCGCCATAGAAACCCGTTATGTGCCAAAGCGCCTTTCTACGGAAGCGCAGTGGATCTATGAGCCGGATCTGCAGATTCCCTGGCACAGGATCTTAGTGCGCCACAATTTCTGTCCGGGAAGCAGAGGATATTGGCTGGAGACGAGAAAAGAGCGGGTGCAGATGCTCGAGGACATCTCGGTAAAGCTTCCGGGTACTGCAGAGGATAATGCGAGGAGAAATGACATCTTGTTTGATGAGAGCGATCACGGCAGAGCCGGATATCATTATCTGAATGAATATGCCTATCCATTGAATACCATCGGCAAACCGGAGGCGATGAAGAGGCTGCTGGCTTTCTGCAGCACAAGGCAGATCTACGGTCTGGGACGCTGGGGTGAACACTGTCATTATAATTCGGATGTGGTGGTGGAGCTTGCCATGCAGTTGGCCCAGCGTCTACTGCAGTCATAGATCAGGTGCTTCGGGCACTATAAAGGTACGGGATCAGGAATACAGAATATTTATAAAGGAATCATAAGTAAGATGAAAAAGGGAACCACGATCCGCAAAATAATCTATTCATTTATAGTCTGCCTTCTCTTTGGCGCCGTTATGCTGGTGCTGACACACACGGCGCAGAACGGAATGCAGACGACCCAGATCCTGCCGGGCATCAATCCGGATCCGGTGTATGTGACCTGCGAGGCGGGAGAAACACTGGACGTCATGCTGACGGCCAAAGAGGATTTTCAGGTCAGCGGTTTTCCGGTGCTTCTGGTCAATATTGCGGAGGATAGCAGAGGGACGCTGCGCTTTACGGTCACCGACGATACTTCCAACATTTTGGTGAGCCAGGTGATCCCGGTGGAGACTATTACACCGGGGAAATGGTTTACGATTGCCGGAAATATGGATTTTACGGCAGGACAGTCATACAAACTGACCGTTTTCGCGGATGGCAGCTCTCCGTACTTTATGCAGGTGCCAAAGGGAGAGGGAGCACAACTGCCTTTTACCGAACAAGTCTTCAAAGACGGTGAAGTGATGGAATGCGGTATTTCTCTGGGAATCGATCGGGTAGAGCCCGTCCGTATGACTTATGGGGATATTTTCTACTATTCCGTGCCGGTCTCTGTACTCCTTACCGCCATCGGACTGCTCTGTATCTGGGCTGGCTGGCGGAAAGTATGGTCGGTGGTCTTAAGGCTCAGGAGTCCGGCAGAGACGCTTGTGAGACGATATGGCAGTGAGTTGTTTCTTCTGTTGCTGTTCGGCTGTATCTGTGTCAGCATCTATTCTCGGGCCTATCTGAAAGGTGCATACATTTCGGCAGACTCGGCAGGCTATCTGCGTGAGGCGGTGAATCTGACAGCGGGGAACGGATTCTCCTATGACGGTCTGGCCGGATATGATACATGGTTTGCCAACTGGCCGATCCTGTATCCGGTGTTGATCGCGGCGGTGATGCTTGTCACCGGGACAGAAGCCTATTTGGCATCCAAGATCGTAGCCATGGTGACGGCAGGACTTATCCTGCTTGTGCTGTATAAGTGCTTTGGCAAAGATGCGTGGCTTTATGGTCTGTGTCTGACCAACATCGGGTATCTGAATCTGAGCTACTATACGTGGAGCGAGATTCCCTTTATGCTGTTTATGCTGTTGTTTGCTCTGCTTTTTGCCAAAGTGCTGCAAGAGGAGAGGCCGGCATGGGGGTGGTACCTGGCACTTGGTATCGTTGGTATCTGCTGCTTTTTGACCAGATATTACGGTATCTTCGTGTGGATCGTGACAGGGCTGTATCTGCTGGTACTGTTTGTCTTGTATCAGCAAAAGAAAGAGAGAGCGGTCCTTTCCAAACTGGTGAGACTGACGGTGACGGCGTTTGTGTCAGGCGCTTTGAGCATGGCGTATCTGTTTATGAACAAATTAATAAATGGCATGGCGTCCGGGGTGAGCCGTACCATGTGGTGGGACGACTATCGGATCCTGACGGATGATTTGATCGAAAGCCTGCTGACCGAGTTTTTCAATATCTTTTCCATGCAGATACCGGAATTGGTGGAAGGGTTTCCCTACCGGATCAAGGTATTCGTGGTAGTGGGTATCCTGGCGGGGATCGGCTGGCTGATCATACGAAACTGCAGGCATTTTACGAGAGAGTCTGTGCTGATCGTAATGGCAGTAGTCTATGATGTGGTCTTTATCGGTATCCGTTATGTTTCATCGATGGACAGCTTCTATTTCCGTTTCTTTGAGCCGGCTACTTTCTTGCTCAGCATCGCGCTGATCGGCCTGCTGCTGCCGTATCTGCGAGAGAAAAGGGGATTTCGCTATTTTGCCGGTATGGTGACATTGCTTCTTGTGACCGCAGTATGGTCTGTCTTTGCCAATGGCGGCATGGATCGGAACGATAATTATTATCTGGCACTGGAAGCGCAGTGGGAAGAGACATATAAGGGGATTCCTGAAAAGTCGGTGGTGATCTTCAACGATATTGATTTCCGGTCTTCCTATTACCGGCCGGATGTGGTGGAGGGGACGATCAGACCGGGAGACGAGTTCGCGGATTTGCAGCAGACCTACTATGGTTCCGATCACTTATGTATTCGTGCGGAGTTTGCAAAAGCCATGCTGGAATCCGGTGAGTACCACAGCAGTGTTGTCCATAGACTCCAGGAAGGGATAGAAGATAAGGAACCGGCGGAGTTTGTGGTAATATCTTTGCGGGAGTGATCGTGAAGTTTCGGAATAGAAGAAAAGAGGGATCATATGGAATATTTAGAGAAGTTAGGACAAAGAGCCGTTGCGGCAAAGTATGAATTACAGAGACTATCCACGGAGGACAAGAACAGGGTTCTGCGGACAGCGGCAGCCGCTTTGACAACGGCTACAGACCGTATCCTTATGGCTAACGACAAAGACTATGAGATCGCGGCGGCAGGAGGCATGACGGCAGGGCTGCTGGATCGTTTGAAGTTGACGCCGGAGCGTATCAAAAGTATGGCGGAGGGCTTGTTACAGATTGCAGAACTGACAGATCCGGTGGGGACGATCATGGAGTCCTTTGACCGGCCTAACGGGCTGCACATTGACAAGGTAAGAGTGCCCATGGGGGTGATCGGCATTATCTATGAAGCCCGGCCTAATGTGACGGCAGATGCCTTTGGATTGTGCTTTAAGACAGGGAACGCCGTGATCTTAAAGGGTGGTAAAGACGCAGCTTACTCGAACGTCGCTATCACGGAAGTGATCCGGGAAGCGCTTGTGGCAGAAGCTGTCACAGCGGATGCGGTACAGTTGATCGAAGACAATGACAGGGCGGTTACGACAGCCTTTATGAAGTTAAAGCAGTATGTGGATGTGCTGATTCCCAGAGGCGGCGCGGGGCTGATCCGTGCGGTGGTAGAGAACAGCACCATCCCTGTGATCGAGACAGGAACGGGCAATTGTCATATCTATGTAGATGAGGATGCGGATCTGACGCAGGCTGTGTCCATCATCATAAATGCCAAGACACAGCGGATCGGTGTATGTAATGCCTGCGAATCTCTGCTGATCCATGAGAAGATCGCAGATAAGTTATTGCCTGTGCTTGGATGTGCATTGCGGGATAAGCAGGTGGAGATGCGCGGAGATGAAAATGTGCGCGCACTGATCCCGGATGCAGTGGCAGTAACGGAAGAAGACTATGGCAGGGAATATCTGGATTATATCATATCCATGAAGACAGTATCATCTGTGGAGGAAGCCATAGCCCATATCAACCGTTATAACACCAAACATTCCGATGCTATTCTTACCGGGAACAGGGAACATGCAGAAAAGTTCCTGCGGGAAGTGGATTCTGCGTGTGTGTATGTCAATGCATCCACACGCTTTACGGACGGCTTTGAATTTGGCTTTGGCGCGGAGATCGGGATCAGCACACAGAAGCTGCATGCAAGAGGCCCTATGGGTCTTAAGGAATTGACGACTTATAAATACCTGATCCGTGGAGACGGGCAGATCCGAAGCTGATATTCTTATCTGTGTCAGTGAAACAGTAGGATACTATAGTTCATCTTCGGACGCGCTTTTGCTCGGTTCCAAACGTAACGGTACTAAATTCGTGAAAAACCTCATTAAGTATCGACGTTTTTAGGCGGTTCTCAGGAGAAACATAAAATGGAAGGCGCTGTAGTATTTTCAGAATAAGGATTGACAATAGAAAGAGAATTTATTATTATACATATGAACAGTTGAGCATATGTATAATAGTCGAAGATCCGCTGCAAGCAGCCACTTGGCTCGTTGCTCGCGGGAAAAATGCCTCACAGCAAGTTGAACGAGAACTGTATAGGAGAGCGTTTGGGTGCAGTCCGGGGTGCTGCCTGGACATGGGGAACGTGGAAATGGAGTAAACAATGGCAGAAAACAACAGGAAAGCGGAAAACAGCCCGTCATTTGCGGAGAAAGAATTTTTAGAAGCACGGGAAGACATCATCAAAGGTATCCAGGACCAGCAGCCGGATGACGAGATCCTGTACGATCTTGCAGAGCTGTTTAAGGTATTCGGGGATTCCACCAGAATCAAAATTCTGTATTCCATGTTTGAGAATGAACTATGTGTCAATGATATTGCCAGGCTGTTGAACCTGAGCCAGTCTTCTGTGAGTCATCAGTTGAGGATTCTCAAGACATCTAAGTTGGTGAAGTTTAGACGGGAGGGCAAATCAATCTTTTATTCCCTGGATGACGAGCATGTGCGGGCAATCATCAGTATGGGGATGGAGCACGTGGAGGAATAGAAGAAGGAGCTATGCGGCTGTTTAAGGAAATCCAGGATATTTAAGACAAGGGAACGGAGGAAATGAGATGAACAAAACGTATAAGATTGAAGTAGACTGTGCCAACTGCGCGGAGAAGATGCAGGAAGCGGCTAAGAAGACAGAGGGAGTCACGGATGCTGTTGTCAGTTTTATGACACAGAAGATGAAGGTGGAGTTTGCAGAGGGGGCAGACGAGAAGACAGTAATGAAGAAGGTGTTGAAGGCTTGCAGGAAGGTGGAGCCTGATTGCGAGATCGTTTTCTAGAAGAAGTCAGATGATCCCACGATATCCTGCTTAATATTAGGATATCGTGGGATTGAGATACAGAAAGATCTTGAAAGGATTTAGCAGGCGGCTGCTTAAAGATAAAAAAGCCGCCTGCTTTCTCTTTTGTAAGTGTTCTATTTCTTTTTCTGCGGGTTAAAACTGACACCTCTGTTGATATCACCATTGGGGTTCTCACCGAAGGTATAATCATTACCCGGAAGGATAGCATTCAGGATGATTCCTGCCAATGCAGCGATCGCGAGAGAAGTCAAAGTGATGGAAGTACCGCCTATGGTAAAAGTAAGACCGCCGGAGAAGCCGAGGCCGCAGACAAGGATGACTGCAGCGATGATCAGATTCCTTGACTTTGTGAAATCCACTTTGTTTTCTACGATATTTCTGACACCGATGGCGGAGATCATACCATAGAGAATAAAACTGACGCCGCCGATGATGGCTGAAGGCAGGGAGCCGATGATAGCCGACATCTTCGGGATAAAGCTTAAGATGATGGCATACAATGCTGCCAGACGGATCACCTTTGGATCGTGTACACCGCTCAATTCCAGCACACCGGTATTCTCACCGTAAGTAGTGTTGGCCGGACCACCAAACAGTGCAGAGAGGGAAGTGGCAAGACCATCGCCGATCAGAGTGCGGTGCAGTCCGGGATCTTCCAGATAGTTTTCACCAACAGTTGCGGAGATGGCAGAGATATCACCGATATGCTCCATCATGGTAGCCAGTGCGATAGGTGCCATGACCAGGATCGCCGTCACATCGAATTTGCAGAGGAGGAAAGGGGGCAGTCCCACGACAGAAGAAGCCGCCACACCGGAAAAGTCAAGGATGGCGCTTCCGTCTGCGTTGGTAAATCCCACTGCGTTCATGATCAAAGCTGCCATGTAGGAGATCACAACGCCAAGGAGAATGGGGATGATCTTCCACATGCCTTTTCCCCAGATGTTAAAGATGACGATGACTGCCAGCGCGATCAGCGCCAGGAACCAGTTAGAGGATGCGTTGTTTACTGCAGAAGGAGCCAGGCTTAAGCCGATGCAGATGATGATCGGTCCGGTTACCACAGGGGGCAGGAAGCGCATGACCTGCTTCACGCCGACCAGCTTGATCACCAGAGCCAGGATCAGATACAGAATGCCGGCAACCACGATACCGCCGCAGGCATAGGGTAATTTCTCACCGTAGGTCATGTCGGCGAATATGCCGCTGTCTAAATTTGCCACTGTAGCAAATCCGCCCAGAAAAGCAAAGGAGGAACCCAGAAAGGCCGGTACTTTCAGCTTTGAGCAGACATGGAAAAAGAGGGTGCCGATTCCTGCAAAGAATAATGTTACCTGAATCGAAAGACCCTCTCCATTAAAATAGCTGTTGACCAGGATCGGTACAAGAATCGTTGCACCGAACATTGCGAACATATGCTGCAGACCGAGCAGCAGCATCTTGGGAACGCCAAGACTCCTTGCGTCCCGAATGGCTTCAAAGTTGTTACTCATTATAAATCTCCCTTCTCATCATGTAAAATCTATTGGATTAACAGGTAGCCTAAAGTGATTATAAAGACTGCGGTTCCTTTTGGCAAGCAATTTAGAAAACAAATAAAAATTGTTGACTTAAACGTCAGAAATCATTACTATTTATAGATAGGAGTAACCTTAGAGGATACTTGCTTCACGTTTCATAGGGTGTTTGCCTGGGGAAGGTGAGACGCAAGTAAGAAAAGAGGACGAAAGATGGAAAAGAAGGAAAACGTATTTATTATGGATCATCCGCTGATACAGCACAAGATCTCTCATATCAGGGATATCAACACGGGAACAAACGAATTCAGGAAATGCATCGAAGAGATCGCGATGCTGATGGGATATGAGGCTCTGCGGGATCTTCCTTTGGAAGATGTGGAAGTGGAGACACCGATCGAGAAGTGTATGACGCCTATGCTTGCCGGCAAGAAACTGGCCGTTGTGCCGATCTTAAGAGCGGGATTGGGCATGGTCAATGGCATTCTGGCTCTGGTGCCAAGCGCGAAGGTGGGACATATCGGATTGTACAGGGATCCTGATACCCATGAACCGCATGAATATTATTGTAAGCTGCCTGAGCCGATCGACTTAAGGACGATCGTTGTGGTAGATCCGATGCTTGCAACGGGCGGATCTGGTTCCGAGGCGGTGGATTTCATCAAACAGCACGGCGGGAGACATATCAAATTCATGTGTATCATCGCTGCGCCGGAAGGGTTAGAGCGGCTTAAGAAGGATCATCCGGATATTCAGATCTATGTGGGCCATCTGGATCGCTGCCTGAATGAACACGCCTATATCTGCCCGGGGCTTGGGGATGCCGGTGACAGGATTTTCGGCACAAGATAGATATGTATTCCCAGTATAATCAGAATATATGACCGGAGGAAACGTTTGTGATGACTGGAAATGGAGTCTCGGAGATTCGAGGCGTTTTCCGATGTAATAGAATAGTGATCTTATGTGTGGTTTTATTGTGCGGCATCCTGATCACGGCCTGTGGACAGGATGAGGAATTGACGGCATATCAGGAGGACATGAATACGTTTTTTGAGCATATTGCTTCTTATCATGAAGGGATGAATGCGATCGACGCCTCTGCGCCGGATGCGAAGGAGCAGCTACTTTCTTATCTGGATCAGTTGCAGGCAGAGTTTACCTGGATGGCGGAACTTACCGTGCCGGATGCGTTTTCAACGGTGGATAGTTTAGCAGATGAGGCGGACGAGAACATGCAACAAGCGGTGGCATTGTATCATAGCGTTTATGAGACGGAGGTCTTCGATGAGCCGACGGCGCAGGCGGCACGGGAATATTACGACCGGGCAAATATCCGCATTCAGTACATCATTTCTATTCTGCACGGAGAGATTCCGGAAGGAGAAGGGATTACGTACACGGAGGAGAGCGGTATCCTGGGCGGCGGCTATCTGAATAAGGACAAAGAAGAGGAAGAAGGCGAAGAGACACCTGTAGAAACAGAACAGGACGTTGGCGCGGGGGATGCCGCAGATGATTTTGATACGGATGATACCGTCTTCTATGAAGAAACGCCGGAGGAGTAATGAGGGCTATATTAATTTTGCCGTAGAATAATATAGAAATGATACAATGATGCGGGCAACCGCATAATTATAGATATCACACGGGAGAGTGCATTAGAGGATGAAGAAACAGGAATTTCAGGCATTATTCAAAGGAAGTCCCATTTTTTTGGACGGGGCCACGGGATCAAACCTACAGCAGAAAGGAATGCCTGCAGGTGTATGTCCGGAGAAATGGATCCTGGAAAACGGCAGGACGCTGGTGGAGCTGCAGCAGGCCTTTGTGGCGGCAGGTACGAATATCGTCTATGCGCCTACGTTTACGTCTAATCGCGTCAAGCTGGCGGAGTATGGGATGGAGGCGCAGACTCGCCAGATCAACCTGGATCTGGTGGCATTGTCCAGAGAGGCTGTTGGCGACAGGGCTTTGGTAGCCGGGGACATTACCATGACGGGGGCACAGCTTGCACCGATCGGCAGTATCGATCTGGAAGAACTGATCGATGTCTATAAGGAACAGATCACCTACTTGGCGGAGGCGGGCGTAGATCTTCTTGTGGTGGAAACGATGATGAGTCTGCAAGAGACCAGGGCTGCTCTGATCGCAGCAAAAGAAGTCTGTGAGCTGCCGGTGATGGCTACGATGACTTTTGAATCGGATGGCAGGACATTATACGGAACCGACGCCGTGACGGCGGCAGTGGTATTGGAGAGCCTGGGTGCCGATGCTGTGGGCACTAACTGTTCTACGGGGCCTGATAAAATGGCGGACATCATCCGCCGGATGGCTGAAGTGACTTCTGTACCGATTATTGCCAAACCCAATGCCGGACTTCCGTCTCTGGACCAGAACGGGAATACGGTCTATGATATGGAACCTGCGGCTTTCGGCGAAAGTATGAAGAGGATCGTGGAGGCAGGTGCTTTAATCGTGGGCGGCTGCTGTGGGACCACACCTGCGCATATCCGGGCGCTGAAGGAGGCGGTAGGCACCATGCCGATAATATCCAGGCAAAAGCCCAGGAAACGTTTTCTGACGAGTGAGCGGCAGACGGTAGCTTTCGGTCTGGAGGATAATTTTATCATTGTTGGAGAACGGATCAATCCTACCGGCAAAAAGAAACTGCAGGAGCAGCTGCGGGCCGGATCCATGGAGATGGTATCCGATCTGGCAGAGGAACAGGAAGCCTGCGGCGCGGATATTCTAGATATCAATATGGGTATGGGCGGTATCGACGAGGAAACGATGATGTTGAAAGCCATCGAGACAGTGAGCGGCATTACGAATCTGCCCCTTTCTTTGGATTCCAGCCATGTGAATGTACTGGAAGCGGCGCTTCGCAGATATCCCGGCCGGGCATTGATCAATTCGATCTCTTATGAGAAGACGAAAGTAGACGCATTATTGCCGATCGCAAAGAAATACGGCGCCATGTTCGTCCTCCTGCCCCTGTCAGATGCAGGACTGCCGGACAGTCTTCAGGAGAAGATCGACATTATAGAGAAGATACAGGAGCGGGCTTATGCGCTCGGTATGGACAAAGAGGATATTGTAGTGGACGGTCTGGTGACTACGGTGGGCACCAACAAGAAAGCGGCACTGGAGACATTGGAGACGATTCGTTACTGTAAGGAAAGGGGCCTGGCGACGATCTGCGGCCTTTCCAATATTTCCTTTGGCCTGCCGGAACGCAGCTTCGTCAATACCACATTTCTGACGATGGCGATCCAGGCAGGGCTGACCATGGCCATCGCTAATCCGTCGCAGGAGCTGCTTGTCAGCTGTGCTTTCGCATCGGATCTGCTGCTTGGGAAGAAGGAGGCGGATCTGCGCTATATTCAGCTGATGGATGCGGTGAAGGCCAAACGGGAGGCTCAGGGAGGCACGCAGCCGCAAAATACCGGTATCCATATCCGGCAGACGGCGGCCGTACCGGAGCAGGGCGGCACCATAAAGGATAAATTGTATGCCGATGTATTGAAAGGCAGCGGCGGCGTTATCGTGGAGGACACAAAGCAGGCGCTGCAGGAAGGATATGAGGCGAAGGCGATCTTGGACGACGTATTGCTGCCGGCCATCAATGAAGTGGGAGCACTTTTTGATAAAGGAAAGTATTTCCTGCCCCAGCTGATCGCCGGTGCGGAGGCTATGAAAGCTTCCATAGAATACTTGGAGCCACTGCTGATGGGCGACCAGTCCGGACAGGAGATGCCGACTGTGGTGATCGCTACGGTGGAGGGGGATATTCACGACATTGGCAAGAATCTGGTCGCATTGATGCTCAGGAATTATGGCTTTAAGGTGATTGACCTTGGCAAGGATGTGCCGAAGGAGAAGATCATCGCGGCGGCAAAAGAACACAACGCACAGGTCATAGCGTTGTCTGCGCTGATGACGACCACTATGCAGCAGATGCAGCATGTGATCGATTATGCGAGACAGCAGCATGTAGACGCCAGGATCATTGTGGGTGGCGCCGTGATCACCCAGGAATATGCAGATGAGATCGGTGCAGACGGATATTCCAAAGACGCTGCGGATGCCGTAAAGCTGACGAAACGGATCCTGCAGATCGAATAGCGTGTGAATGCCATGTAAGCAGCATTTTACGCATGAATCTGAGCCGTAGTGAGCTGCGGCATGGCAGTTAGTATGATAAGGATATAGGGAAACCATTATAGAAACGAAAAGGGAGAGTGGACTATGTTAGGTGCAGACGCGATCGTAAAATGTCTGGAAGAGGAAGGTGTAAAATATGTATTCGGTTATCCGGGGGTGGCGATATGTCCTTTTTACAACAGTATCTTAAGTTCTCCGGTTGAGACGATACTGATCCGCACGGAGCAGAATGCGGCCCACGCGGCCAGTGGGTTTGCCCGGGTAACAGGACAGGCCGGGGTCTGTGCCGTTACATCCGGTCCCGGGGCTACGAATGTGATCACTGGTATCGCTACGGCATTTGCGGACAGTATACCGCTTGTGTGTATTACGGGACAGGTGGACAGTGCGCTGATCGGTTCCGATGTGTTCCAGGAAGCGGATATTACCGGTGCGGTGGAGTCTTTTGTCAAATACAGTTATCTGGTCAAGGATGCAGCCGAGATACCACGGATCTTTAAGGAAGCATTCTATATCGCCAATTCCGGCAGGAAGGGGCCGGTGCTGATCGACGTGCCCATTGATATTCAGAATGCAGTTGTCAGCAGATTCAAGTATCCGGAGACGGTCAGCCTGCGCACCTATAAGCCCACCATTAAGGGCCATGCGGTACAGATCCAGAAAGTGGTAAAGGAATTGTCCAAGGCGAAGCGCCCGATCATCTGTGCGGGCGGCGGTGTACTCTTAAGCGAGGCAGTGGAGGCATTCCGATCCTTCGTGGAGAAATACCGTGTGCCGGTAGTTTCCACGATGATGGGTATCAGTGCCATGCCTACCAGACATCCGCTGTATTACGGTATGGTGGGGAATAACGGGCACCCATACGCCAATCGGGCTATGAATGAGTCGGATCTGCTCATTATGGTTGGAGCCAGAGTGGCGGATCGGGCTGTGAGCCAGCCGGATCTGATCACGGAGAATAAAGTGCTGGTACATATTGACGTGGATCCGGCAGAGATCGGTAAGAATGTAGGGCCGACCATTCCTCTGGTGGGCGATGCAAGGCATATTTTTGAAGATTTTAACAAAGAAACCTTTACCTGCGAGCATGAAGAATGGATCGGGACATTGGATGCATACCGTTCCACGATGGCGCGTGTACGAAAACCCGATCCGGCTTATGTGGATCCGGCGGAATTTATCCGGATGCTTTCGGAGGCCATGGAGGAGGACGCGGTCTATGTGGCGGATGTGGGACAGAATCAGATCTGGTCTTGTAATTATCATGTAGTCAAGAACGGAAGATTTCTGACTACGGGCGGCATGGGTACCATGGGCTACTCCATTCCGGCGGCTATGGGAGCCAAACTGGCAGCGCCGGACAGGCAGGTGGTAGCGGTATGCGGTGATGGTTCTTTCCAGATGTCCATGATGGAACTGGCTACTATGCGGCAATTTAATGTGCCGGTGAAGATCATTGTGCTCAAGAATAATTTCCTGGGCATGGTAAGAGAATTCCAGCACTATACCTATAAAGATAATTACTCGGTGGTGGATCTGTCCGGAAGCCCTGATCTGGAAAAACTGTCTTCGGCTTATGATATGAAGTTCATGCGGCTGCATACGATGGAGCGGGCGCAGGAGACGATCGAAGAGTTTTTGGCGAAGGACGAGTCTGTACTGTTGGAGTGCATCATCGATCCGTTGGATCTTGTAAAATAGAAAATGGGGGATTGCGATGAAGAAAATATATTCGGTTTTGGTGGAAAACAGATCCGGTGTTCTCTGTAAAGTGTCCGGGCTTTTTTCCAGAAGATCTTTTAATATTGACAGCCTGGCGGTGGGAGAGACCGATGATCCTACGACTTCCTGTATGACGATCGTCAGCAGCGGCGACGAGCGCACACTGGAGCAGATTGAGAAACAGCTGAACAAGAAACTGGATGTCTTCAAGGTAAAGACTTTTGACGAGACTGCCAGCATCAGCAGAGAATTGATGTTGATGAAGGTGAAATATAACAAAGGCAACCGTCGGGATATCATGGAGACTTGCGAGATCATGAAGGCGCAGATCGTGGATATGTCCAAGAAGACGATGATCATCCAGATCTGTGACGTGCCGGAGCGTATCCAGTTATTTATCGGCATGATGCAGTCTATCAGTATCGTTGAAGTTGCCCGTACCGGAACATTGGCGCTGCAGAAATGTCTGGAGACGGATAATTAGTAGTTACGTTACTACGAGCGGCCTCTGGGCTGTGAATAGTAGCAATTAGTAAACGATCATAAGCCAGAAGAAGTAACAATTATTGACTTTTCTCTGGTAAATTGTTAAAATAATGGTCAGCGTGTGGCAGTTAAATTGTCATGTGCGGAAAGGTTTACTTTATGCAGAAGAAAGTATTTCAGTTATTAGTAGATAATACCTCCGGTGTGCTCAGTCGTATCGCAGGACTTTTTTCCAGGCGGGGCTATAATATCGATAGTATTACGGCGGGTGGGACTGCAGATGAGCGTTTTACCCGTATCACGATCGTCACATCGGGAGACGATGAGATCTTAGATCAGATCGAGAAACAGGTGGCGAAGCTGATCGATGTGCGGGATATCAAGGAATTAAAGCCCAGTGACAGTGTTTACAGGGAACTGGTCATGATCAAGGTCAGGACATCAGCGGAGGAACGGCAGGGTGTGATTGCCATAGCCGATATTTTCCGGGCGAAGATCATTGATGTGGCGCCGGAAAGCCTGGTGATCGAGCTGACCGGTACGCAGGATAAAGTGGGAGCGTTCATCAATCTGTTGGAAAGTTATGAAATTCTGGAGCTTGCCAGGACCGGCATCACGGGATTGGGCCGGGGCATCGAGAATGTCACGTATTTGGAGTAGAGTACTTTTACGGATCAAACAGTGCACTAAGAGGCAGTGTGCCTGTCCTATGGCGGGCACAGGGCTGGTAACAATATAAGAAAGCAAATGGAGGAGTAGAAAAATGGCAAATATTTTTTATCAGGAAGACTGTAATCTGTCCTTATTGGAGGGAAAGACGATCGCAGTGATCGGATATGGAAGTCAGGGACATGCACATGCCTTGAATGCGAAGGAGTCAGGCTGCCATGTGATCATCGGTCTGTATGAGGGATCTAAGTCCTGGGCGAAGGCTGAGGCACAGGGATTTGAAGTGTTCACAGCGGCAGAGGCAGCGAAGAAAGCTGACATCATCATGATCCTGATCAACGACGAGTTGCAGGCTTCCCTGTATAAGAAGGACATTGAGCCTAATCTGGAGCCGGGTAATATGCTGATGTTTGCACACGGTTTCAATATTCATTTTGGCTGTATTGTACCGCCCAAGGATGTGGATGTGACTATGATCGCGCCTAAGGGACCGGGCCATACGGTGCGGAGCGAATATCTGGCAGGCAAGGGTGTTCCCTGTCTTGTGGCAGTGCATCAGGACGCGACCGGCAAGGCGCAGGATATGGCATTGGCTTATGCTCTGGCCATCGGCGGCGCGAGAGCAGGCGTGCTGGAGACCACGTTCAGGACAGAGACAGAGACAGACCTTTTCGGCGAGCAGGCAGTTTTGTGCGGCGGCGTATGTGCGCTGATGCAGGCAGGGTATGAGACACTGGTAGAAGCCGGTTATGACCCAAGAAACGCATATTTCGAGTGTATCCATGAGATGAAGCTGATCGTAGACCTGATCTACCAGTCCGGTTTCGCGGGCATGAGATATTCTATCTCCAATACGGCGGAATACGGCGATTATATTACCGGTCCGAAGATCATTACGGAAGAGACCAAGGCAAATATGAAGAAGATCCTGTCCGACATTCAGGACGGTACTTTTGCGAAGGACTTCCTGTTAGACATGTCTTCCGCAGGAGGCCAGGTACATTTCAAGGCGATGAGAAAGTTAGCGGCAGAGCATCCTTCGGAGATCGTTGGCGAAGAGATCAGAAAGCTTTACAGCTGGAACGGCGAAGATAAGTTGATCAATAATTGATCGGTCGGAGACAGACATGCAGTCCAAAACCAATGTGGATCAGATGCTGGCGGAGAGTTTTAAGGATCTGGCACTCAGAATGCCGATCGACAAGATAACGATCAAGCAGATCACAGACAGTGCTGGCGTGATCAGACCTACTTTTTATAATCATTTCCAGGATAAGTACGAGCTGCTGGAATGGATCATCCGTACGGAGATCTTAGATCCGGTAAAACCGTTGATGCAGTTGGGGAATCTGAGAGACAGTATGGTGCAGATCTTCTGCAACATGCTGCAGGACAAGAAGTTCTACAAGAAAGTCGCTCGGCTGGAAGGGCAGAATTCTTGTGAGCGTATTGCCAGGAAATTCATTCGGGAGATTCTTTTGACCGTTATCAATGAGAAGGCCGGTGAGAAGAAGCTGTTGCAGAGAGGTCTGACGGTCGGTATGGTGGCGGATTACTATGCACAGTGCATGGCTTTTGTTGTCATCCAGTGGACGAAGATGGATATGAGTCTGACGCCCGAACAGATGGCGGATCTTTTTGAATACATTACGACTCATTCCATGGATGATGTGATAGCAGAGATGAGTTGACAGCAGGGCTTGTCTGGATTTCCGGATAAGCCTTGTTTTCGGCAGAAGAATGACAGGTAAGGAGAACGGGATTATGGGAATGACAATGACACAGAAGATTCTGGCGGCCCATGCGGGGCTGGAATATGTGGAAGCGGGACAGCTGATCGAGGCCGATCTGGATCTGGTGCTGGGAAATGACATCACCAGTCCGGTAGCCATCAAGGAAATGGAGAAGATGAATGTGGACGGCGTGTTCCACAAGGATAAGATTGCGCTGGTGCCGGATCATTTTGTACCGAATAAGGATATCAAATCAGCAGAGCACTGTAAGTGTGTAAGAGAGTTTGCAAAGCGCAATGAGATCACGAATTACTTTGAAGTAGGCGAGATGGGCATCGAGCACGCGCTTTTACCGGAAAAAGGACTGACAGTAGCGGGAGATGTGATCATCGGAGCAGACTCTCACACTTGTACCTATGGTGCGCTGGGCGCTTTCTCTACAGGCGTGGGCAGCACAGACATGGCCGCCGGTATGGCGACCGGTAAGGCATGGTTCAAGGTTCCCGCTGCCATCAAGTTTAATCTGGTGGGAAAGCCTGCCAAATGGGTGAGCGGCAAGGATGTGATCTTACATATCATCGGTATGATCGGTGTGGATGGTGCGCTCTATAAATCTATGGAGTTTGTGGGCGAGGGTATACAGAATCTGTCTATGGATGACCGGTTCACCATCGCCAATATGGCTATCGAGGCGGGCGGCAAGAACGGGATCTTCCCGGTAGACGAGCTGGCTGTTTCCTATATGAAGGAGCACTCCAAGAAGGAGTATAAGATTTATGAGGCCGATGAGGATGCGGTGTATGATGAGGAGTATATCATCGATCTAAGTACGCTGCGGCCGACGATCGCTTTCCCGCATCTTCCGGAGAATACGAAGACCATCGATGAGATCAAAGAGGATATTGTAGTCGACCAAGTAGTGATCGGCTCCTGTACCAATGGCAGGCTGGATGATCTCAGGATCGCAGCTGAGGTTCTGAAGGGCAGGCATGTGGCTCCGGGAATGCGTTGCATCGTGATCCCGGCGACGCAGGCGATCTACCTGCAGGCAATGGAAGAAGGACTTCTGAAGACCTTTATCGAGGCTGGAGCGATCGTCAGTACGCCCACCTGCGGCCCCTGTCTTGGAGGTTATATGGGTATTCTGGCGGAAGGGGAGAGATGTGTCTCCACGACCAATCGTAACTTTGTAGGACGTATGGGACATGTCAATTCCGAGATTTATCTGGCAAGTCCGGCAGTAGCGGCTGCAAGCGCGGTAGCCGGGAAGATTTCCTGTCCCTGCAGACTGGGATAAAACTATGAAACGGAGGTAGGATCGATCATGCAATCAGCAAAAGGAACTGTTTTTAAATATGGAGACAATGTGGATACAGATGTCATCATCCCGGCACGGTATCTGAATTCTTCCGATCCGGCGGAATTGGCGACACATTGTATGGAAGACATCGATAAGGAATTTATTCATAAGGTTAGTAGAGGGGATATCATCGTGGCGACCAAGAATTTCGGCTGCGGTTCCTCCAGAGAGCACGCCCCGATCGCCATTAAAGCTGCGGGAGTGAGCTGCGTTATCGCCGAGACCTTTGCCAGGATCTTCTATCGGAATGCGATCAATATCGGATTACCGATCATCGAGTGTCCGGAGGCCGCACAGGCGATCGAGGCGGGTGATACCGTGGAGGTGAACTTTGACACCGGTGTGATCACGGATGTGACGAAGGGTACGAGTTATAAGGGGCAGGCGTTCCCGGAGTTTATGCAGAAGATCATTGCTGCGGAAGGGCTTGTGAATTATATCAATCAGAAATAGAAGCCTTCTAAAATGAGATATTTTAGTTCTATGAGAAGAAGCCGTCAGAAATGACGGCTTCGTTGCGCTCATACGTCGGTACGGTTGATCTGCCGGATCACGCGGCAGGGATTGCCGACGGCCAGTGAATTGTCCGGGATATCTTTCGTGACGACACTGCCGGCGCCGATCACACAGCCATCCCCAATAGTCACGCCTGGCAGCACGATCACGCCGCCGCCCAGCCAACAGCCGTTGCCGATTCTGATCGGCAGGGCATAAGTACGGCAGAAATACTGGTCTGTCTCAGGACTCCAGTCAGGTGTGAGCCTGTCTGACAGTTCCACGGGATGTGTTGCCGTATAGAGCTGCACATTGGAGGCGATGAGCACATTATCGCCTATGGTGATCTTATTACAGTCTACAAAGGTGCAGTTCATATTGACAGATACGTTATTTCCGATATAAATATTCTGTCCGTAGTCACAGATAAACGGCAGGCCAACGGATACGTTGGTGCCGATGCTTCCAAATAATCGCCTTAGTATATCGGCTTTTTCCTCTTTTTGCTCATAGGCGAGCATATTATATTCTTTCAGAAGCTTTCTTGCCTGCGTCTTATATCCCAGAAAAATTTCATCGTGGCAGTTATAGTATTCACCTGCCATGCACTTTTCCAGTTCATTCTTCATTTCGCCCATCTTTACCTCCGTGCCGAAGCAGTTTTTTGTGAAGACTGCGAGCCAAATTTCAAATTTGTCTCTACGATCGATAGATCTTCCATTATCCCTGTCAATGGAAGATAATGAAACTATACCATAGCATAGAGGACATCACAATGCTGTTTTCCTTAGCTCCGATTTTGTACCGGTTGAATCATGCTTTAACGGACAGTTGTTTTACAATGCCGGACATATGAGATATCATACAGGTAGAAACACAAAAAAGCTTCAGAATGGAGGAAAATATGCAGCATTTAAGTGAAAACATCAGCAGGTTTCGGAGAGAACAGAACATGACACAAGACGAATTTGCGCTGCGGCTCGGCGTAACACCGCAGGCCGTAAGTAAATGGGAGAGGGGTTACAGTCTTCCTGATGTTACCCTCGTTGCGGAAATTTGTCGCTTGTTGAAGGTACGGGCGGATTCTTTACTCGGCATGGAAAGCGTGCCTTTGTGTGAAAATGAGAATACCGTGGTAGAACGGGAGATCAAGCAGAACCTGATCGCGGAACCCCTTCGTATCGAAGTGGGAGTCGGATTGATCTCCTGTATCACAGAAGGCTTAAAAACCGATCATGTGAACGAATGCCGAAAGAAACTCGCCGCAGAGACAGGAATGCTACTGCCAATCCTTAGGATTCGGGATTCCCTGCACTTATCGGAGAAGGAAGTCTGTATCACATCCTATGACCAGGTGTTACTGCAAAAAGAATATGTGGAGTCAGATGAGCATACATTTTACGCGATCATTGACGAGACCGTCAGATTGTGCAGAGAGCATTATGACAGAATCTTAAATAAGCAGATCGTAAAAAGCCTGCTGGATAATCTGCAGGAACAGTATCCGGGCACATTAGACGGACTGGTGCCGGACAGGATAGGTTATTATGAAGTGATGAAATATTTACGTGCGGAGATCGCGCAGAAAGGAACTTTACGAGATCTGATACATATCATGGAGGAACTGGAGAATATGATCCAAGCTTAAGGGGCGGGTTTTACAGAGCCAGAAACTGATAGTAGTTGCTTTCCGGGGTGGAACAGGATATACTTATACAAAAGATGAAAAAGAGCAGATCGTGTTTACAGGATGCGCGCACAGTATGTTCACCACGGAAAGAAAGATACCATGATAAATAGAGTCAGTGACAACGATTATTATGATTACAAAAAATTAAATATGCCTACGGCAGCGGATACGAACAGCAACGGTGAGAAATTCAGCCTGGACTATCAGCGTGCCGATGACAAGAAAGAAGAAGACGAGAACAAAGAGAAGGTTTCCAAAGAAGGGCTGGATAAAAATCTGGCCGGGAACAGATCCCGCACGGTAATGCAGAGCGGTGTTAAATTGGAGCTGTCCGGAAACGGGCCGGAGAAGGAAGCATCGGCGCAGAAGGATACCTTTGCGGACTTGTTTCGCACTGTCCGTTCTTGGTTTGCCATGTTTGTCCAGTCTTTCAAGGGACTTCTTGACAGAGTATGGAATGATCCCGTACCGGAGGAGACGGTGCTGTCTGCGGAAGAAGCGCCGCTGGAAGAGACGGATCGCTTATCGGAAGAGTATCTGGAGATGAATCAGGATGCCTTATCTGATGAGACGGTAAAAGCAGCTGCGGAATTGCCAGAGGAAGTATTGTCCGGGAGGATAGAGAAAGATAAGGAGATTCAGAAATATCTGCGTTCCGGAAATCTGGATCAGGTGATCAGTCTGCTGACAGAGGACGGGCAGCGGACCATCGCCAAAAATTCTTCCCTGTTGACCTATTACGACCGGACCGGCAGATTCACGTCTTTAAGTGCGTCAGATCAGGAGCGGATCCTGTATGGCGACCGGAATGTGAAGAAACTGTAAGGAATTACTGAGCTGAAACCAACGGTGTTGTCAGCTCTTCTTTTTTGCCCGCGCGTTGCAGGGCATCGCGAACGGTATCTTTCGTACGTCAGGAGAAACTGCGATCTTATGATAGTAGTTGCTTTTGGCGGGAGAAAAAGATATACTGAAATAAAAACAGTGACCTTTCGATATTTGGTAAGGGAACGAAGAAAGAATATATCAAAAGTACTGGAATCTTTATGACAGACATTTTGTGGAACAAAACCTATAGAACGAAGATCTGAACTTTCTCACGGACATGTCTTTTCCAAAAGAACTCGATATACTTGTCGAAACAAAACGCTTGTTCGATGCCGGATTTTTTGTTATACTAATAAAAGTTACGACATTCGCAAGCTTTTATACAGACGGTCTGACAAATTCACTCGTGACAGTAAGGAACAACGGCTGTGAACACACTAAACCAGGAAGCCTTCGAGCAGGCGAAGCTCAAAGTACTCTTAAAACAGAATGATCCCCATGGGTTCGGTACGCTGCAGGAGAAGACGGTACATGCGGTGATGAAGCTGTATTATGAACCGAATGAAGACTACCATGAGGTGCCTATCGAGGGATACATAGCGGATATTTATACGGGAGAGCGGATCATAGAGATTCAGAACGGCAATTTCAACAGACTTCGTCCGAAGCTGGCGGTATTTTTGCCGTTGTATCCTGTGACGGTGGTCTATCCGATTCCGCACCATAAATGGGTGATCTGGATGGAGGAGGAGACGGGAGAATTATCGAAGAGGCACAAGTCTCCGGTCACGGGTAATGTATATCACGCGTTTCCGGAACTGTATAAGATCAAACAGTTTCTGGGACATCCCAATCTGTCTTTTGCTTTTCCACTGCTGGACATAGACGAGTATCGGCTGTTAAACGGATGGAGCAAGAATAAGAAGCGGGGATCGAGCCGTTATGACCGAATGCCGGTAGCTTTATTTGATGAGGTGCGGATGGAGCGTGTGGAGGATTTTCTGCAGCTTGTGCCCTATGAATTGGAAGAGCCTTTTACGGTAAAGGAGTTTGCGAAGGCCGCCGGGATACACCGGGACCTGTCAGGAAGTGCGCTGCCGCTGCTTACTTATATGCAGCTGCTTTCGCGGGCCGGGAAGCGGGGCCGGGAATATCTGTATGAAGTGAATGAAAATAATTAGGTAGATATATAATGGGGTTTTCTTATGGGAGTGATCATAATAATACATGGGATCGGCGTGCTGATCTGCTTTGCCATGATCTTGTTTGTGGGGATGGCCAGACCTTCCGTACAGCAGAAGATCCTGCTGGTGGGGACAATCTGTACCTTTCTGGACATGACAGGATATTTCCTGGAATTGCAGAGTATCAGTGAGGAGGCGGCACGGCTTTCGATCAAGGTCGAATATATCGGCACTACAATGGGACTGCTCAGTTTTCTGTATTTTTCATGTCTGTACAGTACGCATCTGAAAGATTGGCATGTCAGGATGATCAAGCGATTTTATGCGGTGGATCATCTTTTTATCCTGATCGTTGTATTTACGATCGATCATAATACGATCTTTTACAGGAAAGTGGAACGTGTCGCGCAGAACGGATATTATCTGTGGTCCATCGTACCGGGACCTGTCTATTACTGGTGGGTCGTGACAACGATGATCCTCGGCATCCTGATCACTTTTATCGTGCTGCAGTCGGCGTTGGAGCACCGGGGAGAGAAACGGCCTGAGCTGTACCTGCTCTGTCTGGCTGCCCTGAATCCGATCTGCCTGTGGTTCCTTAGAATGTCAGGAGCGTTCGGCTATTACGATCCTTATCCCATGTCTATGATGATCACAGAGTGTTTTCTTGTATTTGTCATGTACAAATATCGTCTGTTTGATACGGTCAAGACGGCCAAGGACCGGGTGATCGATAATATCAGGGAAGGCATTCTTGTCATTGACCGCCATGGGGAGGTTATTTATTTAAACAGGGAAATATCGAGAATCTTTCCGGAAGTTGACTGGAAAGACCGACGGGACATTGAAGAGACGGTATTTGATTTTTTGGAGAAGAATCAGGAAGGATTTACGGTAAGAAATAAATATTACCAGTGGGAATTGAGCGATATCTTTGATGATAATCACCGTCGGGCAGGTACGATCTATCGGATCAGCGACAGGACGGAAGGACATCTGTACACGCAGCAGCTGATCAGCCTGAAAGAGGAAGCGGAGCGTGCCAATACAGCCAAAAGCGTTTTCTTAGCCCACATGTCTCATGAGATACGAACGCCGATCAATGCGGTGCTGGGGATGAATGAAATGATCCTGCGGGAGAGTTGTTCCGATTCTATCAAGGATTATGCCTTGAATATCCAGAATGCAGGTAAGATACTGCTCTCTATCATCAATGATATTTTGGATCTTTCCAAAATAGAATCCGGACAGATGGAGATTGTGGAGAAGAACTATCATCTGGGGAAGATGCTGACCGATATTGAGAATATGATGACCATGCGGGCGGAAGAAAGCAGTCTTGCCTTACATATTCAGGCAGATCCGATGTTGCCGGAGATGCTTTACGGGGATGAGCAGCGGATCAAGCAGTGTATCATTAATTTTCTGACTAATTCGTTAAAGTATACGAGAGAGGGTCAGGTCACACTTAAGATAGATTTTACGGATAAAGATAAAAATAATATCGACTTGCAGGTCACAGTGTCGGATACCGGTATCGGCATTGAGGCGGATAAGCTTTCCGTATTGTTTGAGCCTTTTGTCAGATTGGACAGATTGAAGAATGAACATGTAGAGGGTACGGGGCTGGGCCTGAGCATCACGATGAATCTGATCGACAGGATGAACGGCAGCCTGCGCGTTGAGAGTGTATACGGTGAGGGCAGTGTCTTTACCTTTACCGTACCGCAGAGAGTTGCCGGACCGGAGCTGCTTGGAGACTATAAAGAGAGACTTCGCCGGTTCGCGGAGCGGGAGCATTCCCGCGAGAAATTCATCGCACCGGCAGCCAGGATCCTGGCAGTGGATGATAACCGTGTCAACATTACAGTGGCCAAAGGACTGCTAAAGAGAATAAAGGTTCAGTTTGATTCTGCGATCAGCGGACAGGAATGTCTTGATAAATTTAGCAAAAACGATTATGATATCATTTTGCTGGATCATATGATGCCTGTGATGGACGGTGTGGAGACGCTGCACAGGATGCAGGAGACGGAACGTTTTCGACAGAATGCGCCAGTCGTTATCGCACTTACGGCGAATGCGGTCATAGGAGCAAGAGAGAAATATCTCGAAGAGGGTTTTACAGATTATCTGTCGAAACCTATCGATCACAAGAGATTGGAAGAAATGATCCGGGAATATCTGCCGGAGGATATGGTTCAGTACAATGAATGAGAAGAGAAACAAGAGGTGTATGACAATATGGCGAAGACAAATACAGCAAACACATATGATGCGTCCAGTATCACCGTTTTGGAAGGATTGGAAGCGGTGCGCGTTCGGCCAGGCATGTATATCGGCAGTGTTTCCACGAAAGGATTGAATCATCTGATCTATGAGATCATGGATAACGCAGTGGATGAGCATCTGGCAGGATTCTGTTCTACCATACATGTGACGTTAGAGGCGGACGGATCGGCCACGGTGTCAGACGACGGACGGGGAATCCCGGTCGGAATGCATGAGAAAGGCATCAGTGCGGAGCGGCTTGTCTTTACCACACTTCATGCGGGTGGTAAGTTTGACAATGATGCCTATAAGACAAGCGGCGGTCTGCACGGGGTGGGTTCTTCCGTTGTAAATGCCCTGTCGGCACATATGCATGTGACGGTGAAGACAGGCGGCTATATCTATGAAGACCGGTATGAGCGCGGTATCCCAACCCTGGAGCTGCATGAAGGTCTCCTTCCAGTGGTGGGAAAGACGAAGGAATCCGGGACTACTATAAATTTTCTGCCGGACGATACCATATTTGACAGGACACGGTTTAAGGAAGATGAGGTCAAGAGCCGTCTGCATGAGACTGCTTATCTGAACCCGGCTCTGACGATCGTTTATGAGGATAAACGCAAAGAGGAGATCGAACATATTGAGTACCATGAGCCGGAGGGTATTATCGGTTTTATAAAGGATATGAACAAGTCCAAGGAAGCCATCCATGATGTGATCTATTACAAAGGGGAATCAGAAGGGATCACAGTGGAGGTAGCCTTACAGTACGTGAATGAATTCCACGAAAATGTGCTGGGATTCTGCAACAATATCTACAATGCAGAAGGCGGTACTCATCTGACCGGATTTAAGACCATGTTTACCAACGTGATCAATACCTATGCCAGAGGTTTAAATATCTTAAAAGAAAAGGACGTTAATTTTACCGGTGCGGATGTGCGTAACGGCATGACCGCCGTAGTGTCCATCAAGCACCCGGATCCCCGGTTTGAAGGACAGACAAAGACCAAGCTGGATAACCAGGATGCGGCGAAGATCGTGAGTAAGGTGACGGGGGAGGAGATCGTGCGGTTCTTTGACCGCAATCTGGAAACTTTGAAGAGTATTATCGGCTGTGCGGAGAAGGCGGCGAAAATCCGGAAGACGGAAGAGAAGGCGAAGACCAATCTTCTGACTAAACAGAAGTTCTCTTTTGATTCTAACGGCAAGCTGGCTAACTGTGAGTCCAGAGACGCCTCCAAGTGTGAGATTTTTATCGTGGAGGGAGATTCGGCAGGCGGCAGCGCCAAGACTGCACGTAACCGTATGTTCCAGGCAATCCTGCCCATCCGCGGTAAGATCTTAAATGTGGAGAAGGCAAGTATCGATAAGATTCTTGCCAACGCGGAGATCAAGACTATGATCAACGCCTTCGGCTGCGGTTTTTCGGAAGGGTACGGCAATGACTTTGATATCAGCAGGCTGCGTTATGACAAGATCATCATCATGGCCGATGCGGACGTGGACGGAGAGCACATCTCCACCTTGCTTTTGACATTGTTCTACCGGTTTATGCCGGAATTGATCTATGAAGGACATGTATATATCGCCATGCCGCCGTTATATAAGGTCATGCCCTCAAAGGGGGCGGAAGAATACCTTTATGATGATAAGGCACTGGAGAAGTATCGGAAGCGGCATAAAGGGCCTTTTACCCTGCAGAGATATAAAGGTCTGGGTGAGATGGACGCCGAACAGCTGTGGGAGACTACCTTGGATCCGGATACCAGGCTGCTTAAACAGGTGGAGATCGAGGACGCCCGTATGGCTACAGAAGTGACAGAGATGCTGATGGGGACGGAGGTACTGCCCCGTAAGGAGTTTATCTACCGGCACGCCCAGGATGCGGAACTGGATATCTGATCCAAGAATTTGTGAAGGTTTGGCACAAATTTAAGTTGATCGCAGAGCAAAATCGGAGTATTCCTTCGGAAAACTCCTGAATTCTGCTCGCGTCCTCAGCGTAAAACGCTTCGGAGTGGAGGCAAGAATGAAAGATAATATGAGTGTGAATGATAGAAACGACAGAATCATCAAGACAGAATATTCTGAGGTCATGCAGAAGTCATTTATCGACTATGCCATGAGCGTGATCGTCGCCAGGGCGCTGCCGGATGTGCGGGACGGTCTGAAACCGGTACAGAGAAGAACGTTGTATGATATGTATGAGCTGGGAATCCGCTACGACAGGCCCTACCGTAAATCAGCGCGTATCGTGGGCGATACCATGGGTAAGTACCATCCCCACGGCGACAGTTCGATCTATGAGGCGTTGGTGGTCATGTCTCAGGATTTCAAGAAGGGGCTTCCCCTGATCGACGGACACGGCAACTTCGGAAATATCGAGGGGGACGGCGCCGCGGCCATGCGTTACACGGAAGCCAGACTGGAGAAGATCACGCAGGAGGCGTTTTTATCCGACCTGGATAAGGACGTGGTGGATTTCCTGCCCAACTTCGATGCCACAGAGCGGGAGCCTAGTGTATTGCCGGTGAAGATTCCCAACCTGCTCATCAACGGATCCGAGGGTATCGCGGTCGGCATGGCCACCAGCATCCCGCCTCACAATCTGGCAGAGGTGATCGAAGCTGTAAAGGCCTATATGCTGGACGAGAATATTACCACCAGGGAACTGATGCGCTATGTCAAAGGCCCGGATTTTCCCACTGGCGGCATTGTCATCAATGAAGACGAACTGCTGGAAATCTACGAGAGCGGAACGGGCAAGATCAAGATCCGCGGTAAGGTGGAGATTGAGAAGGCCAAAGGCGGCAAGACCAATCTGGTGATCACGGAGATCCCCTATACCATGATCGGCGCAGGGATCGGCAAGTTTCTGATGGATGTGGCGGCTCTGGCAGAGACCAAGAAGACACAGGATATCGTGGATATCACCAACCAGTCCTCCAAGGAGGGCATCCGCATCGTCATTGAACTGCGCAAGGACGCAGATGTGGAGAACTTCAAGAATCTGCTGTATAAGAAGACCCGGCTGGAAGATACCTTCGGTGTCAATATGCTGGCCATCGCCGATGGCAGACCGGAGACCATGGGGTTAAAACAGATCCTTAAGGAGAACGTTAAATTCCAGTTCGAGGTGACGACTAGAAAATACACGAATCTTCTGGCGAAAGAGCTGGAACGCAAGGAGATACAGGAGGGACTGATCAAGGCCTGCAATGTGATCGATCTAATCATCGAGATCCTGCGGGGCTCCAAAGACAGGGCGATGGCGAAGGCCTGCCTGATCGAGGGCAAGATCGACGGTATCAAATTTAAGTCCAAGGAATCCAAGATCATGGCCGCGCAGCTGATGTTCACCGAGAAACAGGCAAATGCCATTCTGGATATGCGGCTCTATAAGCTGATCGGACTGGAGATCGAGGAGCTGATCAACGAGCATGAGGATACCATGGCTAATATCTACCGTTACGAAGATATCCTGGCCCGAAGGGATTCCATGGCCCAGGTCATCATCAATGAATTGGATGAGATCCGGGAAGAATACAGACGGAGCCGCAGAACGGTGATCACACAGGCCAGCGAGGCAGTCTATGTGGAGAAGAAGGTGGAAGAGATGGATATCGTCTTCCTGATGGACCGTTTCGGTTACGCCAGGACAATCGATACGGCCACCTATGAGAGAAACAAGGAGGCGGCGGACAGCGAGAACAAGTATGCCTTTGTCTGCAAGAATACGGGTAAGGTATGCCTGTTTACGAATACCGGACAGCTGCATACTCTGAAAGTGATGGATCTGCCTATGGGCAAGTTTCGCGACAAGGGTGTGCCGGTGGATAATGTCAGTAATTTTGATTCTTCAAAGGAGACTATCCTCTATGCTGCCAGCCAGAGTGACTTGAATCTTTACCGGGTCATCTTTGCTACCAGGCAGGCCATGCTAAAGGTGGTGGACGGCGGAGAATTTGATGTTGCCAAGCGGACGGTGGCGGCCACAAAGCTGGCGGACGAGGATGAAGTGGTGAGCGTTGTGACATTGAAAGAACAGCGCAATATCGTCCTGCAGTCAGCGGACGGGTATTTCCTGCGGTTTCCGGTGGAGGAGATACCGGAGAAAAAGAAAGGTGCCATCGGCGTCCGCGGCATGAAGCTTGGGGCAAAAGACAGCCTGGAAGCAGTTTATTATACCCGCAATGCAGTGGAGCAGACGATCGAGTATGGCGGAAAGGAAATCGAACTGAATAAGATCAAGTTGGGGAAACGCGACGGTAAGGGAGTAAAGATCAGGATTTGACAGGGAATAGAGAATAGACCGGAATGGAGGAAACTATGAGAGTGATAGCGGGGACGGCCAGAAGCCTGCGTCTGAAGACACCGGAGGGAATGGATACCAGGCCGACTACGGACAGGATAAAAGAGACATTATTTAATATGCTGCAGCCCTATCTGCCGGATGCCGTATTCTTAGATCTGTACAGCGGGAGCGGCGGTATCGGAATTGAAGCGTTAAGCCGCGGGGCAAGACATTCCTATTTTGTGGAGAACAACAGGAATGCGGTGGCCTGCATCACGGAGAATCTGCAGTTTACCAGGTTCACGGCTCGGGCGACGGTACTGCGGCAGGACGTCTTGAGTGCGCTGCCGGGGATCCACGAGAAAGACGTGGATGTGATCTTTATGGATCCGCCTTATCATAGCACATATGAACAGCAGGTGTTGCAGATGCTGCGGACGCTTCCGTATGTGACGGAGAATACGCTGATCGTGATAGAAGCGGCGCTTGACAGTGATTTTTCTTATGTGAAGGATCTGGGATTTATAGTGGAGAAGGAGAAATGTTATAAGACGAACAAGCATGTGTTTTGCAGAATTTTTTAAAAAAGTAAAGACATTTTGGAAAAAGTGATTTATAATGCCAAAAGTAGGAAGTATTTCCGGGAATCCCAAAGGGGATATCGTGATAAAGGGGAGAGTATTATGAAAGCAGCAATCTATCCAGGAAGTTTTGATCCTGTTACTTTTGGGCATTTGGATATTATCAGGCGTGCAGCCGAAATTTTTGATGAATTAACGGTGAGCGTGTTGAATAATAAAACAAAGACTCCATTGTTTTCTGTGGAAGAACGTGTTAAGATGTTAGAGGAAGCGACTAAGGATATGCCTAATGTGGTGGTAGATTCCTTCAGTGGCCTGCTGATCGATTATGCCAGGAAGAAGGATATCCATGTAGCGATCAGAGGATTGCGGGCGATCACGGATTTTGAATACGAGCTGCAGATTGCACAGACTAACAGGAAATTTTCAGGTGGTGATCTGGACACGATGTTTCTGACCACCAGTTTGGAATATGCATACTTGAGTTCTTCCACAGTCAGGGAATTCGCCAGCTTTAATGGTGATATTTCTCAATGTGTGCCGGAATTTGTCGCTAAATTGATCTATGAGAAATATGGGCACGTGAAATAAGGAAGGGTCAAGAAGGGAATACACCCAGCCTGCCGGGGTGTAAAGTCAGAATTAAGCTGAGATAGAAGACCAAACCTTACAGAATATTCAGGAATGGGGATAAAGATGAGTAGTAAAATTGAACAACTTATCGATGAGATTGAAGATTACATTGATGGCTGTAAATATCAGCCCTTGTCTAAGACGAACATAATCGTGAATAAAGAAGAGATTGATGAACTCTTACGGGAGCTTCGCATGAAGACACCGGATGAGATCAAGCGTTATCAGAAGATCATCACCAATAAGGAAGCCATTTTGAATGATGCACGTACTAAGGCGGAGGCATTGATCAAAGATGCAACGGTGCAGACTACGGAGTTGATCAATGAGCATGAGATCATGCAGCAGGCTTACGCACAGGCCAATGAAGTAGTGCGGATGGCTACGATGCAGGCGCAGGAGATTCTTAATAATGCAACTTTGGAGGCCAATGGTGTCCGGACATCTGCCATGCAGTATCTTGACGAGATGCTGGCCAATCTGGAAAATGCCATGACGGCGACTCTGGCAACGACGACAGAACACTATGAGAGTTTCTATAATACGATCAGCGGTTATAATGAAACCGTTAAGGCAAATCGCGCTGAACTGCGTCCGATCGAGGTAGAGCAGATGTTGAAAGAAGCTGAGGGTGAAAGTGAACCGGCTGAACTGAATTTGATGTAAAGCCATAGGGGTTGGCTTGAATAACAGAGTTTGCCATTAGGCAGGCTCTTTTTTTCCTTATAGGGCCGGACATACGTAGTCTTTGACTCGTTGCCTGCGGGAATAGAATAGGAAGTGAACAGGAATATAACAACAATGGTGAGAAGTTTAATGATGATCGTGCGGTTATTGACAGTTGGTATCTTGACAGGCATGATGATAGTCTGCGGTATTGTTTTTTTCGATAAGTTGCACAGTATTGTCAGCGGTGCCGACGCTGGGAAGATGATCGTATGTGCCGCGGAGAAGGATGTTTACGATACGCTGCGGATCGTGATAGATCCGGGGCATGGCGGGGAGAACCTGGGCGGCGAATACGAGGATTACACCGAGAAAGAGATGACTATAGTCGTGGCCGAAGCCATGAAAGAGGAGTTGGAAAAGTATGAAGGTGTCAGCGTATATCTGACCAGAAACGGCGATCAGGAACTCTCCTTAGAGGAGCGATGCGAATATGCCAAGAGTGTTGATGCGGATTTCCTGTTCTGTCTGCACTTTAACCTGTCGGAGCATCATACGCTGTTCGGGGCTGAGTGCTGGGTATCGGCGTTTGGGGAGAACTATAGTAAGGGATATGCGTTTGCCAGCGTTGAGATGGAGCTGCTGCAGGAACTGGGGCTATATTCCAGAGGTATCAAGACAAGACTTGGCAGTACGGGACTCGATTATTATGGGATCATCCGTCATGCCACGGAACGGGATATTCCCTGTGTATTGATAGAACACTGCCATTTGGATCAGGATAATGATAAACCGTTCTATGATCATGATGATAAATTGAAAGCTTTCGGCAGGCTGGATGCTACTGCCGTCGCGAAATACTTTAATCTCAGTTCTGAGGAATTGGGAGTAGACTACAGCGGCTACCAAAATGTGGTAGTGGATGTACCAGCGGATCTGGTGGCGCCTGACAGTACGGAACCGGAATTCTGTATCATTGAGGTATTGGAACAGAATGCAGATAACGGTGAAGTGACGGTGCAGGTGTCTGCAGCGGACAGGGACAGCGGTATGCTGTATTATGCATACAGTTATGACGGCGGAGAGACTTTCTCCGAGCTCTTAAGGTGGCCGGATCGGTCCTCCGATACATTCCACTTTACCATGCAGGTGCCTCCCCGGGTGGTGCCTCGTATCGTGGTGAACAGTTATAACGGCTACGATCTATATACTGCCAGCAATATGGTATCCCTGCCGGCTATGGATTATAAGACGCCGGAAGAGATCGCTGCGCAGCTGGCAGAGAAAGAAGCGCTGGAAAGTGCTTCCGGGGATGTACGTCCTATAGAAGACAGAGCAGGAGAACCGGAAACGGACGGTAGAGAAGAACGCATGTATGATGGATTCCTCATTGCCGTGTGTATCGTATGCGCACTGCTGATCTTAGGTATGGCAGTTTCCATGGCAATGATTCTGCGTGGAAGACACAGACGCAGAAGAAGCAAAAGACGCAGGAGAAGAAAGCGCAGGCGTGACAGTTCATCGTAAATACAGAAACAGGTAAATCACCGCTGTGACAGCCGTTTGCACTGTTTTGTGGAAGACATAAGGGCGGACGGAAAGATCGGTCTGTCGGATCATACTGTAGGTTTGGGCGATACAGGAAAAGCCGCCAAAAGGAAGAAGAATAAGGACGGCATAGTAGATTGACCGACCAGAATAGTCAATACCACTGGTGATTTCCAGAAGACACCTGTATACATTCAGGATCTGTATGTTAACATGATGAAAGGGTTGAAACACGATATTCAGTAAATTAAAGAAGATCATATAGCCACCCAGCTTGGCGATGCCGATCAAGCCTGATAGTACGGAGGCATCGATGGCCGCCAAAAGGGAATCAGATCTTTTGGCAGGATCGGAACAGCTCTCTGAAAACAGGTTGTATGGACTTGTAGTGCGTTTCCCGTGTGAACGGCACAGATGGGATAACAATGGCACGATACGCATAAGTAGAAAGCCATAGAACAACGGTATGCCATACATGAGCAGAAACGGCCCAAGTGGCCGGTCGATGCCAAGGGTGGGGACTACATAGCTTAAGAAATAGATGGGCCCGATATTATTGCAGAAGTACAGCAGATATGTGCTTTCTTCTCGGGACAATCTATGATGTTCGTAGAGTTCTCCCACGATTCGCGCCCCCATTGGGAAGCCGCACAAAAAGCCCATGACGATCGTGTAGGAACCGTTTCTGGAAGTCCCGAACAGCTGATGCAGGAGCGGGTGGAGTAGACGTACGAAGCTTTCTGTCAGGTTCATACGGATCATGATCCCCGAGAGGATCATAAAGGGCAGGAGGGTGGGCACCATTTTGGTAAACCAGAGCTGCAGTCCTTTGGAAGCATATTCGAGAGCAAGCGCCGGATAACGGAGCATCAGGAAGATCAGATAGAGGGAGAGCGCAGTGAACAGGAGCTGATATAGGGTATCTTTCTTTTTCATGGTGGATGTTCCTTGTTCAGGAAAGCTTACTTTATTTATATTCTGAGGCGTGCGTGATTATTAACAGGTTGTATGTCTTTGTCATTGGAAGGCAACAGCTGCAGATAGAGATGTAATTCTGCATCAGCCGTGCTGCGCGGTGCAGATGCCGGAACAGGTGGATGGGATCAGGATGCGTTTGGATAAATATTTATGTGAATTGAATCTTGGCACAAGAAGCCAGGTGAAAAAGGATATCAAGGCGGGGCTGGTATCGGTCAACGGGGTGTTGGTCCTTCGTCCGGAAGAGCAGGTTCAGGCGGAAGAGGACAGCATTTCTTATAAAGGACAGCCCTGTATCTACGAAGGATATGTTTATTATCTGCTGCATAAACCGGCAGGTGTGGTGTCCGCCACGAGGGACCGGCAGGCCCGCACGGTTCTTGACCTGATCGTAGATAAGACGCGGAAGGATCTTTTTCCGGTAGGGAGACTGGACAAGGACACAGAGGGGCTTTTGCTGATCACAAATGACGGTGCACTGGCTCATGAGCTGTTGGCGCCAAACAGGCATGTGGAGAAGGAATATGAATGTCATCTGGCCCGTCCTTTTGACGGGAAGCAGAGACAGATGCTGGACCAGGGTGTGGATATCGGAGAGAAGAAGCCCCTTGAACCGGCAGTGGTACAGATACTGGAAGATAAGAAGATCACATTGACGATCACCGAGGGTAAGTTTCATCAGGTGAAACGTATGCTGCATGCAGTGGGGAATGAGGTGGTCTATCTGAAAAGGATTCGGATGGGCCCGCTGGTCTTGGAAGAGACGCTGCCCAGGGGTGCCTTCCGCAGACTGACTAAAGAAGAAGTGGAGAGTTTGAAATATGATAGAAGCAGTCATCTTTGATCTGGATGGCTCCATGGTGGATTCCATGTGGGTATGGAAAAGTGTTGATATAGAATATCTGGGAAGACGCGGTATCGCTATGCCGGAGGATCTGCAGGCATCCATTGGTGGGAGAAGTTTTACCGAGACGGCGGTTTACTTTAAGGAACGCTTCCGGCTTCCGGATTCCTTAGAGACGATCAAGGCTGATTGGAACCGTATGGCCTGGGACAAATATACGCACGAAGTCCCTCTGAAAAAGGGAGTGCGGGAGTTATTGCAGTATTGCAGAAGGCAGGGCATCAAGATGGGGATCGCCACCAGTAATTCGAGGGAGCTGGTGGAGAATATCGTTGCGGTGCATCATCTGGAGCGCTTTTTTTCCTGCATTGTAACGGGCTGTGATGTGGCGAAGGGGAAACCGGCTCCCGATATCTATCTGGCAGCGGCGAAACATCTTAAGGTGGATCCTGCACACTGCCTTGTTTTCGAGGATATCGTCCATGGCATTCAGGCGGGAAAGACCGCGGGAATGAAGGTGTGCGCCGTCTATGACAAGTATTCGGAATATCAGGAAGAAGAGAAGAAAATGCTGGCGGACTATTATACCCGTGAGTTTACGGAACTGATCGAAGACGGCACGCTTAATGGCGGCTTTGGGCAGCATCAGTGAGGAGACGTAAGAAGAGAAAGATAGGCTGCTTTGTTTTAAGACAATACTAAGTATACAGGAGTACATGGAATGGATTTTTTACCGATTTCGCAAGAGGATATGGAGAGACAGGGCATAGATCAACTGGATTTCGTCTATGTGATCGGGGATGCCTATGTGGATCATCCTTCCTTCGGGCATGCCATCATCAGCAGGGTTTTGGAGGCGAATGGATACAGGGTAGGCATTATCTCGCAGCCCGACTGGAAGGATGAGAGCAGCATTACGGTTCTGGGCAAGCCCAAACTCGGGTTTCTGATCTCCGGTGGCAATATGGATTCCATGGTGAACCATTATTTCGTGTCCGGAAAACATCGTCAGACAGATGCTTATACACCGGGCGGCGTGCCCTATAAGAGGCCGGATCACGCCACAGTAGTCTATGGCAATCTGATCCGCAGGGTATATAAAGATGTGCCGGTGATCATCGGTGGTATCGAAGCCAGTCTGCGCCGCATGGCTCACTATGATTACTGGTCAGACAGTTTCAAGCGTTCCATCCTTCTGGACAGTCAGGCGGATCTGATCTCTTACGGCATGGGGGAGAAATCGATCGTGGAGATCGCGGATGCGCTGGCCGGCGGCATTGCGGTGAAGGACATCACCTTTATTCCGGGGACGGTCTATAAGACGAAAGACAGCACGGGAATTTATGATGCCATTCGGCTGCCCTCCTATGAAGAAATGAAAGCAGCGCCGCACAGATATGCGGAGAGTTTTCAGATACAGTACTGCAACACCGATCCATGCATCGGCAAGACGCTGATCGAGGAGTATCCGCACGGTGTCTTTGTCGTACAGAATCCGCCGCAGCCGCCGCTGACGACGCAGGAGATGGATGCAGTCTATGACCTGCCCTATATGCGCACTTACCATCCGTCCTATGAAGAGGCTGGCGGTGTGCCGGCGATCTCGGAGATCAAGTTTTCCCTTGCCAGCAACAGAGGATGTTTCGGCGGCTGTAATTTCTGCGCTCTGACGTTTCATCAGGGACGGACGGTACAGGTCAGAAGCCATGAGTCCATTCTGCGGGAAGCGGAGGGGATGATCCGGGAGAAAGATTTTAAGGGATATATTCACGATGTGGGCGGTCCCACGGCCAATTTCAGGCGGCCTTCCTGCCAGAAACAGATGACACAAGGAGTCTGCAAACACAGACAGTGCCTTTTCCCGGAACCCTGTCCGAATCTGGAAGTTGACCATTCCGATTATCTGTCATTGCTGCGCAGGCTGCGGGCACTGCCTGGGGTGAAGAAGGTCTTTGTCCGCTCAGGTATCCGTTTTGATTATCTGATGGCGGACCGGGACGACTCTTTCTTCCGGGAACTGGTGGAGCACCATGTCAGTGGACAGCTCAAGGTAGCGCCGGAACATATTTCGGACGCGGTGCTTCAGAAGATGGGGAAACCGCAGAAATCGGTCTATGAACGATTCGTCAGGAAATATTACAAGCTTAATGACCAGCTTGGGAAGAAGCAGTTCCTGGTGCCGTATCTGATGTCCTCCCATCCGGGATCCACCTTGAAAGAGGCCATTGAACTGGCAGAATATCTGAGGGATCTTGGATATATGCCGGAGCAGGTGCAGGATTTCTACCCGACGCCGTCAACGGTGTCAACGGTCATGTACTATACTGGGATCGACCCGAGAGACGGTCAGAAGGTGTATGTCTGTCGTAATCCCCATGAGAAGGCTATGCAGCGGGCTCTGATCCAGTATCGTAATCCGAACAACTATGAACTGGTGAAGGAAGCGCTGATCAAAGGTGGCCGTGAAGATTTGATAGGGTTTGACAAAAAGTGCCTGATCAGGCCGCGCAACAATCAGCGGGATAAAGGCGGCAAAGCGGAGACAAGGCAGAATAACAGTAGGAGCTTAAGTAGACCGAATAAAGTAAAGACCGGGAAGAAAAGGACCATTAGGAATGTGCATCATAAGAAGGGGTGAATGTATCACAATGTATTGATGTTGTGGATGTAAGTGGATATAATATACAGATGAAGATCCTGCGAATAGGGCTGTCTGGTATCTTCGATCGATAAAGGTATACACGAGGGAGAAAGATTATGAATATTGCAATTATCACAGGCGCATCCTCCGGAATGGGAATGGAATTTGCGCGGCAGTTGGACAGTAGTTTACATAAAACAGATGAAATCTGGCTTTTGGCACGCAGGCGGGAGCCGATGGAAGAGTTGGCCCGTTCTCTGCGGCATAAAACGCAGATAATTGCCATGGATGTGACTCTGGACAGTGCAATGGACCAGTTTGCCGAGATTCTTGCCATCAGCAATCCTAAGATCACTGTGCTGGTCAATTGTGCCGGTACAGGGAATCATGGTAAATTCATGCAGCAGAGCGATGCGGCGGTATCGGATATGGTGCAGCTCAATATCGTGGCGCTGACCAGGATGACCAAACTCTGCCTGCCCTATATGCGCAGAGGCAGCAAGATCATACAGCTGGCATCGGGGGCGGCATTCGTACCTCAGGCGGCTTTTGCAGTCTATGCCGCATCCAAAGCTTATGTGTATTCCTTAAGCAGAGCCTTGAACAAAGAGTTGGCGGAGCGCGGGATCCGTGTCATGGCAGTCTGCCCTGGGCCGGTGAATACACCTTTTCTTGCAAGCGCATACGGGGAAGCATCCAATATGAGCCGTCACAAAAAGATGGCGATGATGGAGGCTGAAAGTGTGGTCGCCAAAGCAGTCATGGACTGCAAAAGAGGAAAATCCGTTTCGGTCTGCGGTTTACCGATGAAGGCATTGTATCTGGCAACACAGGGCGTACAGAACCTGCTGTATAAGTTTACATAATGTATATGCGAACAAAACTTGCTCGTAATCCATATAAGGAAGATGAAGGAATGGGGAAGTATGAAAAATAGGTTAGTAGCAAAGGGTTCCTACGGCTATATCAGAAATCACAGAATGATGGCGGCGGTCAGAACACTGCTTTTTTTCGGGGTCAGTATAGGCCTGTATGCCATGGGGTATATGACGACCGGAAGCAATCGGAATCTTCTGACGATCGTAGCAGTCCTGGGGTGTCTTCCGGCCTGCAAAAGTCTGGTGAATCTCATACTCTTTCTGAAAGCGGAGGGCTGCAGCGAAGCTCTGGAGAACAAGGTCAGCGCTTATGATGCGAAACTGCTGACTTTCTATGATATGTATTTTACTTCTTATCAGAAGAATTATGCTATCAGCCATATGGCACTTAAAGGTAATGTGCTCTGTGGCATGACAGAGACGGCCAAATGTGACTGTAACGCGGCGGAGAAGCATCTGGAACAGATGCTTTCCCAGGAAGGGATCAGGAATATTACGGTAAAGATCTTTGACAATGTGGATAAGTATATTGACCGACTAGGTCAGATTATGGACTTAGATACTGTTGAGAGTAAAAGTCAGGGTCAGATCGTTGATCTGCTGTACTCTATTTCCATATAGGACGGCAACAAAAACTTAAAAGGCAGTGATAAATATTATGTTTCAGAGGACGATCACGGAAAGGGAAGCCGGGCAAAGGTTCGATAAATATCTGCACAGGCTTTTACCGGAAGCCGGGAGCAGCTTTCTTTATAAGATGCTGCGCAAGAAGAATATCATTTTAAATGGAAAAAAGGCAGACGGCAGCGAAAAGCTTGTGTTTGGCGATAGCGTGTCGATTTTTTTTGCGGAAGAAACATTAGCAAAGTTTATGGGCAAGAGTATACCGGAACGGGAGGATTATGGATGTGCCTACGAAAAGCTGAAGGGCATTAAGATTCTGTATGAAGATACACACATTCTCCTGGCAGACAAACCGGCCGGCATCCTGTCTCAGAAAGCAGAGAAGACAGACCTGTCCCTGAATGAGTGGCTGATCGGTCATCTGCTCCACAGCGGGGCGGTGACAAGAGAAGGACTTGCCGCATACAGACCATCCGTCTGCAACCGTCTGGATCGCAATACAAGCGGTATCGTGCTCTGTGCCAAGTCCCTTCCGGGGGCTCAGCTGCTGGGGGAACTGCTGAAGGACAGAACCCTTCATAAATATTATCAACTCTATGTTAAGGGACGGGTGACGGAAGAACAGTTGATCGAGGGTTATCTGCAGAAGGATGAGAAACATAACAAGGTAGTCATTGTATCTGAAGGCACAACGGATGTCTATATTAAGACAAAGTACAGGCCGCTGCGGACAGAACGGGACAAAACCTTGCTGGAAGTGGAACTTCTCACTGGCAGATCTCACCAGATCAGAGCCCATCTGGCCAGTATCGGACATCCGCTTCTTGGAGATTATAAGTACGGCGACAGAGCATGGAACGATCTCTATCAGAAGAAGTATCAGGTCAGATCACAGCTTTTACATGCTTATAAAGTGGTATTTCCGGAACTGAGCGCACCGTTTGAGGCGGTAAGCGGGAAGACCTTCTACGCAGATATTCCGAAGATCTTTGAGACGGTTTCAGAGAAATGACAACAGGTTTTCGGAACCTTTTGGCGTCTGAGACTTCCGAAAGTCTATAACTGCAAATGGAGGGGCCGGCATGGCGACTTGGAATTCCCGCGGGCTGCGCGGTTCTACATTAGAAGATCTGATCAACAGGACAAATGAAAAATATCTGGAAAACGGGCTGGCGCTGATCCAGAAGGTGCCGACCCCCATCACCCCTATCAATATTGACAAGACGAGCCGCCATATCACGCTTGCTTATTTCGACCAGAAAAGTACGGTGGACTACATTGGCGTGGTACAGGGAATCCCGGTCTGCTTCGATGCAAAGGAGTGCGCGGCGGATACCTTTGCGCTTCAGAATATCCATGAACACCAGGTAAAGTTTATGGGTGAGTTTGAGAAACAAAAAGGGGTTGCCTTTTTCCTGATCTACTATACGCACAAGGACAGCTTCTATTACCTGCCCTATGAAATGCTGCGTTTCTTCTGGGACAGAGCCAAAGAAGGCGGACGGAAGAGCTTCCGCTATGAAGAACTGAATCCGTCTTATGTCCTGCCGAAAAAGCACGGTATTCTCGTACCGTATCTGGATGCGCTGCAGAGAGATCTGGAAGATAGAGAATAATGTATCATGACATTGACAGACGGCTCTAAATATCTTATAGTGTAAAAGGTCGGAATTTATCAAATTATCACTGCGCAGTATTAAAGTGACAGAGGTTTGTGTGAGAGAAGACATGGAGGTGCAAGTTGGGTAAGAGATTAGTACATACGCCGGAAGGCGTACGGGATATCTACGGAGACGAGAAGGCAGCGAAGAATATCGTAGAACAGCTTTTGCAGGATAAGATCAAAAGTTACGGTTATCAGGACATTCAGACGCCGACTTTTGAGTTTTTCGATGTCTTTTCCAAAGAAGTGGGAACCACGCCGTCCAGAGAGCTGTATAAGTTCTTTGACAAGGAAGGGGATACGCTTGTGCTGCGGCCTGACTTTACGCCGTCTATTGCCAGATGTGCTGCGAAGTATTTTATGGACGAGGATGTGCCGATCCGTTTCTGTTATCGCGGCAACACGTTTACCAACACTTCGAGTCTGCAGGGTAAATTAAAAGAAGTAACTCAGATGGGAGCGGAGCTGATCGGAGATGCGTCTGTACAGGCAGATGCGGAGATGATCGCTATGATGATCGAGTCCCTGTATCATACCGGACTGTCCGATTTCCAGATCAGTATCGGGAATCTGGAATATTTCAAGGGTATCTGTGCGGAGGCCGGGCTGGATGAAGAGACGGAGTTGGAGCTGCGGGAATTGATCTCCGGTAAGAATTATTTCGGCGCAGAAGAACTGCTGGAAGGCATTCATGTGGACTGGAAGGATAAGGAACTTCTTCTGAAGGTGAGTGACTTGTTCGGAACCGCTGAGATTCTGCATGAGGCGAAACGGGCTGCCTCCAATAAGCGGTCGAAGAATGCCGTCGACCGGCTTGAGAAAGTTTATCAGGTGCTGTGCGAGTACGGTGTTGAGAAATATGTTTCCTTTGACCTGGGCATGTTAAGTAAGTATAATTATTATACGGGTATTATCTTTAAAGGCTTTACCTATGGTGTCGGGGACGCGATCGTGAAGGGCGGGCGTTACGATAATCTGCTGCGCCGCTTTGGCAAGGATGCGCCGGCCATCGGGTTTATGATCGTGGTAGACGATCTGTTAGCAGCAATGAACCGGCAGGGAGCCGTTATCTCCGGTATAGAACGGTGCGCAAAACTGTATTATACGCCGGAGGACTTCCGTGAGAAGCTGCTGGAGGCCAGACAGATGCGGGCTGCCGGAAAATGCGTGGAACTTCTGCCAAAGCGTGAGCGTGAGAAGAACTTCTAAGGCTCACGCCAGAGAATGCGGGGAAACGGGGCATTCTCCCGGGCAAGCTTGCTTGTCCCTGGATTTGAGATTTGGCAGAGAGGAAATTTGTGTCGCTGCGAAGCAGCGACATGGAGGATAGAGTGGTAGAACAGATGAGTGAACACAGATATTTGACTTTTGCGCTCGGGAAGGGCCGTCTTGCCAACAAGACGATGGAGCTGTTAGAAGAGATCGGCATTACCTGCGAAGAGATGAAAGACAAGAATTCCCGAAAACTGGTCTTTGTGAACGAGGAACTAAAGTTGAAGTTTTTCCTGGCAAAAGGCCCTGATGTGCCTACTTATGTAGAGTATGGCGCCGCCGATATCGGTGTGGTGGGCAAAGATACGATCCTGGAGGAAAACCGTCGGGTTTATGAAGTGCTTGATCTTGGATATGGGAAATGCCGAATGTGTGTGTGCGGTCCCGAAAGCGCTGCGGATCTGCTGCGGCATCATGAGATGATCCGGGTGGCGACGAAGTATCCGAATATTGCCAAGGACTATTTTTACAACAAAAAACATCAGACGGTAGATATCATAAAGCTGAACGGTTCCGTGGAGCTGGGGCCGATCGTTAAGCTGGCAGACGTGATCGTGGATATCGTGGAAACGGGGTCCACCTTAAAGGAAAACGGACTGGAGGTATTGGAAGAGATCTGTCCTTTGTCCGCGCGCATGATCGTCAATCAGGTCAGCATGCAGATGGAACCGGAGAGGATCAAGAAGCTGATCACGGATATCCGTGGCAGATTGAACTGAGAAGCTTTTTGAATATCAGAGACATGCAGTATCAAGAAAGAGGAAAGATTGAAAATTAAAATTTTTAATCGCGAGATTTGTGTCTGCGCGTTGCTTGCCGCAAACTCGTTTATGCGCAAAAAGCAGCGCAGAAATGGAGGAAACGATGAAAACAATAAAGCTGACAGAAGACACAAAGAAAGACTTATTGGATAAGCTGCTAAAACGCAGCCCTGACAAATATCCTGAATATGAGAAGGTGGTGGCGGATATCATCGCAGACATCCGCACCAGAGGCGATCAGGCAGTTTTTGCGTATACGAGGAAATTTGACAAATGGGAATGTGATGCTGAGAACGTTTGTGTCACCGAGGCGGAGATCGCGGAGGCTTTCGATGTTATCGAAGCATCCTTTGTGGAAGTGTTACGCAGATCGGCAGCCAACATCGAGGATTTTCACAGGAAGCAGCTGCGCAGCAGCTGGATCGATACGAAGCCTGACGGCAGTCTGCTGGGACAGAGGATCTTGCCTTTATCGGTATCCGGTGTCTATGTGCCAGGTGGCAAGGCGGCCTATCCCAGCAGTGTGCTGATGAATGTGATACCGGCGAAGGTGGCAGGGGTGAGACGGGTCATCATGACCACACCGGCTGGCGCAGACGGTAAAGTGAATCCGGGTACTTTGGTGGCGGCGAAGATCGCAGGGGTAGACGAGATTTACAAAGTCGGCGGTGCACAGGCCATCGCAGCCATGGCTTTCGGCACAGAGAGTATCCCTAAAGTGGATAAGATCACGGGGCCGGGCAATATCTTTGTTGCACTTGCGAAAAAGGCTTGCTTCGGCTATGTCAGCATCGATTCCATCGCGGGACCCAGTGAGATCCTGGTCATCGCGGACGAGACCGCGAACCCCCGCTATGTGGCGGCCGACCTGCTTTCCCAGGCGGAGCATGATGAACTGGCCAGTGCGATCCTGATCACTACGGAGGAGAAGCTGGCTGCAGAAGTGGAGCAGCAGATCGAGGGATTTATGCAGGAGCTGTCCCGGACAAAGATCATTCGTAAGTCATTGGACAATTACGGTTATATCCTGGTGGCGGATACGATGGAAGATGCAGTGGATGCGGCCAATGCCATAGCATCAGAACATCTGGAGATCCTGACAAAAGACCCTTATGCAGTGATGACGAGGATCGAGAATGCAGGCGCCGTTTTCCTGGGAGAGTATTCTTCCGAGCCGCTGGGGGATTACTATGCAGGACCAAACCATATCCTGCCTACAAACGGTACGGCGAAATTCTTCTCCCCGTTAAACGTAGACGATTTCATGAAGAAGATGAGCCTGATCTCTTATTCACGGGAAGCGCTTGAGAAGGCGCACCGCGACATTGAATTTTTTGCGGAAAAAGAGGGCCTTACCGCCCATGCCAATTCTATCCGGGTGCGGTTTGAATAAAAGCCCCCGCTGCAAGCAGCCACTTGGCTCGTTGCTCGCGGGAATAAGGAATCCCTGCGACAGATAAAATATAAAAAGGAAATGTAAAGCTATGTCTTACAAGAGATTTATTCCCTGTATTTACTTATATAAAGGCAATGCTGTCAAGGGGTTTAGAGACAGCACGATCATCGATACCAACCCGGCGGCGCTGGGGAAATTCTACAGCGACAATAATGCGGACGAATTGATCGTCTACGATATGTCGGACGGCGATGCCGAGCATGAGGAAGCATTGGATATCATCAAAGCTATCTGCAATGAAGCGGAGATTCCCGTGATCGGCGCGGGCAACGTGAAGCGCATGGAGGATATCAAGAAACTGCTCTATGCGGGATGTAAGAAAGCAGCGCTGAATTACTCCAAACAAGGCAATGTGGAGATCACGGAAGAGGTCTCCCTGAAGTTTGGCAGGGACAAGATCGTGGCCTGTGTGACGGAAGTCGATACCATCACCCGCAATGAAGCATTGTTGGAAGAGTATGTGTCGGAACTCATTCTGGTGCGGGAGAAAGAGCTTAAGGATGTGATCGCCGTATCCAGATTCCCGGTCATCGTCTCCATACCGGAGGTCTCACTCGACAAATTGCTTGAGTTGTTGGCCAAAGCCAATATCTGCGGCATTTCCGGCCATGCGATCAATGAGAATGCCAAAGAACTGCTGGCGATCAAGGCACTCTGCCAGAGTAATGGCATCGCGGTCAATACCTTTGATGCGACGGTCAGATGGGAGGAATTTAAGCTGAATTCGGACGGTCATGTGCCGGTGGTAGTGCAGGACCACAAAACCGATGAAGTATTGATGGTAGCCTATATGAATGAGGAAGCATACCGCATGACGCTTAAGACCGGCAGGATGACCTACTACAGCAGGAGCCGGCAGGAACTGTGGATCAAGGGGGAGACCAGCGGACATTATCAGTATGTGAAATCCCTGACGGCGGACTGTGACATGGATACCATCCTTGCCAGAGTTTCGCAGATCGGTGCTGCCTGCCATACCGGTGCGCATTCCTGCTTTTTTAACGAGATCATCGGCCGGGAGTACGAGGAATCCAACCCGCTGCGGGTTTTTGAGCAGGTATTTGATGTGATCAAGGACAGAAAAGAACATCCCAAGGAAGGCTCCTATACGAATTATCTATTTGATAAAGGACTTGATAAAATCCTGAAGAAATTGGGGGAGGAGGCGACGGAGATCGTGATCGCCGCCAAGAACCCTAATGCTAACGAGGTAAAATATGAGATTTCCGATTTTCTGTACCATATGATGGTGCTGATGGCGGAGAAAAATATTACCTGGGAAGAGATTACGGCGGAACTGGCGCAAAGGTGATGTATCTGCTTCTTTTTTTGGCATATCCATCATAGAATGTACCAACAGATTTACAGGATAGGCAATCAGAATGGATCACAAAGTTCCTTTGGAAAAGAAAATGCAGCTGGCACAATATATCAGGGAAGAAAACATGGGAAACCGTATGAAGATAAGACAACGGGAGCGAATCTTATATGGGACCGATACGCAGCTGCCACTTTTTGATAAGGGCAGGCTGCCGTCAGCGACATCCCCCTATGACAATGATCTGCAGCCGTCGGAGCAGGAAGGGACAATGCCGCTTTTTTCCACAGGCACCTTTCGTTACCGGATGATCTTGGCAGTGCTTCTGTTCGTGGGCTTTCTACTCTGTGACACGAGAGGCAGTAAGATTTTTGAGTATACTACGAATGAGGTGCATGATATGATCGTGGCAGATACTTTTCATCTGTATGACGGGGATGGAAATGAGACGATGGAGAGTCTTGCTGCGTTGTTTGAACTGGATTGAGAGGAACAAAGTAACATTGAGAGGAAAGATTGAAAGTTAAAATTTTCAATCGCGAGATTTGTGTCTGCGCATTGTTGCCACAAACTCGATATGCGCAAAAAGCAGCGCAGAAATATGGTGTAAGATATGAGAAAAACAGCTCTGAGCGAAGAAATACTATTGCAGGTTGAGAAACCGGCCAGATATATCGGCAACGAAGTCAACAGTGTGGTTAAAGACCGGGAAGATGTGGCGGTCCGTTTCGCCATGTGTTTTCCGGATGTATATGAGATCGGCATGTCACATTTGGGGATCCAGATTCTATACAGTATGTTTAATTCCTGGGAGGATGTGTGGTGCGAGCGGGTCTATTCTCCGTGGACGGATTTAGATCAGATCATGCGTAAACAGCATATCCCGCTTTTCGGGTTAGAGTCACAGGAGCCGGTGAAAGAGATGGATTTTCTGGGTATCACGCTGCAGTATGAGATGTGCTATACGAATATCCTGCAGATCTTGGACTTAGCGCAGATTCCCCTGCTGGCAACGGAGCGGGGAGAGGACATGCCCATTGTGATCGGCGGCGGTCCTTGCACGTATAATCCGGAGCCGATCGCGGATTTCTTCGATCTTTTCTATATCGGTGAGGGAGAGACACAGTATCGCAGACTCTTGGACTGGTATGTGGAAAACCGGGAAAATGGCGGATCACGGCAGGATTTTTTGCGGGGCGCGGCTCAGATTCCGGGTATCTATGTGCCACAGTTTTACGAAGAGCTGTATCATGAAGACGGCACCATAGAAGGACGCCGGAAATTATACGAAGAACTGCCGGACGTGGTCCGTAAGGAGATCGTTACGGATGTATCGGACACCTATTATCCTTTGCGACCGGTAGTTCCGTTTATCAAAGTTACGCAGGACAGAGTGGTACTGGAGATCCAGCGGGGGTGCATCCGAGGCTGCCGTTTCTGTCAGGCGGGGCAGATCTACCGGCCGGTGCGGGAACGGCATGTGGACATATTGAAGCGGTATGCCGTGGAAATGCTCCAAAGTACAGGACATGAAGAAATATCTTTGAGTTCGTTGAGTTCCAGCGATTATTCCCAGCTGAATGAGCTGCTGGAGTTTCTGATCGAAGAATGTGGACAGAAGCATATCAATATTTCTCTGCCTTCCCTGAGGATCGACGCATTCTCCCTGGATGTGATGCGTAAGGTACAGGATGTGAAGAAGAGTAGCCTTACTTTCGCGCCGGAGGCAGGCAGCCAGAGACTGCGGGATGTGATCAACAAGGGATTGACCGAAGAAGTCATTTTGAGAGGGGCGGCGCTTGCCTTTGAGGGCGGCTGGACGCGGGTCAAGTTGTACTTTATGTTGGGACTGCCCACCGAGACGGAAGAAGATATCAAGGGGATCGGTGAGCTTTCCAATAAGATCGCTGCCACCTTTTTCGAGACCGTGCCGAAGGACAAGCGTGTAAACGGCAAGGTGCAGATCGTCACCAGTACTTCTTTCTTCATCCCGAAACCATTTACCCCCTTCCAGTGGGCGCCCATGTGTACGAAGGAGGAATTTCTGGAGAAAGCTTATCAGACGAAAAAAGGAATCATGGAGCAGTTGAATCAGAAGAGCATCAAATACAACTGGCATGAGGCTGACGTGAGCGTGCTGGAGGGTGTATTTGCCCGCGGCGACCGTCGTGTGGCAAAGGTGATCTTAGAGGCTTACAGACGCGGCTGTCTGTTCGATTCCTGGAGCGAATACTATAAAAATGACGTGTGGATCCAGTGCTTTGAGGACTGTGGCGTGGATATCGGTTTCTATACGACGAGAGAGCGGTCGGACGACGAGATTTTCCCCTGGGATTTCATAGACTGTGGTGTGACCAGACAATTTCTTCTGCGGGAGTGGAAGAAGGCACAAGCGGGTGTCGTGTCGCCCAACTGCCAGGAGCAGTGTCAGGGATGTGGTGCCGGGACGTTTGAGTGTGGTATTTGTCCGACGGCTTCCTGACAGCAAAAGCTTAACTTATGAAAGGCCATTGATACATGAAGATAAGAATTAAATTTTCTAAATATGGAACGATGAAATATATCGGGCATCTGGATATGATGCGGTTTTTCCAGAAAGCGATCCGACGTGCCGGGATCGATGTAAAATATTCAGAAGGATTCAGCCCGCACCAGATCATGTCCTTTGCGGCACCACTGGGAATCGGCATGGAAAGTAAAGGGGAATATATGGATATCGAGGTGTGTTCCATGACCAGCACGCAGGATATGAAAGAAGCGCTTGCCCGGGTCATGGTAGAAGGTGTAGATATCATTTCCGTGAGTGTATTGCCGGACAATGCCAAAAATGCCATGGCCAGCGTAGCGGCGGCTTCCTATTTGCTGCAAAGGAAAGAGGGTGATTATCCGGTGAATGATCTGGCCGAAAAACTGCAGGCATTTCTGGCACTGGAAGCGATTCCCTACACAAAGGAGACGAAGAAGAGTGTGGTGGAGTTGAATCTGAAAGAGGGGATTTATGAGCTGGCGGCAGATGGATCCAATGCGATCCGTATGATGGTGAATGCCAGCAGCAGCGGTAATATTAAGCCCGGAATGGTCATGGAAGCATTCTGTTCCTTTGCCGGGGTAGAAATTCCGGCAGGCAGTTATCAGATCATCAAGCTAGAAACATACACAGAAAACGCCCATAAATTTGTTCCGCTGGATGCCGTTTGATGCGTAGCAGATGCTTTTATGAACAATGGTTGAATTGTTACACTTTCCGGTTGATTTTTACAGAAATCTATTGACATTCCACCTTATGAAAGCTTTATCCTGACAGTGTCAGGCGAAGTGATACAGCTCTGCGAAGACAAAATTCCCGGGAGAACCGGCAAGATAGTATTGGAGGCAGAAGGGATGAAGATCAACGAAGTGGAACAACGGGCAGGCATAACCAAGAGAAATATCCGCTTCTATGAACAGCAGGGACTTTTGTCCCCGAAGCGCAATGGTGAGAATGGATACCGCGATTACACGGAGGAAGAAGTAGAGGAGTTAAAGAAGATAAAACTACTCCGCAAGCTTTCCCTGCCGATTGAGGAGATCCGTAAGATCCAGACCGGTGCGCTCGTTTTGGAAGATGCGCTGATGCGTCAGGTCATCATTCTGGAGCGAGAGAAAACGGATCTGGAGGCAACCGTGAGACTCTGCCGCAGTCTCGGTGAGGAACATTGTCAGTATCTGACCCTTTCGCCGGAACATTATTTAGAAAGGATGGTAGAGATGGAAAAGGAAGGAACAAGATTTTCAAATGTGGATAAACAGGATGTGATCCGTAGAAAACGCGGTTCCATCATTGCGGCGGCAGTTTTTATCCTCATCATGGTATTCCTGATCATGGTCTTTGTCTGGGGATTCCTGGTGGATCCGATCCCGTTGTGGATGTTATGTGGTTTTATATTGATCCCGGCAGTGGTTATCCTGGGCGTGATCATATCACTGGTACAGCGAATAAGAGAGATTGAAGGAGGAGAAGAAGATGTTGCTCGTAAATACTGATTATATTTCAGG
>CAMWLJ010000004.1 GCA_947175055.1 uncultured Lachnospiraceae bacterium | reverse complement strand
TCCCGCTTGTGCGATACTACTCCAATCATGCCAATGAACTGCCGGCGCCGTTTAAAGCCCTGCAGATAGGGAATGTATGGCGGGCGGACAGACCGCAGAGAGGACGGTATCGGCAGTTTATGCAGTGCGATATCGATATTCTGGGTGAGGCGGGGAATCTGGCGGAGATCGAGTTGATCCTGGCCACCACGACGACACTTGGCAGGTTGGGTTTTCGGAATTTCAGGATACGGATCAACGACAGGCAGATACTGAAGGCTATGGCATCCTGCAGCGGTTTTACAGAGGAAGATTACGATCAGGTATTCATTATTCTGGATAAGATGGACAAGATCGGCGCAGACGGCGTGGAGGCAGAGCTGCTGGAAGCAGGATTTGACAAGGAGAGTGTGGCCAGCTATATGACTCTCTACCGGGGGCTGGAGACTGCTGACAATGCGATAGAATATATCACGGAGCGGATAGGACAGGCGCTTCCGGAGGGGATAATGGAGAGCTTCCGGGAGATCATAGACAGTGTGGAGGCGACCAAAGGGGATTTCTTCGATCTGGTATTTGACCCTACGCTTGTGCGGGGGATGTCCTATTATACAGGAACTATTTTTGAGATAGACATGCCTGAGTTTGGCGGCAGCTGTGGCGGCGGCGGAAGGTATGATAAGATGGTTGGTAAGTTTACCGGTCATGATGTGCCGGCCTGCGGCTTTTCCATTGGCTTTGAGCGTATCATCCTGCTGCTTTTGGAGAATGGATTCCGGGTACCTAAGGCGGGCAAGAAGATCGCCTATCTGTTGGAGAAGGGATTATCCTCAGAAAGATTGTGTGAGGTGATGGCACAGGCCCAGAAGGAACGGGAAGGTGGCGATCAGGTTCTGGTGGCCCGCATGAATAAGAACAAGAAATACCAGAAGGAACAGCTTACCGCGCAGGGCTATGAAGAATTTAAGGAGTTTTACCGCGAAGAACTGAAGCGGTAAGATCGATATTTACGACTATGAATTCGCACACGAAGAAAGGAGTATGGTCATAACTATGAACCTACAGAATCCGGCGGCGCTCTTTCAGATGATGAACTTGTGGAGCCGCTTTCAAAAGAATCATCCTAAGTTTCCGAAATTCCTTTCTGCAGTGACGCAGAATGGGATCAGAGAGGGCAGCATTATAGAGGTCAGGGTGACGACTGCTGCGGGCGAGTGTTTTGACTCGAATCTGAAGATCACTGCGGATGACATGGAAATCATTGAACAGCTTAAGAATATATCATTAAACAGATAACCGGAATTAGTTACCTCTAAGGAAAATGAAGTATTTTCATACACTTAAGAGGTAACTTTTTTGAGTAGAGTTTTAGGAGGTAACTATGACTATATATACGGTAAGACAATCGCTGCTGCTATTCTTGACAGCAGTGATCTGGGGCGTGGCATTCGTAGCCCAGAGCGCAGGTATGGAGCATCTGGGGCCCTTCACATACAACAGTGTGCGATCCCTGTTGGGCGGTCTGGTGCTGCTGCCATGTATAGCGCTGCTTAACAGGATGCAGGGCAGACATGTGCCGGACAGGGAAGAGGATGACGGCTTGCAGGGCAGAGAAGAGACGGCAGGGGAAAAGGTGTCTGGCAATGACAACAGACAGCTTATGATCGGGGGACTGTGCTGCGGCATCATTCTTTTTGCTGCCAGCAATTTCCAGCAGTTTGGCATTCAGTATACGACGGTTGGTAAGGCGGGTTTTATTACGGCCATGTATATCCTGATCGTTCCGATCCTCGGGCTTTTGTTACATAAGAAAGTGGGATTGCAGGTGTGGATCGGTGTGATCTTTGGCGTGACTGGTCTATATCTGCTGTGTATGAAAGACAGTATTCGCTTGGAGAAGGGGGATGCTCTTGTGCTTGTCTGTGCATTTATCTTTTCCCTGCATATATTGGTGATCGATCATTTTTCCCAGAAGGTGGATGGTGTTAAGATGTCCTGTATTCAGTTCTGGGTATGCGGCATCCTGTCGCTGCTGTGCAGCCTGCTCTTTGAATCGCCAGATCTGAACAGCATCATGATCTCCTGGCTGCCGATCTGTTATGGCGGTATCATGTCCTGCGGCGTGGCTTATACTTTGCAGATCATCGGACAAAAGGGCATGAATCCGACAGTGGCATCTTTGATCTTAAGCCTGGAGTCCGTGGTGTCGGTGATAGCGGGCTTTTTGCTGTTAGGACAGGCTATGAGCCGCCGGGAGCTGTATGGCTGTCTTATGATGACCATGGCGATCTCATTCGCACAGCTGCCGAACCGGAAGAAGCAATGCTGAGCGGCAACTGCCGATTGGCAGAATAGATATAATTTGCTATACTTATAACTGGCGCATACTAGATTGTTAATAACGTCTGATGTCGTTGACTATAGCAGAACCGATAATCAGGTGAATAAGAAATGGAGTGGAAGAGAATGGCTGAGAATAGATTGGATAATACGAAACTGGAAACGGCGGTGGCAGAGTTTGTGAAAGACAGACAGCGGGAGAAATATGCCGCAGTCATGGAACTTCTGGAGAAAGCCGTAGTCCTGGTGCCTACGCTGGCTCCGCAGGGATTGGACGAGGAGACACAGAAGCTGATGCAGGAGGGTAGGCAGGTAAAGCTGCCCAAAGAAGCCAGGATCATGCCCTGTATGCTGCGGAAGGAGAATGGTGAGCAGGTGTTTCCTATGTTTACCTCCATACCGCAGATCCCGAAGGATAAGAAGAGTCCGGCAGTGGTGGCGATGCCCTTTTTTTCCTGTGTGGCGATGGTGACGGGCAAACAGGTGCAGGCGGAGACCATTGTGCTGAATCCTTTTACCCATAATGTGGTACTGCCTAAGGAAATTGTGGAAGTGGCTGATAAGCGCAGGAATGCGGTGCAGCAGACGAGGACAGTCAGGATGACGGAGAAACAGTTCCAGGATCTGGTGCATAACAGGGTGGTGATGCATCTTCTGCCCAAATATCTGTTCACGCAGAAGGAAGAAGGGCTTGTCACCCTGCAGAAGGAAGAGGGAGATTTTATCCTGCAGTTTTACCGAGAAACATATCCGGAGGGCAGAAAGGATGCTGTGGCAGTGAATCCGGAGGATTTCTCCGTTATGACTCTAAATCTCACTGATAACATGCAGATGACCAGGATAGATATGCCGGCGGAAACGGTAAGAAAGGGGCTTTGTTATCGCGCATATGCGGTCTGGATGCGGGATACGGAGGAAATCTTATACTATACCTTCGAGAAGACGGAAGAAGGAAATATGATCGGGAAGATCACACCCGAGGGGCAGCATGAGTTGATAGAGAGTGCACCGGATAACGGGGCCGAGATCGAGGCAGTCATGCAGCTGGCAGAGAGCAGGAGATAGGACAGATATGACAGATAAAATAGATAAGAAGAATGTGATAGATACCATAGTTTTTGATCTGGACGGTACGCTCCTCAATACATTGGAGGATCTGACTGACAGTGTCAACCATGCGATGCGGCAGTTTCGGCTGCCGGAGCATACGATCGAGGAGATAAGGACCTTTGTGGGGAACGGTGCAGCGAGATTGATCGAGCGCGCCATCCCGCAGGGGAGGGAGAACGCTTCCTATGACGAGATCCTGAATGCGTTCAGGCAGCATTATCAGGAGCATTGTGAAGAGAAGACCGGGCCTTATGAGGGAGTTCTTAAGATGCTGGAGCAGCTGCACGGGGAAGGCTATCGGATGGCCATCGTATCCAATAAGCCCGATGGAGCCGTCAAACAGCTTTATAGGAAATATTTTGCGGCTTGGGTGCAGGCGGCTATAGGAGAACATCCAGGGGTAGAGAAAAAGCCGGCGCCCGATATGGTCTATCAGGCGCTGGCCGAATTAAATGCAGATGCTGCACATGCCGTATATGTGGGAGATTCAGAGGTCGATCTGCAGACTGCCGCCCATGTTCCCATGCCTTGCATCAGTGTGATGTGGGGATTCCGGACGAAAGAGGAACTGCTTGCGGCAGGTGCTGAGGATATCCGTATGATCAGGACTCCTCAGGAGATTCTTCCGTATCTTCGTCGTCCGGAGCAGGCAGAGTGATCAATACTTTCAGGATGCGGTTATCCTTAATGCCGTCTGCCTGCAGGGTAATACCGTTCTCCAGAACGATGGTTTCTTTATCCTGAGGCAGGCGCTCCAGTTTCTCGATGATCAGGCCGCCTACCGAATCATAATCTTCGGAGTCCAGTTCGATATTCAGCGCATCGTTGATGTCGTGGATCTTCATGCTGCCAACCACCAGATACTGTTCGTCAGAAAGCTGCTGGATCAATTCTTCTTCGTCTGCATCGTACTCATCACGGATCTCGCCTACCAATTCTTCGATCATATCTTCCATGGTGATCATGCCGACTGTAGTGCCGTATTCACTGAGGACAAAAGCGATGCTGAGTGATTTCTCCCTGATCTCCATCAACAGATCCGACACGCTCTTATATTCGTATGTATAGTATGCATCGCGCAGTATTTTCTTGATCTGGAATTTCTCCGGGTCTTTCACCAGAATGAAATCCTTGATATTGACCACACCGACGATGTGATCCGGGTCTCCTTCATAGACAGGGATTCTGGTAAACATGGAAGCCTGGAAAGTGGAGAGCAGTTCCGGATAAGTCGCCTCGATGGGCACGGTAGTCATCTGGATCCGGGGGATCATGATATCCTTGGCTACGGTATCGCCGAAATCAAATACGTTGTAGATCAGCTCACGCTCTTCCGTTTCGATCACACCGCCTTCGTGGCTTACATCTACGTAGGTCTTCAGTTCCTTCTCGGTAATGCTGAAGTTGTTCCCGTCCGAACTGATATGCATAAAGCGAAGGATCCAGTTGGAGATCAGGTCTACGACATAGATGACGGGCGTCAGAGCCGTCATGAGCAGACGTATGATACCGCTGTAGAGCAGGGCGATCTGTTCGGCCCTCTGCATGGCCCAGGTCTTGGGTACGATCTCACCAAACATCAGTATGACAAAGGTGAGGACACCGGTCACGATACCGACGGCGTGACTGCCCCATGTTCTGATGGCAAAGGTCGTGGCAACGGAAGAAGCAGACAGATTGACGATATTATTGCCGATCAGGATCGCGCTTAACATCTTGCCGTATTGATCCAATATGCCAAGAACCCTTATGGCTCCTTTGTGGTCTTCGCTGGCTAGAGTACGGAGGCGTACTCGGTTGACTGTCGAGAATGATGTCTCGGCAGATGAGAAAAATGCTGATAACAACACCAGAATCAGTAATGATACGAGTTGTATGACACCTGTGGTATCCAATTGAAATATTCACTCCTTATACTATGTAATTTATTCCCGCGAGCAACGACCCAAGTGGCTGCTTGCAGCGGGGTATTTGATTATGCCATGCGGCAGGTAATGCATGAAGTAAGTTTACTATGAAAACCAACAATGTGTCAAGTTTTTCCAATGGTTGGAATATATATTAGTAACACAGTGCGTGGAGGAAGCGGAAGCAAATCTTCAACAGGAGTAATGGAGGGAATATGGGGAAAAAGGAATTTTATACGCAGAAAGCAGTCTTTGTGACGAAATGTATGTTAGCGGCATATATACTGACGGCAGGGCTATTGCTGCTATTGGCTTTTATGCTGTACAGATTTGGACTTTCCGAAAAAATAGTGTCCATATGTATCATTGGTATTTATATCGCGGTCACATTTTTGATCGGTATGCTGTCCGGCAAGCGCGCCGGCAGGAAGAAGTTTCTGTGGGGATTGGCGATGGGGATCGCCTATTATGTGATCCTGGTGGCAGTGTCCCTGATCGTCAACAGAGGGCCGCAGGATGTGGCAGGAAATATGCTGACGGTATTTATTCTGTGTGCCGGCAGCGGCATGCTGGGAGGAATGATCAGCTGACGGAAATTTTTTTATAAAAATGCTTTTCCAGCGGTAGAAAATATGATATACTACATAAAGTTATGGGATCAAGTCCCATTTGGGATGGACATAAGGAGGAAATAACATATGAAACATATTAAAACTTTGACGACGAGAGATTTAAAAGAATCCATGAAGAAGGGCGGGTGTGGCGAATGCCAGACATCCTGTCAGTCAGCTTGTAAGACATCCTGTACCGTAGGTAACCAGAGCTGTGAGAAAGCCAGATAGTCAGGCGCCGCGGTTTACAGTATGGAACTGTGAAAGGTTAGTTTTACACAGGAACTTCAAGGACAGAGTACTGGGAAATGTAAGCAGCGATTTGCGATCGCTGCTTATTATGCGTAAGGATATACTATTATAGGAGAAATAATGTGATACATCAATATGTGAGCAACGGATATAACATCGTGCTGGATGTCAACAGCGGGTGTGTGCACGTGGTGGACGAGATGACATACCATGCCATACCGATCGTGGAAGCAGCGCTTGCGCAGGATACGGAAGGCATAGAGGAGCTGACAGCTTACGTGGCAGAAAGATTGGACATAAGTGCCGGTGAGACGGCGGAAGCTTTGACACTGCGAGAAGTGATAGAAGAGATCCTGGAGTTGAAAGAGGCAGGGATGCTGTATACCGAGGATATCTATGAGCGATACATTAGCGAGTTTAAGAACCGGGAGACGGTGGTGAAGGCGCTTTGTCTGCATATTGCCCATGACTGCAATCTGGCTTGTAAATATTGTTTTGCGGAAGAAGGCGAGTACCATGGAAGAAAAGCGCTGATGAGTTTTGAAGTCGGTAAGAAAGCGCTCGATTTTCTAGTGGCGTCCTCCGGCAACCGGGTCAATCTGGAAGTGGATTTTTTCGGGGGAGAACCGCTCCTGAACTGGCAGGTGGTGAAAGACCTGGTGGCGTATGGCAGGAGTTTGGAGGAACCACATCATAAGAAATTCCGGTTTACATTGACGACCAATGGCGTGCTTCTGAATGATGAGATCCTGGAATTTGCCAACAAAGAGATGTCGAATATCGTTTTGAGCATCGATGGCAGGAAACAGATCCATGATCTGATGCGTCCTCACAGAGGCGGCCAGGGGAGCTATGATGAGGTAGTTCCTAAGTACAAGAAGGTGGCAGCGAGCAGGAAGCAGATGAATTATTATGTCAGGGGTACTTTTACTCGGAACAATCTGGACTTCGCAGAGGATGTCAAGCACCTGGCGGATGAGGGATTTGAGCAGATCTCCGTGGAGCCTGTCGTAGCGGCAGATACGGAAGATTACGCACTGCGGGAAGAAGACCTCCAGACGATCCTTGCCGAGTATGACAAGCTTGCCCTGGAATATATCCGTAGAAAAAAAGAAGGAAAAGGTTTCAATTTCTTTCATTTTATGATAGATTTAGAAGGTGGCCCGTGTGTGGCCAAGCGGCTGTCCGGCTGTGGGTCGGGAACAGAGTATCTGGCGGTCACGCCCTGGGGAGATTTCTACCCCTGTCATCAGTTTGTTGGACAGGAGCAATTTCTGATGGGGAACGTGGACACGGGAATCGTCCGCACAGATATCCGGGACACTTTTAAGACCTGCAATGTGTATGCGAAGGAGAAATGCAGGGACTGTTTCGCGAAATTCTACTGCAGCGGCGGATGTGCAGCCAACGCATACAATTTCAGCGGCAGTATAAACGGCGCATACGACCTTGGCTGTGAGCTGCAAAGGAAGCGTGTGGAATGCGCGATCATGATAAAAGCGGCGCTAGCCGATGAGGAAAAGGAGAAAGCATTATGAAAAAGAGTAAAGCGATGATCAGTCTGATCGTATTTGTCCTGATACTCGGACTGCTGGGTTATACGGCAGTTTTCGGGGTGGGGTCGGACAAGTCCGGTTCGGCGTCAAGTATTAAACTTGGACTGGATCTGGCAGGTGGTGTCAGCATCACATATCAAGTTGTAGGGGATGAGAACCCCGATGCCGAGGATATGAACGATACGATCTATAAGCTGCAGCAGCGTGTACAGAATTACAGCACGGAAGCACAGGTATATCAGGAAGGTGCTGACCGGATCAATATCGAGATTCCGGGTGTGTCGGATGCCAATGCGATTCTGGAAGAGCTTGGCAAACCGGGAAGCCTGTATTTTATTGCCCAGACGGACAGTGAAGGGAATCAGAACTATGTCAGCACTTACGGTGTGGACGCGGCAGGTAATATGGTTCCACAGTACATGCTCAATAAGACGATCGACGAGATGTTAGAAGACGGTTCCATCGTTCTGACCGGTACGGAAGTGGACAGCGCACAGGCGAGAGCGCAGCAGGATTCCATGGGCAATTCTCAGAATGTGGTAGCATTGACACTTAATGAAACAGGGAAGCAGGCTTTTGCCGAGGCAACGCAGAAGGCTTTTGACAATGGCGAGACGATCGCAATCTATTACGATGATGAATTTGTCAGCGTACCCGGTGTGGAGGCGGTGATCACAGACGGTAATGCGGTGATCACGGGACAGAGTACGCCGGCGGAAGCGGAGCAGTTGGCATCCACGATCCGTATCGGTGGCCTGAAACTGGAACTGGAAGAACTTAGATCCAACGTAGTCGGTGCTCAGCTCGGTTCGGAAGCGATCCACACCAGCCTGATCGCTGCGGGAGTCGGTTTTGCACTGGTGGTCGTATTTATGATCGCCGTTTACTATATATCAGGTTTGGCAGCATCCCTGGCACTTTGCCTGTATACGGAGCTGATGGTGATCCTGTTATATGCTTTTGAAGCGACATTGACGTTGCCCGGTATCGCAGGTATCATCCTGTCAGTCGGTATGGCAGTGGATGCCAACGTGATCATTTTCGCCAGGATCAGAGAGGAGCTGGCTACCGGCAAGACGGTACAGTCTTCGATCAAGATCGGTTTCAGCAAGGCGTTGTCGGCAATCCTGGACGGTAACATCACGACCTTTATCGCGGCTATCGTACTGTATCTGATGGGAAGCGGTACGATCAAAGGTTTCTCGATCACTTTGATGCTGGGTATCGTCTTATCCATGTTCACGGCACTCTTTGTGACGAAATTCCTGATCAATGTGCTGTATGCACTGGGTGTCCAGAGTGAGAAGGCGTACGGCGTGGGCAAAGAAAAGAAGACCATCAATTTCCTGTCAAAGAGAAAAGCATTTTTCGGTCTTTCTATTGCTGCGATCCTGATCGGTTTCGTGGTGATGGGGATCAATCAGTCCGGAATGGGTATGCCGCTGAATTACAGCCTTGACTTTGTGGGCGGTACTTCCACGACGATGACACTGAATGAAGATATGAGTATCGAGGAGATCGATGCACAGATCGTACCTTTGATCGAGGAAATCACAGGGGACGGCAATGTGCAGACCACGAAGGTTGCGGGTTCCAATCAGGTGATCATCAAGACCAGGACTTTAAATGTAGAAGAACGTAAAGAATTTGCGGATGTTATGGTGAATAACTTTGACGTGGCGGAGGACAGTATTACGGCGGAGACCATCAGTGCCACGATCAGTTCCGAGATGCAGACAGGGGCGGTAAAGGCGATCGTTGTGGCGACAATCCTGATGCTTCTCTACATCTGGTTCCGGTTTAAGGATATCCGTTTCGGCGCCAGCGCCGTTGCGGCATTGGTACATGATGTATTGGTGGTGCTTGCCTTCTATGCGATCGTCAAGATCTCAGTCGGCAATACCTTCATCGCATGTATGCTGACCATCGTTGGTTATTCCATCAATGCAACGATCGTTATCTTTGACCGTATCCGTGAGAACTTGAAGGAGATGCGGAACAAGGAGGAATTGCAGGATCTGGTCAACAGGAGTATATCCCAGACGTTGTCCAGAAGTATCTTTACTTCCCTGACCACTTTCTTTATGGTGGCGTCGTTGGAGGTATTCGGGGTATCGTCTATTCGTGAATTTGCGTTACCGTTGATCGCAGGTATCATCTGCGGTACGTATTCGTCCATCTGTCTGACAGGTGCACTTTGGTATGTGCTCCGCACGAAGGTAGGACAGAAAGCAGCTAAGACGGCCAAATAAACGAAACGTTTGTGCTATAGAGGGCGTTCTGCGGTTTGCAGGACGCCCTTTGTAAATGTGTATTTCGGTTAGGATCTGTGACGTCTCGGAATGGAGGGAAAATGGGGAAATGGATGGTATCTGCCAAGCGGGCAGATTTTAATACGATATCAGAGAAATTTCATATCGATCCGGTCATTGCCAGGATCATTCGCAACAGGGATATTGTGGGAGAAGACAACATCGAGCGGTTTCTGCACGGTACGTTAGCCGATCTGCACGATCCTTTCTTGCTGAAGGACGCCGAGAAGGCGGCAGAGATTCTGCAAAGGAAGGCAGAGGAGGGCAGGCATATCCGTATCATAGGGGATTACGATATAGACGGGATCTGTGCCACGTACATATTGTATGCCGGATTGAAGCACTATGGGGCGGTGGTGGATGCGGTGATCCCGCATCGGATCCATGATGGATACGGCTTGAACGATCATCTGATCAAGGAGGCGTGGGACGCGGGGACGGATACGATCGTGACCTGTGACAACGGCATTGCGGCGAAGGAACAGATCGCCTATGCCAGATCGCTGGGGATGACCGTGATCGTGACCGATCATCATGAGGTGCCTTATGAGATACAAGAGGACGGGAGCCGGAGAGAATGCCTGCCGGAAGCAGATGCAGTGATAGATCCCAAGCGGGAAGCGTGCAAATATCCTTTCGATGGTATTTGCGGAGCTGTAGTCACATATAAGTTTTTACAGGTATTGTTTGCATCGTCTGGCAAGGAGACGGCCCCGGGGACAGAAGAGCTTCTGCAAGAGCTTTTGGCATTCGCGGCCTTCGCCACAGTGGGAGACGTGATGGAGCTTATCGACGAGAACAGGATCATTGTCCGCTACGGTCTGCGGCAGATCGCATGTTCGGCTAACTGCGGCCTGCGGGCACTGATAGAGGCTAACGGTCTGCAGGATAAGAAGTTGTCGGCTTACCATATCGGGTTTGTATTGGGCCCCTGCCTCAATGCTACGGGGAGACTGGATACGGCAGACAGGGCACTTCATTTGTTTCGGACAACGGACGCTGCAGAGGCGGCGGTGATCGCCGGGGAACTGAAAGCGCTGAATGATAACCGCAAGGATATGACGCTGCAGGGGACGAAAGCGGCTATGGAAATGATAGAGAAGACCGGATTAAAGGATGACAAAGTGCTGGTCGTCTATCTGCCGGACTGTCATGAGAGCCTGGCCGGTATCATAGCGGGGCGGATCAGAGAGCGCTACTATAAGCCAACATTTGTGCTGACACGGGCTGAGGGTGGTGCCAAGGGATCAGGACGGTCTGTTGAAGCGTACCATATGTATGAGAAGATGAGTGAATGCAAGGAGCTCTATACGAAATATGGCGGTCATAAGATGGCGGCGGGCGTCTCCATGCCGGAAGCTAATGTGGAGCGTTTTCGTATGTATCTGAATGCGCACTGCGGATTGACAGAGGCAGATCTGGAAGAGAAGATACATATTGATGTGCCAATGCCCATGTCCTATGTGACGGCTGAGCTTGTAAAGCAGCTGTCGGTGCTGGAACCTTTCGGCAACGGGAATCCAAAGCCGGTCTTTGCGCAGAAGGACATCAGACTGCTAAGCGGACGCGTTCTGGGCAGGAACAGCAATGTGGGCAAGTATCGTGTGGAGGATGAGGGCGGCAGACAATACGATATGATGTATTTCGGCAATCTGGAGGTCTGGCATGATTTCCTGAGAGGACATTTCGGCCAGGAAGCCTGTGAACGCCTGTATCAGGGGCGATATGGAGAAGCAACAGATATCCGGATCCATGTGATCTACTATCCGGAAGTGGATGTGTATCAAGGACGGGAGCGGATGCAGATGATCATGCAGGACTATGCGCCGGGCAGCGGATGCTAGTGTGGGTTACACCAGTGCGGTCGGCGCAGCTTTCCTTTAAAGTGACATTTCGGACAACAAAAAAGTCTGGGGCGTCCCAGACTTTTTCGCATTTTCTTATGAGGGGGGAGATAGTGAGTTCATCAACTATCTTGATATAATCATAAATTGTAAATGTGTCCAAAATGTGTTCAGATTATTAGAAAAAAATAAAAATACCTTAAGAAAGATTAAAGAGAATATAAAGTATTGATGAAAGGCGCTGCTGCGCCGGGTTAAACGGAGTAAATATTGAAATAGTGCGGCTTTCGTGCTATCTTAATATAGTGAAAATTTACTATGAAAGATAAAGACTTTCACAGCATGAATAGAGTTGATAGAGAGGAGTAGGATAACAGATGGCAGCTTTGCAAGAATTGTTGGTGGAGATCGATCATGAATGTATTCGCGGTACGTTGGAACGGAAGGTGACGGACATTGTCTATGATTCTCGTAAGGTGGTTCCTGGCAGTATGTTTGTCTGTATTCCCGGGGCTGTCGTAGATGGACATAAGTTTGCCGTTGATGCCGTGAATGCCGGTGCAGGCACCCTGCTGGTGGAGAAGGATGTGGAGCTGCCGGAGGAGGCGGATGTGACAGTGATCCGGGTGGAGGACACTCATTATGCCATGGCCTTTGTGTCGGCGGCTTTCTTCGGTCATCCGGCAGAAGAGATGAAGACCATCGGCATCACGGGAACCAAGGGGAAGACGACTACCACCTATCTGGTGAAGTCCATACTGGAGCAGGCAGGCAGGAAAGTGGGACTGATCGGAACGATAGAGATCATAATAGGCGAGACGCATATTCATGCTGATCATACGACGCCGGAATCGTATCTGATCCAGAAATATTTCCGACAGATGGTGGACGCCGGTTGCGATACGGTGGTGATGGAAGTCTCCTCGCAGGGACTGATGCTGCACAGGACACAGGGATTTATCTTTGACCTTGGAATCTTCACCAATTTAGAGCCGGATCATATCGGTAAGGGGGAACACAAGGATTTCGAGGATTATCTGAACTGTAAAGGACTACTCTTTCAGCAGTGCAGAACGGGGATCGTGAATAAGGATGATGCACATTGGAAGGCTGTGACTGCAGGACATACGTGTGAACTGGAAACTTACGGTATCGATGAGGATGCGGATATCCGCGCAGAGAATATTGCGTTTGTGAGAGAAGCAGGTAATTTGGGCATGGCATTTGAGGTGGCCGGACTTATGAACTTCCCGGCACAGATAGCAACGCCCGGTAAATTCAGTGTATACAATGCATTGACGGCCATCGCAGTCTGCAGGCATTTCGGGGTGGATGAGGAAGCCATTAAGAAGGCGCTCCTGCAGGCGAAAGTGAAGGGCAGGATCGAGCCTGTCAAGGTTTCGGATCAGTTTACACTCATGATAGATTATGCGCATAATGCCATGGCACTCAAGAGCCTTCTGACAACGCTGCGGGCCTATGAGCCCCACCGGCTCGTCTGTCTCTTCGGCTGCGGCGGCAACAGGGCTAAGTCCAGACGGTATGAGATGGGAGAGATCAGCGGCAGTATGGCAGATCTGACGATCATCACCTCGGATAACCCCAGATATGAGGAGCCCCAGGCGATCATCGATGATATCAAAGCGGGCATCTACAAGACACAAGGCGCCTATGTGGAGATCTGTGACAGAAAAGAGGCGATCGCTTACGCGATCGATCATGGTGAGCCGGGGGATATCATCGTCCTGGCCGGCAAGGGACATGAAGATTATCAGGAGATCTGCGGGGTGAAATATCCTATGGATGAGAGAGTGCTGATCGAGGAGATCTTAACAGAGCGGCAGCGTTTGGAGCAGGGCTGACGGGGATGCGGCGGGAAGGAGACGGTATGGAGAAGCGGTATGCGGATGTGATCATAGATATTTCCCATGATAAGGTTGACCGGCCGTTTCAGTACAAGATACCGCCGGAATTGGCAGGAGCGGTGTATCCGGGTGTCCGCGTGCATGTGCCCTTTGGCAGGGGCAATCTGGATAAAGCAGGCTATGTGGTGGATATTTCCGGGGAGACGGACTATCCGGTGGATAAGATCAAGTCTATCACCGCGGTGGACGATAAGGGCATCACGGCACAGGGAAGCCAGATCCAGATCGCATATTGGCTGAAAAGACAGTATGGATCGACTACGATCGCGGCGCTTAAGACGGTGCTTCCGGTAAAGCAGAAGCTTAAGCAGTTAGAGCGCAGGAAGATAACACGGTGTATGGAAGGCGAAGCGCTTCTTGAAGCATTGCAGTTGTGTGAGAAGAAGCACCAGGCGGCAAAAGCACGGGTATTGCGGGCACTGCTGACAGACGAGATCCTTCCCTACGAGCTGATCCGGCAGAAGCTGAATGTGTCGTCTGCTACGCTTAGCGCGTTGGAAAAGCAAGGATGCCTGCGGATAGAGACGGAAGCTTACTATCGCAACCCGGTCAGGTGTACGGCGGGAGAAGAAAGAAGAGTGGTGCTGAGCAAAGCGCAGCAGGAGATCGTAGAAAGTGTAGTGGGAGATTACAGTGCCGGACAGCCGGGCACCTACCTGGTGCATGGTGTCACGGGAAGCGGTAAGACGGAGGTCTATCTGGGGATCATAGAGCAGATGATCGGGATGGGAAAGCAGGCCATTATGCTGATCCCAGAGATCGCACTCACCTATCAGACACTGCTGCGGTTCTATAAGCGGTTTGGAGACAGGGTATCGGTGATCAATTCCTCCCTTTCCCAGGGCGAGAAGTATGATCAGATCAGGCGGGCGGGGGATGGGGAACTGGATGTGATCATCGGCCCCAGATCGGCGCTGTTTACGCCTTTTCCAGACTTGGGCGTTATTATAGTGGATGAGGAGCACGAGAGCAGCTATAAGAGCGAATCCATGCCGAAGTACCACGCACGAGAGACGGCGGTTAAGATCGCTGCCATGCACCGGGCCAGTGTCGTGCTTGGTTCTGCAACTCCCTCTACGGAGGCATATTACAGGGCGAAGAGGGGAGAATACAAGCTGTTTGAGATGATGGCCCGTCCCGGTGCCAGTACGCTGCCAAAGGTATATACCATAGATTTAAGGGAAGAATTAAAGCAGGGCAACCGTTCGGTCTTTAGCAGGAAGCTGCGGGAACTGATCGACAGCCGGTTACAGGCCAGGGAGCAGACTATGCTCTTCTTAAACAGGCGGGGCTACGCCGGTTTCATCTCCTGCCGGGCCTGCGGGCATGTGATGAAATGCCCGCATTGTGATGTTTCTCTTTCCGAACACCGGGGAAATATGTTATTATGTCATTATTGTGGTCATGAGGAACAGAGGGCAGCAAAGTGCCCGGTATGTGGTTCCAAATATCTGATGGGTTTCAAAGCAGGTACGGAGCAGATAGAGGAAGCGCTGCACAAGGAGTTTCCGGAGGCGCGGGTGCTGCGTATGGATGCCGATACCACGAAGAGTAAGGAAAGCTATGAGAAGATATTGTCGGCTTTCGCAGATGAGAAGGCGGATATTTTGGTAGGAACGCAGATGATCGTGAAAGGACATGATTTTCCGAATGTGACGCTGGTCGGCGTTCTGGCAGCGGATCTGTCGCTGAATCAGAATGACTACCGTGCCGGTGAGAGGACATTCCAGCTGCTGACTCAGGCGGCAGGACGCGCCGGCAGGGGAGATAAGCCGGGTGAGGTGGTGATCCAGACTTATCAGCCGGAACATTACAGTATCGTTCATGCGGCGAAGCAGGATTATCAGGGATTCTATGAGGAAGAGATCACCTATCGGGAGTTTATGCAATATCCCCCGGCAGCGCATATGCTGGCAGTACTGATCACTTCCAGACAGCAGGAGCAGGGAGAGCAGCTCAGTGATGAGATGACGGCTGTCATTGTAAAGCAGATGCGCCCCGGAGCGCAGGTACTGCCGGAGGAAAGTGTGACGGACGGGGAGACGAAAACAGAGAGGACGTGGCAGCGGCTGCAGGTAATAGGGCCGGCGGAGGCATCAATCAGCAAGATCAATGATCAGTATCGCCATGTTTTCTATATAAAGCACCCGGATTACCAGGTGCTGGTTCAGATCAAGGATATATTGGAACATTTTTGTAAAGAGAAAGAACTTAAGAATCAGACGGTACAATATGATTTCGACCCGATGAATACATATTGATATTGTGCATCGGTAATTGCGGACAGAATGCAGACAGGAAGTCTGGTCGTAATGTATCGGAAGCGTTTGGAAATGGAGGATGAAATGGCAATCAGAAAAATCAGGGAGATCGGAGATAAGGTTTTAACTAAGTGCTGTAAGGAAGTGACAGAGATCACACCCAGGATCCAGGAACTGATCGACGATATGTTTGAGACGCTGTATGAGGCGGAAGGTGTGGGACTTGCGGCGCCTCAGGTAGGCATTTTGAAAAGGATCGTAGTGATCGATGTGACCGGTGAGGATCCGCTGCTGCTAATCAATCCGAAGCTGATCGAATCTAGCGGGGAGCAGACGGGATACGAAGGCTGCCTGAGCGTACCCGGCAAACATGGCAATGTGACCCGTCCGAATTATGTCAAGGTCATTGCTTATGATGAGAATTTGAATCCTTTTGAGTTGGAGGGGACAGAACTACTTGCCAGAGCGATCTGCCATGAACTGGATCATCTGGAGGGACACCTCTATGTGGAGCGGGTAGAAGGAGAACTTATCGACACAGAGGATTTGGAAGAAGAGCAGTAGATGACGAAACAGAGGAGGCATGGTGTAGATGAGAGTCGTATTTATGGGAACGCCGGACTTTGCGGTGGGGGCGCTGGAAGCTATCCTGAAGGCCGGGCATCAGGTGGCGGCGGTAGTGACTCAGCCCGACAAGCCTAAGGGCAGAGGAAAAGAGATACAGATGACACCGGTCAAAGCCTGCGCCATGGCCCATGGGATTCCGGTGTTCCAGCCTGTCAAAGTGAAGGAAAAGGAAGCCGTGGAAACTCTTCGCGGATATAACGCGGATATTTTTGTGGTGGCTGCGTTCGGACAATTGTTGTCGGAAGAGATCCTGTCGATGCCGGAATATGGCTGTGTGAATATCCATGCTTCGCTGCTGCCGAAATACAGAGGGGCAGGGCCGATCCAGTGGGCGATCATCAACGGAGAAGAGAAGACCGGCGTTACTATTATGCAGATGGATAAAGGGCTGGACACCGGCGATATGCTGTTGAAGGAAGAGGTTGTAATCGACCGGAAGGAGACCGGGGACAGCCTGCATGATAAACTGGCGGCAGTGGGCGCAGGGCTGATCGTGGAAGCACTGGCTAAGTTGGAGCGCGGTGAACTGGCGCCTGAGAAACAGAATGAGGAGGAGACCTGTTACGCGAAGCGGCTCCAGAAGTCCATGGGCAGGATCGACTGGCAGCAGAGTGCGGGGAAGCTGGACTGTCTGATCAGAGGTCTGATCTCCTGGCCGGGCGCGTATACCGTACTGCGGGGGAAGAACCTGAAGATTTGGGAGGCAGAGGCAGTCGAGAGACCTGGAGGCGCACCGGAAGATCCGGCAGTGTGTCCGGATTCTGCAGCTGTCCTGCCGGGCACGGTGGTTGCCGTCACGCGGGAAGCATTCTATGTGAAGACCGGGGAAGGGCTCCTGAAGATGCTGGCGGTGCAGCCGGAGGGGAAGAAACGGATGCCGGTGAAGGAGTTTCTTCTCGGTTACCAGGTGAAAGCAGGGGAGCAGCTGCAGTGAGGAGCAGATCTGCATACTGCTTCCGGTGTCATAACCTGTTTATACAGGAAGTTCGGGAACGTTAATTGCTGGCGCGGCCCAGGGGAAGAGAAGTAAGGCGCGCAGAAATGGAGTGGACAATGGGATATTATTATGGGTATTATATGGATCCGACTTATTTGCTGGTACTGATCGGTGCGGTCTTATGCATAGCTGCGCAGATGCGGGTATCTTCTACGTACAGGAAATATTCCGGTGTCAGGAGTAGGAGCGGTCTGACCGGCGCGCAGGCGGCGCAGCGGATTCTGCAGCTATCCGGCATCCATGACGTCCGCATCGAACATGTGCGCGGAGAACTGACGGATCATTATGATCCGGCTCATAAAGTCCTGCGGCTGTCCGATTCTGTATATGGATCTTCCTCCATCGCGGCCATCGGGGTTGCGGCTCACGAGTGCGGCCACGCAGTACAGCACGACAAGGGGTATGCGCCTTTGAAAATGCGGACTGCGCTTGTGCCGGCGGCAAACATCGGGTCAAAGGCGGGGATTCCGCTGATCTTTCTCGGCGTCTTTCTGGGGATGAACAATATTCTGATTCAGGTGGGTATCTGGGTATTTGCGATCGCGGTGCTGTTTCAGCTGGTCACGCTGCCGGTGGAATTCAATGCTTCCGGCCGTGCGCTTGCCATGCTGGGAGATTATGGCATGTTGGAGCGCGAGGAGACGAACGGATGCCGGAGAGTGCTGAGTGCGGCGGCGCTTACTTATGTAGCGGCGGCTGCATCGGCGATCCTGCAGCTTCTCAGACTGATCCTGCTGTTTGGGAACAATGACAGACGAAGAGATTAGCGCCGGGCATCCGCAGCGCAGATGATATGGAAATTTGTGGCGCTTCGGCATGGAGGAAAAGATGAATATACGGGAACTCGTATTGGATATTTTGATGGAGTTTGACAGACAGGACGAGTATTTGAATATCCTGCTCTTTGGGGTTTTGGATAAATATGATTATCTTGACGGGAAAGAAAAGGCTTTCATCAAGCGGGTATGTGAAGGAACGGTAGAGCGGCGGATTCAGATTGACTATATATTGGATCAGTTTTCCAGGGTGCCTGTGAGGAAGATGAAGCCGCTGATCAGAGAACTGCTGCGTATGAGTGTGTACCAGCTTTTGTTTATGGAGCACATTCCCGATGCTGCTGTCTGCAACGAAGCCGTTAAACTGGCGAAGAAACGGAAGTTTCAGTCTCTGCAGGGATTTGTGAACGGCGTATTGCGGGCGGTTTCCCGCGGGAAGGATGAGATACGATATCCCGACAGGCAGCAGGATATCGATGCCTATCTGTCTGTGTATTATTCTGTTCCGGTATGGCTGGTGCGGCATTTGTGCGATGCGTATGGGAGAAAGCAGTGTGAAAGGATTCTGCAGTCCTTTTTAGAGAGAAGACCGGTCTGCCTCCGCATGAAAGAGAGTCTGCCTGTGGAAGAGCAGGAGCGGCTTTTTGAGGCGTGGCGGGAGGCAAAAGTGGAAGTACGGAGAAATCCGTATCTTCCTTATGCTGTTGAGGTAGTAAAATCAGAGGGCATCAAGAGTCTGGCAGGATATGAAGAGGGCGCATTTGCGGTACAGGATGTCAGCTCGATGCTGGTGGTGGAGGCGGCCGGTATCAAGGCAGGCGATACAGTCATCGATGTGTGTGCGGCTCCCGGGGGCAAGGCCATTCACGCAGCCGGGAAACTGGCGGGAACAGGACAGGTGATCGCCTGTGACCTGACTGCCTATAAGACGGCGAAGATCGAAGCGAACAGGGATAGAATGCAGATTAACAATCTGTCCGTTGTGATACAGGATGCCAGAGAGAGAGACGAGAAGCTGGTAGGGCGGGCAGATGTGCTTTTGGTGGATGTGCCCTGCTCAGGGTTAGGGGTGATCGGAAAGAAGCAGGATATCAAGTACCGGGTGACCGGGCAGTCCCTGCAGGATATCGTCAGACTGCAGAGAGAGATCGTGCGCAATGTGGTACAGTATCTAAAACCGGAAGGGGTCATGATGTACAGTACCTGTACCATGAACCCGGAAGAAAACGAGAAGATGGTTGAGTGGATCTGTCGCGAATTTGCCATGGAGACGGTGGGGATGCAGGCGGAATTGCCGGATGCGCTAAAGTCATTGGGAGAAAAGGGATTTCTTCAATTGCTGCCGGGGATCCATGAGACGGACGGCTTCTTTATTGCCAGATTGCGCAGGCGGGGACAGGCTGAGTAAGAGGATGCAGCCTGCAGGGAGCAGGCAGCAGGAATACGGATCTGCTGATACAGCAGGCGATATAGCGGGACGAAACAGATGAAGAATGTAGATAGAAAAGACATTAAGTCGCTTACCTTGTCGCAATTAAAGGAAGAGATGGAAGCTTTGGGAGAGAAAAGCTTCCGGGCCGGACAGCTGTACGAGTGGATGCATGGAAAGCTGGCGGAGGGATACGAGGAGATGACGAATATTCCCCGCAGGCTGGCAGAGCAGTGTGCACTGCGCTTTGAGTATACGACGCTTAAGACGGTCCAGATGCAGGAATCCAGACTGGATGGCACGAGAAAATATCTCTTTGCGCTTCCGGACGGTAATCTGGTGGAAAGTGTATGGATGCGTTATAAGCATGGCAATGCCGTATGCATTTCTTCTCAGGTAGGCTGCCGGATGGGCTGCCGGTTCTGCGCTTCTACCCTGGACGGGCTGGAGCGGAATCTCCTGCCTTCGGAGATGTTAGAGCAGATTTATGCGATCACGAGGCAGACCGGAGAGAGAGTATCCAATGTGGTGGTGATGGGGACCGGTGAGCCAATGGATAACTTTGACAATCTTCTGCAGTTTATCATGCTGTTGACGGATGAGAACGGGCTGCATATCAGCCAGCGGAATATTACCGTTTCCACCTGCGGCATTGTGCCCAGGATGTACCAGCTTGCCGACAGGCAGCTGCAGATCACGCTGGCATTATCCTTACATGCGGCGACGGATGAGAAGAGACGGGAGCTGATGCCGGTAGCCGACCGCTATTCGCTGCAGGAGCTGATGGAGGCCTGTACGTATTATTTCGAGAAGACAGGCAGAAGAATCACTTTTGAGTATAGTCTGGTAAAAGATGTCAATGATACAAATGAGGATGTTGTGCAGCTGACGAAACTGATAAAAGGTTTGAACTGCCACGTAAATCTGATACCTGTGAATCCCATCAGGGAGCGGGATTATGTGCAGTCTGAGCGTCATGCGGTGGAGTCGTTTAAAAATAAACTTGAAAAAAATGGAATAAATGTTACTATTAGAAGGGAAATGGGTCGGGATATTGACGGTGCGTGCGGTCAGTTGCGGCGCAGATATATAGAATAGTCTTTTGGACCGGGTGCGGCAAGACAGCGAGAGCCGGTCCAAAGTAACAGGGGGAACAGTACAGTGCTTAGGTCCTATGCGACAACAGATATCGGACAAAAAAGACAACTGAATCAGGATTTTATCTATCTGTCAGAGGGTCCTATCGGGAATCTGCCCAATGTTTTTATTGTGGCGGATGGTATGGGCGGCCATAATGCCGGAGATTTTGCTTCGCGCTACGCGGTGGAGACAGTGGCGGAAGAGATAGAAGCCTCTTTTGAAAAGAACCCGGTGAAGATTCTGGGCAGGGCCATCGAGAAGGCAAATGCCGTGATCCGCAAGCGGGCCAGGGAGGACGTATCTTACAGCGGCATGGGAACGACGATTGTCATTGCTACTTTTATAGGCAGATATCTGGAGGTAGCCAATGTAGGGGACAGCCGGCTTTATGTTGTCAATGAGAGGATCAGGCAGATCACGAAGGATCATTCTCTTGTGGAGGAGATGGTCCGTATGGGAGGAATCGACAGGGCTTCTGCGAGAAATCATCCGGATAAGAATATCATTACCAGAGCGATCGGCGCCAGAGATCATGTTGAGGCGGATTTCTTTAATCTGGAGTTACAGGCGGAGGATATGGTTTTACTTTGTTCTGACGGATTGACGAATATGATGGACGACGAGACGATCCACTTTATCTTAAGGAGAGGTGGCAGTCTTAAGGACAGGGTAGAAGAATTGGTGAGGGTGGCCAATCAAAACGGCGGCAAGGATAATATTTCAGTAATCGTTATTGAGCTGTCTGCAGACGAGGTGGAACATGATTAAGATAGGTATGATGATAGGAGAACGGTATGAGATCCTGGAGCGGATCGGTACCGGCGGTATGTCAGATGTATATAAAGCGAAAGATTATAAACTAAACCGATTTGTAGCAGTTAAGGTATTAAAGCAGGAATTCAGTGAGAACGCCAATTTCGTCTCGAAGTTCAGGGTTGAGGCGCAGGCGGCAGCCGGACTTATGCATCCCAATATAGTCAATGTGTATGATGTGGGTGAAGAGGGCGGCATCTACTATATCGTAATGGAATTGGTAGAAGGCATCACCTTAAAGAAATATATTGAGAGGAAAGCGAGATTATCTGTCAAGGAAGCGGTAAGCATTGCGATCCAGGTATCTATGGGATTGGAAGCGGCGCACAATAATCACATTATCCATCGGGATATTAAGCCGCAGAATATAATCATATCAAAAGAAGGCAAGGTCAAGGTAACGGATTTCGGCATTGCCAAGGCGGCTACCAGCAATACGATCACGTCCAATGTGATGGGTTCGGTACACTATACGTCACCCGAACAGGCCAGGGGTGGATACAGTGACGAGAAGAGCGATATTTATTCGTTGGGTATCACTATGTTTGAGATGCTGACCGGCAGAGTGCCTTTTAACGGGGAGACGACGGTGGCGATCGCGATCAAACACATTCAGGAAGAAATGCCGTCCCCCAGGGAATATGTGCCGGAGATTCCGATCAGCGTGGAGCAGATCGTGTGTAAATGCTGTCAGAAGAGTCCGGACAGAAGATATCAGTCCATGCAGGAACTGATCGCCGATCTGAAGCAGTCCCTGATCAATCCGGATGAGGATTTTGTCAAATTGATGGATCCGGACGAGGAAGCTTCCACGAGAATGATCACGGACAGGGATATGGCGCAGATCAAGCGGCAGTCCGACAGGCATGATTCCATGGATGAAGTGATGCGCCTGAAAAAGAACAATCTGCGCGTCTATGAAGAGGAGGACGAAGAAGAGGAAGAAGATGAGGAGGAGTGGGACGAAGACGAAGAGGATTATGATCCCAGGATGGAAAGAATAACAACGATCCTGGCTGTTGTGGCAGCGCTCCTCGTGGGATGTATCGTTATCTTCCTGGTCGGCAGGGCTATGGGTGTGTTCCAGTTCGGCACGGTGCCTGAGAAGGAACCGGTGCAGGAAGAATCTACAGAGCAGGTAGAGATGATCAAGGTGGCCGGAATGAATGTGGAGGAGGCTAAGCGCGCTCTGCTGGAGATCGGGCTGACACCGGAGATCCGCTATGAGGCAAGCGCTACGCACGAGGCAGGGACTGTTCTTCGGGCCAGCGTGCAGGGCGGCGCTGCGACGAGCACTGATCAGGAGAAACTGATGCTCAATAAAGGTACGGTGATCATTCTGACAGTGGCGGAAAGCGCGGAGGGAGTCAAAGTTCCGGCAGCGACCGGTAAATCCAAAGAAGAGGCGACTTCTATCCTGGAGAAAGAGGGATTTGTAGTCAATGTGACGGAAGGATATGACCATACGGTGCAGAATGGGTATGTTATTTCCCAGTCACCGGAGGCAGGCACTACGGCGCCGCCGGGATCCTCAGTCACGATACGAATCAGTCAGGGGGCGGATGAGAATAAGGTAAGAGTACCCAATTTGGTGGGCATGGAGGAGATGGATGCCACCGTTACCCTGACGGAGCTTGGACTGGAGGTGGGAAATGTGACATCTGCGGCCAATGAGGATGCCTCACTGTCAGGAAAGGTGTGCTATCAGAGTTATTCTGTGGGTTCCTATGTAGATAAGGGAACAGCCATTGATATTTCCATCAGTACCGGGCCGGAGGCGGCCACTTATCGGTATTCGGAAGGAATTACGGCGCCGACGGAGGATCCGGATTATCAGAACGGAATGGCAGTGAATGTTACAGTCATGACGGCGGACGGCACGCAGCTTCTGAGCACACAGACTACGACTTTTCCGGTAGCGACTAACTATACCGGCATCAAATCACCTACCGGGACCATCACTTTCACCTTTCGGGTAGAGAAGGAAGCGGCTACAACGACGGATCCAAATACAGGGGAGACCGTGACCAGCGAGGCCGTCTCGGAAGACAGGACAGTAAGCAGAGAAGTCAGCTTTACGCAGGAGTAGGATAAGCGTATGCAGGGCAAGATTATCAAGGGAATTGCAGGATTCTACTATGTTCATGTGGAGGGCAGAGGAATCTATGAATGCAAGGCCAAAGGAATTTTCAGAAAAGATCATGTGAAACCTCTTGTAGGGGATAATGTGTTGACGGATATACTGGACGAGGAAGAGATGCTTGGCAATATCAGAGAAATACTGCCAAGAAAGAGCGCTTTGATCCGGCCGGCTGTTGCCAATGTGGATCAGGCGCTTATCTTGTTTGCCGTCGTGAAACCGGATCCAAACTTTAATCTTCTGGACAGACTGCTGATCCGGATGGAACAGCAGCATCTGCAGACCATTATCTGCTTTAATAAGCAGGAGATCGCGTCCAGAGAGGAGAAGGAGGCGCTGCGGCAGGCATATGAGACCTGCGGCTGCCGTGTCCTGTTCATCAGTGTGCTGGAGGAGGAAGGGCTTGAGGAAGTGAAGGAGCTGTTAAGCGGCAGGACGACAACAGTGGCAGGCCCAAGCGGCGTGGGGAAGTCGTCTCTGATCAATAAGCTGGCGCCGCAGGCCAATATGGAGACCGGAGCTATCAGCGCTAAGATTGCGCGGGGCAGACATACCACTCGTCATTCGGAGATCATCGCCCTCGGCGAAGGAACTTATATAGTAGATACACCGGGCTTTACATCGTTGGACATCTCCGAGATCACGAAAGAAGAACTGGGTTTCTACTATCCGGAATTCGTGCAGTACGAACCGTACTGTAAATTCAGCGGATGTGCACATATCAGCGAACCTTCCTGCGGCGTGAAGGAGGCTGTTGAGTCAGGGAAGATCAGCCGGGTGCGCTATGACAACTACAGGATATTATATCAGGAATTGAAAGACAGAAAACGTTTTTAAGTGTTGCACTTTTATATTCTGATCAGTCTGGTATTGTGGCTGAGTAAGAAGGACAGGACTATTTTCCTGTCTTTTTTTGTGTTCTGGTAACAGAATATTATGTTATGGATCAAAGATAGAATATCAAAATTGTTGATAAAATATTACAATATGATCTTGTCAGCGAGGAAATTCCGACACAAGTGCATCCGGGTGAACTTCTGTCTGTTTCTGTATATTGCAAAGAAGAACCGGCCAGTGTTGGCGGAGGAAGTGATTCAATGAGAAATTGATAGAAATATGAATGTGATTCTGGTATCCTGTTATATATGCAGATTGTAGACAGTATAATTAAATTTTATGGAGGATATGTATGGAAATTTGTGTAGAGCCTATATTATACGAGCAGAAATCTGTTTTTATTCAGATGTTGGAATTGTATAATTATGATTTTTCGGAATTTTCCAATGATGATATAAACGAATATGGATATTTTGGATATGAGCATATTGATGCTTATTGGAATGAAGAAGGCAGATACCCTTTTTTTATTAGGGCAAATGCAAAACTTGCAGGACTGGTTTTAGTACGCTCCTGCTGTGAACATAATAATCTGCCAAACCCTCATAACATAGCAGAATTTTTTGTAATGAAGAAATACAGACATAAAGGAGTTGGAAGGGCAGCAGCTATGAAGATTTTTGATATGTTTCCTGGTGGGTGGGAAATATCTCAATGGATTAACAACCTACCTGCGCATAACTTTTGGAGTAAGGTCATTGCAGAGTATACAAACGGGAACTATGATACGTTTACTGCAGCGAAGGCAGGTGAAACAGGATTTACGTTTGATAATTCACTTTAGAGTATAACTCCTCATGGAACAGGCGCTCCGGTTTATCCGGCGGATATGTAATTCAGATTAATAATTCAGATTAATAATTCAGAGAGAGAGCTCAGGTCTTTTTGCGGCTTTATGTATAGCTTTCTATAACAACGCAAAAGCAACCGGGGAAGATGACTATTGTATCGAATGCTCCGTTGACGGGTGGAATTCACACAAATAAAGCCGTTTTACGGATATGAAACTTACTGAATGCATGTGGCAGGCACATGATATGGAGTGATCATCAAGCTGTAAAAGACCATGGACAAAGAAATGAATGAGTTTTATGCTTCCTGTTACAAAAAGGGGAGCATTTTTTATGCGCTTTATTCCTGCGAGCAACGAGCCAAGTGGCTGCTTGCAGACATTTGGCGACTGCCGCGAGGGCTTTGATTATGTAAAGAGGAAGGAAGCAGTAGAGGCTTTAGCGGAATGAGGTTATATGATCGGGCTGTTAATGGAGATAAGTGTGAGGTTTATATTGACAGTTTTGATATACAACTGTATAATGAATTATACAGTTGTATAAGGAGGGGCCGATACATGGGAAATACGCTTAAAAAATTAGGGGAGGCAGAACTGGAGATTATGCAGGTGGTTTGGGACAGTGGTGATCCTGTAACTTCAAACTATATTTTAAAAGAATTGCAGGAGCGGAGGAGTTGGCAGCTTTCCACGTTAATGACATCATTGGCAAGGTTAGTTGATAAAGGATTTCTCAGTTGCGACCGTTCAACAGGAAGAAATCTGTATACTTCGATTATTTCAGAAAATGAGTACAAGGCTGGAGCAAGTAAGCATTTTCTCGAAAAGCTATATAACAATTCAATACAGAATATGATAGTTGCACTATATAGTAATAAAGAGATCAAAAGCTCTGATATTCAAGAACTCAGAAATTTTTTGGATAAATTGGAGGATGAATGATGGGAAATATTTTTTTATCCATTTTGGGAATTTCAGCATCTATTGGACTGTTCGTTATTGCTTTGATTTTTCTGACACCATTTTTAAACAAAAGGTATGCCGTAAAATGGAAATACCTGATCTGGATTTTTCTTGCGTTACGGCTGCTTATTCCTATTAGCGGAACGAATGTGCAGTATGTTATGGACAGACTGTCACGACCGAAAGTCGAAATGCGTTCTGAATCGGAAGAAAACGATGCAGATGATCCAACTGACATGGCAATGCCATATCGAGGGATTGTTGTTGAGATACCGGCGCAGATGACTACACCGATCAAAGCCTCGTCTGAAAAGAATACAACAGATATGACCATGCTTGATATCGTAACGTTTGTCTGGATGATTGGCAGCCTGATTTTTATATCTGTACATCTTATCAGTTATTCCCACTACAAACGACAGGTGATAAAAAGGGGGAGAGTGATAAAAGAAACGCGTATTTTAAGCCAGATATTCCAGCTTAAACGTGAATTACATATCAGACGTACAGTACGCGTGATGGAATACGATGAAGCAGGAAGCCCTATGATAATAGGATTTATAAAACCTGTTTTGGTTTTGCCAAGAGAGCAGTATGATTCTGAGGATCTGTTTTTTATTTTAAAACATGAGTTGGTTCATTTAAAACGAGGAGATGTGTATCTTAAACTTCTTTTTGTAACAGCGAATGCTGTTCACTGGTTCAATCCACTGATCTGGATCATGCAGAAAGAAGCTGCCATTGATATGGAGCTGTCCTGTGATGAAAGAGTTACACAAGGCATAAGTTATGAGCTGCGGAAAGCATATACAGAAACATTGCTGTCCATGCTTCATAAGCAATGTGCCAGGAAAACCGTTTTATCAACGCAGTTTTATGGGGGAACAAAGATTATGAAAAAACGCTTTAGAAATATATTGATGAAAAGCGGAAAGAGAAATGGAGTATCTATATTGATATGTGCGGTTGTGTTATCGAGCTGTTTAGGAATGCTGGTAGGCTGTTCTGTTACAAAAGAGAATACCAAGAAAGAAAATATTGAGAACGAGGACGCAGCAAATGAAGATATGGGAAATGTGTCCGAACAGTCCGGGTCAGAAACTGCTCAAACCGTTCCGGCGCCTGTTGATGATTCTGCCGTTAATGATAATACATTGGAAAATACAACTACACTCACTTTTTCAAAAGAAGGAGAACAGGAGCAAAAACAGGCTACGCTTGCGGTTGGGAATGGCTATTCTCTCTATCTGCCTGATGACGAGCAATGGTATCTATCTGCTCCTGATCTATGGAAATCAGAGATCAATGATCAGATCTCACTTTGGATAACGCATTATGAAGGTGAATCAGAGGATTCTGTAAATCAGAAACTTCAAGAGGAAGGTTATACAGAGGAAGACGCCTATAAGTGGTGGAAACAGGAGGGGGACTTATTATATCGTGTTGAACAGAAAGTGCTTGAAAATAACGTATGGGGAATCTTCTGTTCTTATCCGGTTGATCATGAAGACGGATGGGGGAGAGAGTTTTCGGTCATTGTGAATACATTTGCGTTATCAAGTGGGGCTGAGCATGGAGAGATGAATAGTACTGCAGGGACAGGAGAATATCTGGAAGCTGAAGATTGTCAGAGCATCAGAACTGCTTTGGAGGCGTTTGCGGAATCCTATTTCGATGGAGATATTGATACTATTCAGAAGTTTCTGGCAAGTACATATGAAGGAACGGTTGATATATATGAAGATACAGGAATAATAAGTGATTTAACGGTGAAGGGATTGTCAGATACTGATGAGAAGAAGATTGAAAATGGAAGATGTAATGTCTCCATAGAATTCAGGGACAGTAACTATGAAGATATGTTTCTGTATCTAACATGTATACTTGTCAAAGAGCAGGATGAATGGAAAATACAGTTTTACGGTATGGAAGGATAGGGAATGTTCTGGAATTTATGGAAAGTATTCTTACGCCGGATGAGATAGCGGAAAGCGAGCTGCGGGTGTCTATTATTGGGGAGCTGATAAAGGCGAGGCAGGAAAAGGGGATAAGTCAAAAAAAGCTGGAGGAATTAAGCGGGGTAAAACAGCCTGTTATTGCAAGAATGGAAAAAGGCAATACCAGTCCGCAGCTGGATACGATTTTGAAGGTATTAGCGCCATTGGGAAAGACATTAGCGGTTGTTCCACTGGAAATAGGAAATAGATAGCTTTATGGAGAAATTACTTTCTAAATAAGATGCAGTGGACAGGAAAGAGACAATCTAAAAAAATAAAAAATTTTTTACCCGGTGTTATGCCGGGTATTTTTATGCAGCCTCCAGCAGCGGAAGTGGAGGGCTTGGAACTGTTCATAAATATCATAACAATTGTTTAGATATGGATTTTGCAGTAAAAATATATGAACCTATTTTTGTTTCATCAGAAGAACAAAGTGAGGGAGAAAGAAGATTTTTTAGACAAGCACAGATGCTGTTTTCTCTTAATAGTCCATATATTGCTAGAATATATGATGCTGGAAGGATTGAAGGGAAGTCATATATTCGTATGGAATACATTAATGGTTATACAGTTGATGATTTAAGAGATAGAGAAGGAAACATGGAATTTTCACGCTCCAGTATATAATCGGAATCTGCGAAAATGGGAGTTTTCACCGACTATATGGTGCAGCTGAGGAATGAGAAGATTTACTCGAAGACCGTGATGCAGTGCACGGATTACATACACCGTCGTCTGAGTAACTATGTCCGGGTGCTGAATATAATGGATGTATTGTGCAACAATGCCAGAAATTATATAATATAAAAGAGTTATGATTGTGCGGGGATAAAAGCCGTGTCAAAAGTATGGAGGGAAGAAGCAGGATGGAAGTACAGGAGAAGAGAAGCTTTCTGGCCATGTATGATGTGCGGGGAATACAGGACTATATTTTCAGGACGAATAAAATGCAGGAGATCATAGGCGCTTCGCGACTGGTTGAGAATATCATTATTGAAGGGCTGGATAAGATCATCGCAAATAATCAGTGGAATAAGGAATTCTACCTGACTCATTGGGAGGAGGATGAGCCGGATGCCTTTCTCAGAAGGGAAGCGGTCAGGATGCAGGTTCTCTTTATCGGTGGCGGCAATGCCTATGTTCTGTTCCGTGAAGAGGAAACTTTACGGAAGGTGAACAGAGCATTGGCAAGGTATGTGTTGGAAGAGACGTATTCTCTGAACCTTGCGGTGGCTGTGGTGGAGAAAACAGAGGACTATAAGAAGGACTATGATGAGATTCAACAGAGAATGAGGGATATCAAATCCGGGATGCCTGAGACGAAGCCAACAGGGGCAATGCCTTTCATGTCGACGGATTCGATCACCGGATATCCTCTCACGCAGAAGATATGGCTGGATAAGGACAAGGCAGAATATGTCTGTACAGAGTCGGCACTTAAAAGAAAAAGCTTCAATGCTTGGGAGAAAAAGGAGCGGGGCGAGGATTGCCCAGATAAGGAAATTGCACGAAATGCCGAGAAAATTCTTGATAATATGGTGACAGAGAAGGGAGACAGCAGCCATCTGGCGGTTGTACATATCGATGGAAATAATATGGGAGCAAGAATCAAGGCGATCATGGAGAAAGAGCATGATTACGGCAGGGCAATTACGACCATGCGGATGATATCCCGAAATATACAGTACAGTTTTCAGGACACATTCAATGAGATGGGACGGGCGATCGATGCGGTCTCTGATCAGATTAAATCGGACCGCAGAGGTAGATTATACCGGGAAATTGTTGTAGCAGGAGATGATATCACTTTTGTCTGCAATGCCCGGGCAGCAATTTATGCAGTCGATGTGTTCCTGAAGAGTATTGGGAATAAGATAATGTTTCAGGAAGAGAACATCAGTGAGGAGGAGAACCGCAGAAGGTATGGTTTTTCGGCGTGTGCGGGGATTGCATATTTCAACAGTCATTTTCCTTTCGCAGATGCCTATAAGGTGGCGGAGGAATGCTGCAGCAATGCCAAGTCCGTGGCGAAGAACCGGGAGAACAGGGACGGCGGTATTGCGGAGGGCAATATCGGCAGCTATTTTGATTATCAGATATGTTCGACGGTCAGGGCGGCTGATCTGAAGGATTACAGAATGAAACACTATCTTACACCGGATAAGAGCAGTATGCTTCAGAGACCTTATTATGTGCCGTGTCAGGCATATGAAGGGATCATGGATTTAAACAGCAGAAATGACAAGAGAAGTATTGGAATCTTGTGGAAATGTCTGCAATTTTTCCAGGAAGGCGATGAGAGTGGGAATATGACGAGAAGCAGGGCGAAGAAGCTACGCAATGCCTTTGCACTGGGAAAGGATGAAGTGGAGAAATATTGCACATTTCTTCTATCGAGAGATGTGGATTTTCCGAACGATATGCCGGAGAAGTGCTTCTGGTATGATGCGTTAGAGATCATGGATTTCTGTCTTGCTGTGAACACGAGGCAGAATAAGGAGGATGAACAGGATAGGGAAGCTGACAGCGCGGGAGAGGGGAGGATGGAAGGATGAAACTCAGAATAGAACTATTGAGTGATCTGTGCAGTGGTTCGGGGGATGTCTACAATTCATCCGTCGATACAGATGTAGTGCATGACGATTATGGATTTCCTTACATACCGGCGAAACGCCTGAAGGGCTGCCTGAGGGAAGCGTGTCTTGAACTGGTGGAGTTCGGCGCTGTCAGCAGAGAAGAATATGAGAGTCTTTTCGGCAGGGGAGGGAGTCAATCTTCCCGTTTTACATTGGGAAATGCATACCTTGAAGAGTATGAGGCGATGATTGATGATGTGCGCAGTGTGAAAGATTCCGTACTTACTCATCCCCAAAGAGTACTGGGACTTTATACTTATGTCAGAACACAGACGGCCATGACACCGGAGGGCGCGGCGAAAGAAAATTCCCTCAGAACGATACGTGTCGTGAAGAAGGGGCTGGTATTTGAGGCGGATCTGCAGACTGGAGAAAAGGAAGCAAAGCTTCTGCTGGATGTGGCAGGGATGGTCAAACATATCGGTATGGGGAGGACCAGAGGACTTGGGCTGATACAGATGCAGGTGATTTCAGAGGAAGAGAAGCAGGATACGAACAGAGAAAGGCGGGAATTTACAGCGGACAGATATCGGATTGACTATTCTGTCAGATTGCTCGAACCGGCAGTATTTAAGAGCGCAGAGGGGAATCAGGCCAGAACTTTAAAATACATAGAAGGAAGCAGGATTCTGGGAATGTTGGTGGGAATTCTGGGACAGTCGGCCTATGGAGAGTTGATGGATATCATCGTATCCAATGCATACATTGCCAGAGAAGTGTTCGGAAAGTCAGGGCGCGAGGTCAGACGATGCATACCGGTGGCAGCGTCCTTGCAGAAGAAGAAGGATCAGAGCTATGTGAAGGACCAGATGCCGGTTATGGATATGCTGTTTGCTGATGGAACGGTGAAAGAGCAGATGACGCCGGTGGGAGTGTTGTTCGTGGATGAAGACGGTTATGTGGCAGATGTGGAGACGGAGATCAATTACCATCACAGAAGACCGGCAGATAAGGCGGTAGGCCGAGCGGATGGCAGAGGAGATTCTGCGTTCTATCAGCTGGAGGGCATTCGCAGGGGCCAGATGTTCTCAGGGTATATTCTGGCGGACAGAGAGCAGGCTGAGAAGATTTATGACGCACTTACAGAAAAAAGAAATATCAGAATAGGACAAGGACGTACGGCCGAATATGGTGCGGCATATCTGACAGTGGAAGATGTGAAACCGGTTGAAAGGACGGATACAGCCAAAGATCAGACAGAAGAGAGGATTCACGACTTTGTCCTGAAATTGAATGCTCCGGCAATCTTGTATAATGAATATGGGGTACCCAGCGCAGAGCCGGCTGTTCTGCGGGAGTATCTGGCAGAAGCGCTGGGGAATTCCGATCTGCGGCTGCAGAAATCTTTCCTGAGATTCGAGACCGTGGGTGGATTCAATGTGACATGGAATCGCCGGAAGCCCATCTTTACAGCGCTTGGAAGCGGAACAGTGTGTTTCTTTCATTCAGATAAAGGGGTCGCTGCCAGCCGGCTTGGGAATTGCTTTCTGGGCGAGCGGATCAGTGAGGGATACGGTGAGGTTGCAGTGGAAAGACCGGGAGATCAGCATGTAGTCCTCAGAAGAGCTGATAAGACATCTATGATAGAAGGCCTGGAGAATGAGGGGAATCATTACCGCACGGGTATTGTGAGAGGGCTGTGGAGAGAACAGGAGAAATTAAGAATTGAGGCGGATGCCAGGGAAGATGCCCGAACGAAGGAAAATCTTAGGAACCGTGAGATAGATGCGGTGATAGGAAAGATGATACTGCTTGGCAAGACAGAGGAGACACCGGGAGGAATGAAGTCCGAACTGGAAGGAATCGAGAAAACAGCAAAGCGGGAACTGGCGCTCAGGTTATTTAAGCCAATTGAGGATTACATCAGAACATACATTGAAGAAAACGGTGAGGAATGGTGGAATGAGAAGGCGGTCTTTCGTATTTATAACAGAGCTTACCTCAACCAGTTGAAGTATCAGTTCAGGCCGGGCAGGGAAGAGAGGAGAAAACAGCATGGCTAATCGTGTACTTAAGAAAATAGTGTTCTGTGTGACTGCGAAGCTCAGTTCTCCGCTGTGTATTTCTAATGGAGAGGGAATCCTCACTGATCAGGATGTGATACGGGATCATGATGGAAATCCGTTCATACCGGGTTCCTCCCTGACAGGAGCCATGAGGGGGTATCTGGGAGCGGCTGGAGACAATAAATGTATCTTTGGTTATGCGGACTCCGGCCAGGACAGCGGGGAGATGAGTTCTGTCTTTGTATCGGACCTTATTTTTACCTCCAGGGTGGTATCAAGAGTGCGCGACGGAGTGGCCTTGTCGGAGTATAAGACAGCCAGAACCGGTGCGAAATATGATATGGAAGTGATTGAAACCGGCGCTGAGGGTTACTTCTTTATGGAATTGGTGATTCGTGAAAGAGACAGAGAGACAAAGATGCTGGAGCAGATTCGCCAGGTTTTCAATGGATGGAGCAGGCACGAGATCAGGTTGGGAGCGAAGAAGACGAGAGGTTATGGAGAACTGGATGTTCTGTCTGTTAGGAGCCAGGTATATTCAGGTGCAAATATTTTAAAGTATGCGGATGCTTACCGAATCACGGACGGACATTCGGAACTTCCCGATGTGACGCAGGAGTGGATGGAGACATCCGGTAAGGAGGGGACCAGATATCTGACGATTGAAGTACCGCTGCGGCTTGCAGGCGGAATCAGTATTCGCCAATATGCGGTGAAGAAGGGAGAACCGGATTTCGTACATATCACGATCGGGGAAGGGAAGAACAGAAAGGCTGTGATACCGGGAACTAGTTTTGCAGGTGCGATTAGGCACCGCATGACTGAAATACTTTCGGAACTGGGAGAGAAGCCGGAAGACAGCCAGAAGCTGCTGGATGAGATCTGGGGCTATGTGAGAGCAGGAGCAGATGATAGGGAAGAGCGTGAGGAATCTGTGAAGAGACAGTCCGAAGCGAGACGATCTGCAATCGTGATTGATGAATGTATTCTGGAAAACGCCAGACCACTTACCATGGTGCGCAACGGAATCAGCAGATTTGAAGCGTCAGCCAGAGACGGCGCACTTTTCAAAGAGCGCTCTTATGTGGGAGGCACCACTACCCTGATGATTCGTATAAAAAAGCAGGATCAGGAAGAAGAAAGACGAATTCTTGACATTCTTCTTCCAGTACTTCAGGATATCAGAAACGGTTATCTTCCGGTAGGCGGGCAGACGGCTGTGGGAAGAGGAATTTTTTGCGGTAACGGTAGGATCAGAGTTGACGGCAGAGAATTGGAGGGAGAATATGCTTAATTGGGAGAGAGCGCCGGAAACGGGCACGATGTATGCGATGTTTACAGACAGAATCGTATACCAGAAGTATAAGAAAAGTGAACTCGCTTCAGTGGGCTTAGATGAGAAGAAACTCCTGGAACTGCATCTTTTTGACAAGGAGAAGGAATATCGCTGTGTAAAAACAAGAAGGCATGGATTACAGGAGTACGAGATCACGGATGCCTGTGGACATGACGATTTCTATGAGGAGAGGATATATGTCTGCGGAAGCAATGTAGACAGACAGGATGACCTGAAAGAACAGGTGACGGTGGTCAACTATATCACCTATGATGAAAACGACCTGTTGCATATCGGGAATTACAGGTTAAAGGAGGCAGAATGAACGAAGAAGGCAGATTTTTAAATCCCTATAATTTCATCCCTTTTCCTGAGTACAGGAGTGAACATTATGATGATACGGATGTGCATACAGGAGTGATTACTTATACGATTACGGCCAGAAGTCCGCTTTTTATTCCCAACACCAGCAGTGAACATGCATTTGCACAGGAAACTCCTGAGAGGGTGGATCATAAATCCTATGATTTCTATTCCTATACAGAGCTGGAGGAGGGCAGAGATTACAAGGATGTTTTTGAAACACCGGTGATTCCGGGAAGTGAACTGCGGGGTATGGTGCGAGGTATCTATGAGACTTTAACAGGATCCTGTATGGGCGTTTTAAATTCAGAGATATTTCCGGTGAAAAGAACTGCCGAGGTGTTTAAGGCAGCTTTACTTCATAAGGAAGCAGGGAAGGACGGCCGCCTTGGAATTATGGAGGCGGAGGACTGTATTTACAGAGAATCCAGGGATTTTAGGGACAAGATTTTCTTGCGGACTAATATGCAGGAAGGACAGAAAGTGTATTTCAGGAGACCAGGAAGCAGAAAGGGCAGACCACTCATCAACGACTGCTTGTCCAAGAAAGATTCAGTCCATTCGGACTGGGGGTATCTGATTAGGGGGATGATGGGGCCTGAAACCGGAAAGCCCGAGAAAGAAAAACATAACTGTCATATCTTCATTCCGAAAAAAAACAGTGAATTGGAGAAAAAATTCGGAGAACTGGGACAGGTTGCGATCGACAGACTTAAGCAGGTACTTATATCTTACAGAGAGCAGCCCACGGCATCGGAAGACTGTTATAAAGAATATCAGAGGAATCTGGATAAATTTTTGAAGCAGGAGGAGGAAGGATATTATCCGGTGTATTATTCTCTTATAGAAAGACATGGAGAGAAGCTGCTGTATTTGTCTCCGGCCAGTATCACCAGGGAAATTGCCCATCATTCTATTGGGGAACTTGCGGGAGCATTCAGGCCCTGTGTGAGCAGAATGAGAAGATGTCCGGCCTGTGATCTGTTCGGAATGACGGGAGAATCCAATGAAGAGTCATTGGGATCCAGAATCAGGTTTGCAGATGCCAGCGTGGCACAGGAGAGGGAGAATCGAGAATATTATGATGATATTGTTACGTTGGAGACCCTGGGAGGACCCAAACTTTCCAACACGGAATTCTATCTGGAGAAAGTAGCGGGTGCGGACTTCTGGACCTATGATTATTATACGAAAGAAGGAAATACCTATCCTTACTATGCAAAACTCAGGGGAAGAAAGTATTATTGGCATCAGCCGGATAAGAGACTTCCGAAAGGGATAGAGAGGACAGAACTGAATAAATCCGTGCGCCCGGTGAAAAGTGGAGTGGTCTTCGAGGGAAAACTGTATTTTGACAGAATATCAGAGCTTCAATTGAATCAGCTCTTATGGATATTAAACGGTGGCAATGCGGAAGAACAGCCAGTCAGGGGACCGATCGCGTTCAAACTGGGAGGCGGGAAACCATTGGGGCTCGGAAGCGTGGAACTGAAAGTGCAAAATGTTACGGAGAGATATCTGCAGAAAGAGAATGGATCTATCAGGTATCGGAATGAAGTGCAGACTGCCAGACGAATATTACGGTATGAGGAGGCAGGATTTCTGCCAGAATGCAGAGAAGACTTCATGACGATCTGTGCCCTGCATGCGGCAGATGGCAGGAATGTGACTTACCCTATAACAGTGGATAAGCATGGACAGCCGATGGCAGAAGGATTTAAGTGGTTTGTGAGTAATCACGTGGGATATGATCATAAGAAATCCCGGAAGACAGGAATGCCAAATGCCAGAATACAGATGCAGACATTGTGTGCGCTTCCGAAAATCCAAGGCGTAGAAACTTTACCGGAGCAGCTCAGCCAGCCCTACAAACCACAGAATAGTCGTTCCAAAGAGATCCGGAGAGAGGGAAGTGCACAGGATAAGCGGATTACAGGAGAGGTCAAGGGATATAACGAGAAAAGGACGACAGCCCTGATCAATTGTGAAGATGGAAAAAGAAGGAGTGTATATTTCAGAGACATCAGTTTCACACAGGCGAAAGCAGGTAATGTAGATCTGGCGCTGCCCTTGGGTGTCAAGGTAGAAATAGAATACGGGGGTAAACAACCCAACGGATATGAACAATGGAAATGTATCAGAATTGTAAAATAATGCGAGAGGATAAGAGTATGGCGAAACATTTTATTTCTATATTGGGAACGAGTAAATATGACAAGACTATGTATTACTTTGGGGAAGGAGATGAGAAGAAGCAATATGAGACAGCATATGTTCAGGAGGCAATCCTGAAGCTGAAATTTGATGAGTGGAATGATGGCGACCGGATTACCGTTTTTGTCACGGAAGACTCAAAGAAGAATAACTGGGATAATCGAGAGTTCACTGACAAAGAGAAAACCAATGCTGTGCAGCACGGACAGATGTTTCCGGAAATACATCAGGGACTTCGGGAAATCCTGGAAAAGGATTATAAAGAATATATGGATGATATTGAGCAATGCGTGATCTCGATCGGGAGTAATGACAGAGAAATGTGGGATATTTTTCAGGCTGTCTATGCGCGTATTAAAGAGGAGGATGAGCTGTATATCGATATCACCCATGCACTTCGTCATCTTCCCGTCTTAATGCTCTCGGTGGTCACATTTGCGAGAACTGTAAAGCGTGCAGCGGTCGGTGGAATATATTATGGTGCATATGAGGCAAAAAGAAAAAATGAGATGGGAATAGAAGAAACCCAGATCTTCGATCTGATCCCGTTCCTGGATATTCTCGACTGGTCACAGGCAGCTGCATCATTTGTAAAATATGGGAGCAGCGACCAAATCTTGGATTTGTATCAAAAGAGCAACAAAAGACTTCCAGGGAAAACCGGAGAGTTGAAGAAGGTAATAAATGAACTGCAGAATATCACCCTGGGACTGGAAACTGCCAGAGGATACTGCAGGACAGAGGGACTGAAAGAGAAAGAAGAAAAAGCAAAAGAAAGCAATGGAACAAGTGTTTTGGAATCTTATTATTCCTATAAAGGTTTATACAAGAAGCTTCAGAGTATAGATGAGGAACAGGGCGATATTCGGAATCAACAGAAAAATATGATCAAACCGCTGGGTGAATTGATGGGAGTGATTGACGAGAAGATCCGTGTCTTTGATGTGGAAAGTAATCTGGATCTGGGACTGGCCGCGGTAAAGTGGGCAATTGACCATGAGCGTATCCAGCAGGGGTTTACCGCACTTGACGAGACGATTACGACATTTCTTTGTGTCAGCTATAAATCATATGGGATAGAAGAAGGCGAACGGTCGGACAGAGTACTCTGTAAATCTGTGAGCAATGAAATAGCGAAATATATGCAAAATGAGAAGGTAAGCAAGTTGACGGACAAGGATAGAGAAAATATTTGCGAGAGGTGGAAGAAATATTATAATACGAAGAAAGAGGAAGATTACGCAAAAGGATGTCAGGTGATAATGAAAGTACCAGAGGAACTGGTAAAGATTGGTAAGAAAGTCAGTGAACAGCGTAATTCCATGAATCACTTTGGCTATAGTAAAGGAAAAGATCCGGCTAAGACTCTAAAAAGGAATCTGGAGAAAGACTATAATGAGTTTGTAGCGTGTAAGAAGCAGATGGAAGAAATGAAGAGTCATGGATGAAATGTGGAAGAGAGCACTTGATGTGCGATATGTCAAACTGCATTTTACGGTAAGATTTCCGGAAGATTGTATATTGCCTGTCAATAAAGTATCTGCGATTCGCGGAGGGATGGGGGAGATGCTTCTGCGCATGAACTGCATCCGAGATAGGAACTGTGAGAAGTGTGATTTTGAAAAAGAATGCCTTGTGCGCCGTATGATGTATTCCAGATTTGAAATCAGGCCTGCTTTTGTTACGCAGGGAGAAAGTATAGGATATGTTCTGGAGTGTGAAGATTATCGGGAGATATTCCGACGGGGAGAAAGTCTATCTTTTCACCTGCTTCTATTCGGAAAAACGATCGTGCATTTAAACCATTATATTCAGGCCTTCTGTATGTTAGGGATAGAAGGGATTGGGAAATATCATGCGAAATTCCAGGTTGCCGCCATCACCAATACGAAAGGGGAGCCTCTTTTGCAGAATGATACGATCTATATGGAAAAGTGCAAGGTAATGACTCTGCTGGATTATGTGGAATATCGCCTGAAGAATATTTTCAGAAGCGGGCTGGAGGGGAAACTGGTGTTTAAAACGCCGTTGACGTTGAAATACCGGGGAGAATTTCTGAAGGAGTTCCGTATTGATGCTATTGTGGAAGCCGCTCTTCGGCGGATTTATATGCTGGATTGTTATGAAGGGATTGATGAGGATGTGACTCGTTATGAAATTCCTGAAATTCCCGATATTGTATCACAGAGTGTGCGTAATGTGCAGGTAAGACGTTTCTCATCAAAGCAGCAAAGCGGAATGATACTGCACGGAATTGAAGGACAGATGGCTCTGGAAACGATTGACGAAGAATTACTTCCTGTTCTCCTGGCCGGGGAACTGGTTCATGTGGGGAAAAACAGCCGCTTTGGATTTGGCCGGTATCAGGTTAAATAAGAGTTGGTTTCTTGAAGATAGTGGACGGAAAAAAGGCCCGCAGAATTATCTGCCTGCGGGTCTTCCTTCACCACCAACGGATTTGTTTAAGGTTGGATGATGCTGGGAAATTTTAGTTTGTTCATGCATTCGGCGTGTATACGATGTGGAACGGCCATCTGCAACCTTATATTCAAGGGTATTCATACTGTGTTCGCCAGACAACTTTCCCCCACGGATATGCTCGCTGGTACGACGGGAGAGGTTGTTGGTTTCCCCTATGTAGGTGATAGTACCAGCAGCGTTACGAATGCGGTATTCGCCCGGTTTAGGAGGCGGTGGGGTACCGGCTCCGGTAGCAGGGGTGTATTTAACGGGTCTCCCAGGTTTGTATGTTCCCATCTGTAGTACCTCCTTTTGATGTGCTTTGTTTGATTGTAAAAATAGTATAATCAAAAGTATAGACTGTTTCCAGAGGACACTTTTTCTCATATATGTTCCTATATATGCCATAATATACAATTATCGATTTAATTGTGTTCCAATAGTGGACTGGGGAAGTGGTTGTTTTGGCCGGATATGGGATTTAGTATTTGTTTTTCTTTGAAGAAAGCGGCAGCCAATATAGGGTGTTTATAGAAATATATGTATCGATAGAGGAAGATAAGAATTGAAGACTGGCAAGATAGGTTGTATAATGGTAAACAAAGAAAATTTATAGAAAACCTCAAAAATCTATGCGAAAAGCATAATTGTCAGAATGTTCAGACAATTACATGCAAAATAGGCCGTTAGAACCCTTGATTTTAGCGGGTTCTGGAGGAAGAGCGTAGAAATGAAGGAAGCCTGATACAGGGCATTGACACGGATCTGGGTCCGGATCATCAGGGTCAGGATCATCAGGGTAGAAATGAAGGAAGCCTGCTACAGGGCATTGACACCACACTTTTTTCATTTTAATTCTCTGTGTCATTTTTTGTAGAAATGAAGGAAGCCTGATACAGGGCATTGACACATTGCAGTATGATTCTTTGCTGCAAAAGCTGTTGTTCCTGTAGAAATGAAGGAAGCCTGATACAGGGCATTGACACACGAAGTTTACAACGTTTTTAGCGTTTATATTTAGTTTGTAGAAATGAAGGAAGCCTGCTACAGGGCATTGACACATTTTCTTAGGTAAATCATTTTTCACCTTCCTTTCGTAGAAATGAAGGAAACCTGATACAGGGCATTGACACTAATTATAATCCCCACTTGATGCGATAAACTGCGTAGTAGAAATGAAGGAAGTCCAATATAGGATTTTATCGCAGATGTCTATTAAGGAAAGTAGAAAAGACCCACAGCATTACTTGCCTGTGGGCCATTGAGAATTATATGATTCCATTTGTTCCTCCTTTCGGTCAGGAATCATAGCCGGAAACTTTTGAGAATCAGATGAAACAGTCGTCTGCGTGCTTGATTGTTTCACCAACGCCTGTGATCAGACCTGTACCAGCACCAACGACTGTACCAACAGCGGTTCCGGTAACTACGGATGTTCCGGTCAGAGTGGCAACTGCTCCGCCAAGGGTTGCACCTAAACCTGTACATAATGCAATGCATTCGAATAGTAACATATTAATTCCTCCTATCTTGTTTTTTGTTAATATTACTATAACTTAGGACGGATGGACGAGCCAGGGGATATTTCTTATTCTATATGTTCCTATATGTGCTAAAATATTCAGTTATTTAAGAAATTTTGTTCCATATATGGATTGCGGAGGCTTTTGCATGAATTTTGAAGGAATGAAAAATGAATACGAACAGTGGCAAAAAGGGGAGAAGGACAGAGCAGAAAACAAACAAAGAATGAATGTTAGCGATTATGCGTATCTGGTATTGCAGAATGATATGCTGGTCTTTCTGCCTCAGGATGATCAGAGAAATCTTGATAAAATCCCTTCTGGTTTTATAAATCAGATTTTTCGGAATTTTCGGAAGACTGCAAATTCCTCTGTTGCTAATAAAGTACATGATAAAGAAATTGAATATGATAATTTATTGACGAGGGTGAAGTCTAGCGATAAGAGGAAAATCCTTTCGATACTTACAGAAAAGTATGCGTCGGATCTTATGGAAGAGGCGGAAGAGCGTTTAAAGGAAAAAGGAAATTCATTTTCTTTCAGGATTGATAAGGATAATATACAATATCTGGCTTCAGAGGATGGGCAGGCAGAAAAAAGGTATTATAAAGATAATATTACCCATTATCTAAAAGCAGTTATCGAAGAATATGCAGAACTTCCGTACGCAGAGAGGGAATGCATCTATTATAAAGAAATGGTTGACGAGATTGATATGTCAGTCAAGGATAAGAAAGTGCTTAAGATTTTCCTGAAAAAAGGGCGAAATGAAAGTAAGAAGAGTAGTATAAAGTACATGAAAGTGCTGGGATGCTATCGTGACAAAGAGTATCTGTACAATTATGTGGCAGGTCTTATGAGTGATGACAGGAAAGGTACCTGGAGTCCTGGGGCTATACGCCTGACTTCCATGGCCAGCTGTGAAAGGCTTGAACAGCCGGCATTTATCAGTAAGGAGAATGTTGAGTTGATCATAGCGCTGATGAAGAAGCAGGGGGTGCAGTATATATCTGTGGGGAGCAATGATTATAAAGTGGTAGTGAAGTTTACATCCAGAGGCGAGAAGATGTACCAAAGAGTATTGCATTTGCGGCCATTATATATAAATAAAAGAGAGGACAAAGTATATGAATTTCATTGTTCAAAATTTCAGGCTGAAAGCTATTTTTTCAAATTCGGTCCAGAGGTGAGAATTTTGGAACCCGTCAGTCTGGCAGAAGAATTTCGTAACAGATATATGGCAGCAGCGAACCAGTATTTACCGAAATAGAGATAATATCTGTAAACTAACAGTTATTTAAGAAGGTCGAGGTATGTATATGGTTATTATTCGTAATTATTTTCTTGAACAGAAGGGAACCGATCAGGTTTTTTTGTAAGAAGCCGGGAGGAGTCTTACTGCCCTTATTGTGGAGGTAAGTTTAAAGTGATTGGAAGCCGCAGGAGGATTCTGTGCAAACAGGATGGTTCCTGCGTTTTTTAGTGGTGAGAAGGCTAAGGTGTCTTGAGTGTGAGAGAATTAGTCATGAACTGCCGGATATTGTGGTACCGTATAAGCATCATGAATTAGATACGATAGCTGATGGATTAGTGGAAAATGATTCGTTGGCGAGGAAATCCTGTCCGGCGGAAGTCTCTACGATAAACAGGTGGAAGCATTGGTTTTTCAGCAGTCATATTTTTTTTGAGGAATCTCTTCGTACTTTACAGGAACAGAGCAGTACGGTATTGCACCTCAGTCTTCCTTTATTCCCCCTGAACTGTCAGCCCGAAAGCTGGCTTAGAACGATTGTCTATTATCTTGTTAATTCTGGAGCGTGGAGACATACCCGGTTTGCATAGGTTCTGTTTTATGTACATGCTATAATGTCTTTATTAAAAGAATCAGGAAAGTAAATATCTGGGAAAGGCATCAATAATGGGTGTAAATTATCAAAAGACAGGGAGGTATAGAAGAGAGAATGAATAGGAATCTGGAAGAGAAGGCACGGGAATGGAAGCAGTTAGAAAGGAAGACATTCGAACAGAGACAGATTGCGGATGAATTTTACGAGAGAAATCTCATGAAGCTGATAGAGGAGGACTTTATTGAGCGGAATAAAGATAAGGTATTTGAGCAGGTGGAGTATCTGGTAGCTTCAGTGGGAACTTCCTATGAACCAATTGTGTTGAATATCAGGTTGTTAAGACCGAAGCGGATTTTGTTTCTGCATACGACAGAAACAGAAAGTACATTGAACAAGATTGTTAAATATTGTGAATTGGAAGTAGTAGAATATGAGAAGCGTAAGGTGAGTGAGATCAGCCCATTGGATATTTATCAGGAGATTAAGCGGTGTTACATCGGATGGGGGAAGCCCAGGAAGATGTATATTGATTTTACGGGAGGGACCAAAGCGATGTCGGCGGCAGCGGCAATGGCCGGAGCAATGATAGATGTGCAGTTGGTATATGTGGGTTCCAATGATTATCTGCCAGATTTCCGGAAGCCTGATCCGGGGTCGGAGACATTGTTCTATATAGACAACCCACTGGCAGTATTTGGAGATTTTGAGATAGAGAAAGCACTGGCATTATTTGAGAGGTACAACTATGCAGGCGCTCAGGAGAAATTGAGAGAATTGAAGGAGAGCATACCGGATCCTGCTATTCGCCAGCAAATGAATTTCGTATATCTTCTGGCTAAAGTATATGAGGCATGGGATGCGCTGGAATTCAGGGAGGCTTATGAGTATATCAGACAGTTAAATCATCAGTTACGCCGGGACAGGCTGATGCACGGGCATTTTCTTTTGATGGACTGTTACGAAGCGTTGGAGAAACAGGAGAGGATACTGGGACATTTGATCGAGATTCCACAGATGCTTAAGAAAAGGTGTAATGTTGAGATCATCAAATCTAAGAACATTATGCATGCGTTGATGTTTACGATGTATCAAAGCGCCTGTATCAGAGAGAAACAGGAGAAGTACGATATGGCGACTCTGCTGTTTTACCGGTTATTGGAAATGATCGAGCAGAGAAGAATGTCACGGTACGGCTTGTATGTGTCTCAGATGAACTACAGTCAGATTAAGTATGATAAGAAATATCAGCCGGAGTATGCGGGGTTGGATTCTAAGCAGCAGTTTGAACTTTTCATGGAAAAGGTGAAGGAGATTAAGACGGAATTGTTCGGAAAGCCGGGTGGAGAATATTTGCCGGATCAGGTTTCCCTGCTGGAAGGATTTATCATGTTGATGGCTCTGGGGGATCCGATCGTTCATGCAGATGGCATAAGAGAGATTAATAAGCTAAAACGGATCAGAGCCATGGTGTATTTGCGGAATAATTCTATTTTTGCTCATGGGCTTGGGCCAGTCGGTTATGTGGACTATCGGAAGTTCAAGGATTTTGTTTTGGAGATATTTCAGAGTTTCTGTGGGATAGAGAGAGTAAATTTTCAGACTTATGTTAACAGTATTCAGTGGATCAATCCTCTTACATCGAAGAACTATGGGAAGTATGAAGGATTCTGAGATGAAATGGGGGAGAACAGATGGCAGTTTTATACATTAAAGAACAGGGTGCAATCGTTCAGAAACTGGGAGAGAGAATTCTGGTGAAGAAAGGAAACTCCACTTTGCTGGATATACCAATACTCCATGTAGAGAATATGGCATTGATTGGTAATGTTCAGATTACAATGCAGACACTGCATATGCTGATGGAGCGGGGAATTGATGTGAGTCATTTTACTTATTCCGGCAATTATCTGGGACAGACGGCTGCAGATTCGTCCAAGAACATCTTCTTACGATTTGAGCAGATAAGTTCTATCTGGATATGGAGAGGCGGATTGAGATGGCCAGACGGATTGTGGACAATAAAATTGAGAATCAGATTACTTTGATTCAGGAACATACGTGGAGGGAAAGTGATTATGAATGGCGGAAGGATGTTGCCCAGATGACCAGATATAAGATGGAACTGGAAAGTAAGCAGACACCCAATGAAATATTGGGAATAGAAGGAATCTGCAGCAATATTTATTTCAAGGCGTTTGGCGCTATGTTAAAATGTGAGTTCCCTTTTCATGGGAGAAACCGGAGACCTCCGAAAGATCCCGTCAATGTGATCATAAGTCTGGCATATACATTTCTTACAAAAGAAGTGTGCAATGCGTTGGAGGCCGAGTCTTTTGAACCGTATCTGGGATTTCTGCATGGGATTCGATATGGCAGAAAGTCGTTGGCGCTGGATATGATGGAAGAGTTTAGACAGCCGGTGGTGGACAGATTAGTGATTCTCCTTTTTAATAAACGTATGATCGGTAAGTATGATTTTGAAATTCCGGACGATGGACGGATTCTTCTGAATGAGGACGGATTTAAAAAATTCTGCAAGGAGTATGAGCGCTGGATGAACGGCAGAAATACAGCCTCCGGAGAGAAATCTTTCCGGCGATGTATACGGAATCAGATTGCAGGCCTGAAGAAAGCGGTAAGCGAGGGAGAGGAATATCGGCCCTATAATTGGGGAAAACGCCATGTACTTGATCAGTTATGATATTACAGACAACAGAGTACGTAATAAGGTCGCAAAGGAACTGTCTGATTACGGGCGGCGTGTGCAGTATAGTGTATTTGAGTGTCGGATTACGGAGCAGCAGTATCGGGAACTGTATCATAAGCTGGTAGTTTTGATGCAGAGAAGCTGAAAAAAGGGCTGGAGATTGTGGGAGGTTGGGAGCAGTATTTCCGCGGAGGGAGAGAGATACACTGCATATATGAGTATGTTGTGGTAGTGAGATTTTCCGGAAGGAAGAAAGAGAGCCTGATGCGACAGCGGCCAGAACTTGCGAATGACTGTAAGGACATTGCAGTGTATCTTGCACAGGTCTGGAAGGATGGCCGGAGGGATGATCTGGAATTACTGGAATACGAACAGCTCTATCAGATATGGACAAAAGAGGAATCGGTGGATAGACCAGGCAGATCATCAGAAAATGTGAATGAACTGCTTGATCTGTATAGAAGTTATATAATTGAGGAAAATGCTGAGACTGCCGTGGAACTGATGCAGTTATACACGGACAGAGAGGAATACCGGAAAGCGGCATTCTGGCAGAAACAAAAAGAAAGATTGGAGAAAAAGGGTTGTGATGCAAATGGCAGTGTTATGCTGACAGATGGTGGCGAAGAGGATGACGTTATCATTTTCGACAGATCCAGTGCTGAGAAGCTGTTGAATGTGTTTGTAGGAAGGGAAGACATTTATAGCAGTGAAGAAATTGGAAGCGGAGGTAAGAGACAGAATGAGATTCAGACATATCCTTTGACAACTCAGAAATTGTACGAGCATCTGTGCGGTAAAATAACATTAGGCACTTGTATACAGCGTCCTAATGGTACAGTGCGCCATATTGTAGTGGATGTTGATGTATCCAAGAAGATATTACTGCAAAATGATCGTGCGAGCATAGAATACAAGGCATATCTGAAGAAAGTGCTGAGAAAAGCATATGAGATATTGAATCTCTATCGGGAGTTTGGAATGACTGGCTACATAGAATATTCGGGAGGGCGGGGTTATCACGTATGGCTTGTTATGACAGAGTGGATACCAGTCCGCTATGCGAATATGTTCTGTGATGTGATAGAGAGCAGAATAGGAAAGCCGGAGGAAGGAACAGGACTGGAATTTTTTCCTAATAAGACAAGGCTTAAGGCGGGTAAGTTTGGACAGACGATCAAGGTTCCGTGGGAATTTCATATCAAGACCGGAGAGAGATCGTATTTTCTGGACGAAGACGGAAGAAAGGCAGGGAATGTCAATTTATTTCTGGACAGTGTTGCAAAAAACTCTCTCAGCGCGCTGAAAAAAGTTCTGGCAGTCAATTTGAAAGAACATGATGAGCCGGTTGGAAAGAGGACAGAGATAGACTTAAGTGTGTTTCAGGATATATCAGAAAATGTCCGCGAGGTACTGAAAGGGTGCAGGCTGATGGGATATCTGTGCAACAGAGCGGTGAAGACAGGATATTTGACTCATTTCGAGAGGTTGTCAGTGTTGTATGTTTTTGGACATCTGGGAGAAGACGGTAAGCAATTCGTACATATGGTAATGTCGCATACATTAAACTATCAATACAACACTACGGAACATTTTATCAGACGTATTCCGGATAAACCGATTAGCTGTGTTAAGCTGCGGGAGCAATATAAACAGATTACGGCGGAATGTGGTTGTAACTGTGACTTCAAAAGAAGTAAGAATTGCTATCCTTCGCCTGTTCTTCATGCCATTCTGTTATCCAGTGACTTACAGAAGGATGTCACAATACCCACCAGCCGTACCATGACAAGTGCAAATGAAAAGAAAATAGTGGATGAACTCAATGTTCATAAAAAGGCACAGGATCTGGCAGGGAAAATACTTGAGATGAAAAAGCAGAAACGAAGCATTGACGCTTCTATATTAAAGATTGAGAAGGAATTGGAGAAACTGTTTGATCATATCGGAGCAGATTGTGTGGAGATTGAATTGGGCATGCTGGTTCGCAGGAAGAAAGAGAAAGGCTACGAGTGGCTGATCGAGATATAGGATATCCGGGCAGAGACTGATGAAAGTCACAGTTGCAAAAGAGATGGGCAGAGAATATAATGATACGCATATAGAAGATACATGCTTGGACGGAGCGAGAAATGAATTATCCAGATATTAGGAAAGTTAAGAAGGCATTTACCCATAACGGGGTTTTCCATGCAGATGATGTATTTTCATCTGCATTGCTTTTACTGCTCAATCCTGCAATTAGAATTGAGCGTGGTAGTGCAGTGCCCGGACACTATGACGGAATTGTATTTGACATTGGGGCAGGGCAGTTTGATCATCATCAGGCAGGCAGGCGTATTCGTGGCAACGGGATACCTTATGCAGCTTTCGGACTTCTGTGGGAAGCTTATGGGTGTCTTGTTCTGGAGGATGAGGATGCAAGGCAGTTTGATGAGAACTTTATACAACCGTTGGATGAGTCTGATAATACGGGCAAGTATCATGTTTTGGCACAGTGTGTAAGTGGATGGAATCCGCAGTGGAATGAGTTGGATGTAGATGAGACGGAACGATTTGAGGGAGCGGTGGCGTGGGCCAGACAGCTTCTGGAAGCGAAATTCCGGACAATACGGGCACAGAGAGAGGCATTTGTACAAGTGCGTATATGGATGCAGGGTCAGTCCGGGTTCATATTGTGGCTGCATAAGGCTATGCCTTGGAAAGAGGCTGTACGGGGAACGGAGTTCTTATATGTGTGTTATCCGTCAGTGCGGGGAGGGTATGTAATCCAGGCAGTGCCGAAGGATGACAATGAACTGAAATTAAAGAAGCCTTTTCCGACCGAATGGTGTGGGAAGACACCCGAAGAACTGCGTATATTGACAGGGATAGAGACTTTCTCCTTCTGTCATAATTCGGGTTTCCTGTGTGTTGCAGATACGAGAGAGGATGCCGACAAGGTTGCACAGGCGGCGGTTCTAAAGGTTGTGTAATATCTGAACCATACGGCTCGAATGGTTCAAAATACATTTGAAATTTTGAATGGTTCAGATTAGCATCGGAATTGGTGCGGTAATACTTGAGAGAGATCCAACACAGGAAAGGTCAAGAACTGAAGGGTTGTTGACCTTTTTAATGATTTTAGAGTACAGTAAATTTGAAAATTTCCAGTGTTTGAATATTCCAAAATGATAGATGATATGTTATAATGTTAGCTTGTATCAGACTCTTTTTGTTGGAATACAGCAGAAAGGCGTTGATTTTATGGATAAAGATTTAAAGGGTAAGGAACCAGTGTACTGATATGTTCACATTCGTCAAATGACTTGCCTGAATTTCCATCTGCGCGCCTACCTCACCCGACGATGCCGTCGCATCGCCTCGTTCAGTCGCCTTGCAGGCTGTAAATTCATTCTGTGCCATTTGGCTGAAGATGAACAAGGTGGGATTAATGCATCAGGGGATATGACAGTAACGGTAGGGTTCAATTATTGGATTGAAAATATAAAAGGTGACGGCATAAGATTTAATACGATCAGAAACTATAAAGAATGTTTTGAATCAGATGAAGGATGATCATAAGTCATTCTAATGTTGGTATCACAATGGATCGTTAGGTTCATGTGACCGAGGATGAGAAGTTTAAAGAGGCAGAAAGAATAGAAAGTGCCATAAAAATTGTGTATGATTTGGGTAGTAAAAATATAAGAAAGGCGAAAAATCTTGAAAATAAAGGATTTTCGGATAGGTATGATAAATTATGAAACTAGGCATCGTTATTTACGAGGCTGTTTCATGAAAATCCATGTATCTCTATAAAATGGCTTAAAGGTTGATAAATACTAGGGGTGAGGGCAATTTGATTTCTATGTAATTCTTTATATCTTCATAAGAGTTTATGGAAAATTGGTACGTGATTGGTACGTAGAAAATGAAATGTGAAACTGAAGGTTGAGCCTTAATACCGAAGAAAAAAGGACAAGGCATGAGAGAATGTCTTGTCCTTTCCATAATGTTGGAGGGTTGATTGCATGTCGGAATTGAAAGCAAAGGAATATAAGAAATTTGAGGATATTAAGCATATCAGAGAAGATGGATTGGAGTTTTGGAGTGCGAGAGAATTGTCGGATGCGTTGGAATATTCTAAATGGGAAAATTTTTCCAAAGTAATTGGGCGTGCTATGATCGCATGCGAGAACAGCGGACACAATGTATCTGACGATTTTCCTGAGGTCAGGAAAATCGTAGATGCAGGGGCAACGAACAAGCCGATAAAAGATTATGAATTGTCAAGATATGCCTGTTATCTGATTGTTCAAAACGGAGATCCGAGAAAAGAAGTAATTGCTTTAGGACAGACTTATTTCGCTATACAGACATATCGACAGGAAGTTGCCGATCATTTTAATCAGTTGGATGAGGATAGAAGACGCTTTGTTGTTCGTGGGGACATCAAACAATGGAATCAACTTTTAACGGAAACGGCGCATGACGCCGGAGTGATTACGAATGAGGAATTTGCAATTTTTCAAAATGCCGGATATATGGGACTTTATGGTGGACTGGATGTAGAGGACATTCATGCAAGGAAAGAACTTCAAGTAGGACAGAAGATTCTTGATTATATGGGAAGCACAGAGCTTATCGCCAATTTGTTCCGCATTTCACAAACAGAGGAGAAACTGCGGAAGGACAGCATACAAGGTGCTGATGCAGCGACAAGCGTACATTATAATGTCGGAAAAGAAGTACGTACTGCCATTGAAAAAATCGGAGGGACGATGCCAGAGGATTTGCCAAAACCAGAGAAAAGCATTCAGGAGATTGAGAGAGAGCAGATGGCGAGATTAAGAGCGAAAGCGAAGAAAGGGACGATAATGCTTGATGAATGATGTGTTATCGACAATAGTTTGAAAAAACATAGTGATAAAAGTTATTTGCAGGGCTGTTCATATAAATCCATATATCGCTATAAAATGGCTGAAAGGTTGATAAATACTAGGGTTGAGGGAAAATTGATTTCTATGTAATTCTTTATATCTTCAAAAAGTTTTATGTGGAATTGGTACGTGATTGGTACGTAAAAATGAAATGCAACTGTAAATTGAGCCTTAATAATAATTAAGAAAAGGTTAAGTCAGTTGAAATAACATAGCCTTTTTGTGTGAATGCTACATATGAAAGTTAGAATTGTAATAAAAGTAATCAAGTGGGGTGAATAAATGCAACATAGTAAACTGTCAGAACATACATTTAAAAAGGGAAAATTTATTACTCCTTCACTACTTTACAACTTTTAAGCTAAGCTGTTTCTTTTAGACATAGTCTTTGCAAGGCTTTGATAAGAGCTGTTGATTTTATGTGGCTTTCGATGTTCTGCATCAAGTTTACATAAAATATCTGCCGCTTTATCTGCTCGCTAAGGGCAAACCTGAACTCCTGTACACTGCCACCCCTGTACTGTGACAATGTTTTTTCCATATAAGGCAGCAGTTTCATGGCGCAATAGCTGATATTGATGAGATTCACCAGCATTTCCACCCCTTTCCGGCTGCGGACCATGTATGCGCATAACGACCAGAAAGATTTCTGCTCATAGTAACTTACTTCTATGTTCCACCGGAACGAATATAGGAACAGGGGGATGTACGGCATCCACCCGCTTCCCGTCCGGTTAAGTGGCGCTTTCTCCTGCCATGCACAAAAGATCTGCAGCTGCGCGGGGAAAATAGTGCTGAAAAACAGCCTTTTTGTGCCATTTTCCTTCCCGGTGCAGGTTACATAGGCCATAACTTCCCGTGCTCCGAAGATATTTGTCAGCACACGGCAGTATCCCGTATAGTGATCGCCCACCTTTTCACTGGAAAGGGTAAAGTCACTGTCTATTGACAGACGGCGGCCATGTTTTGCCGGCCTGCCCTTTTTGCCTGTGGGCAAAGGTGCCAGATCATAGATAACGGAATCTGCCCTTGCCTTGCCGATCAGATCAAGGTTTTCATATTCCTCTACGACAGACACAAGCTTCTGCTTCACATACCAGCTGTCACACAGGATGATGACATTCTTCTGCGCATGAAACTCCGGCATCACCTGGCGTACCATGGCTGAGGCCAGCTCCAGTTTTGATTCTTTCTTCTGCCACATACGATACCCAAGCGGGACGGCAAGGTAAGAGATCCTGTTCCGGTTCCATATCGGTATACACAGCATAAGGCTGACAAAGCAGTGCCCGTTGAGGTGATTGGAACCATGATGCGCCGCATGGTCAAACAGTTTTGACACATCCTCAAATTTCTTTCCGAACTTTGAGACCATGGTGTCATCTATGCACAGGAAGAGAGGCTGTGACCTCAGGTCTGCCGGAACCAGCCGCAGGGACAGCCCTGCTGTAACATTCATAAAAACAGAGCAGTCTACTTTTGCATAAGAGCAGGCGTAGTAAAAAGCATTAAGCGATTTTGTAGTTATGCCGGACAAAAAATGTCTGTACAGGGAACGGATGGAATCTGCGGACTCCATCGCCAGTATAGCTAATACAAGTAAAAACAGGCTTTTAGCCGTAGGGGCGGCAAACGTGGAAAAATAAACAGAAAAATATCGAAAAAGCCTGCCAATTATGTGTTTGTCGTTGTATAATAAGGTTGTCGTATGAGATCACTTCTTTCGTGTATTTTGGTGTGCAAACTTATTATACACTTAAAGTGTCTCATACGGCATTTCTTTTAAAAAGTTGTAAAGTGGTGTTAAGATTACGTAATATTTCTATTATCCATGTTAAAATGGTGAGGAATTGGTGCGGTAATATTTAGGAGAAGGAGTGCCAACACAAAGAGTCAATAACTCTTAAGTTATTGACTCTTTAATAACTTTAAGGTATAATTTATCTACAGCAGGAGGAGAATAAACTTGTACGAGATCCACTTTTATAGAGATAAGAACGGCAAAGAGCCGGTAAAAGAATATATTGCCAAGCTGGCTGCGAAGAAGGATAAGGACAGCAGGATCAAGCTGAATAAAATCATGGATTATGAAAAACCCTTAGTGTGTATGGAACAAGGGCAGGGGAACCGTATATAAAACATATTGATGGGGATATATGGGAACTGCGTCCATTGAGAGACAGAATCCTATTTGCCGCATGGGACGGCAACGGTTTTGTTCTATTACACGTTTTTATGAAACGGACACAAAAAACTCCACAGAAGGAATTAAAGCGTGCAAAACGAAATTTAGCTGATTATCAAGGGAGGAAACATCATGAGGACAAATAGAGAATATTCACAAGCTGTGAAACAGACGAAAGAGAATCTGGCCGATCTGAATGAGCGTGGAGCAGACGCTGTCGGCGGGAATGTTCTGGAATTTATGGAAAGTATTCTTACGCCGGATGAGATAGCGGAAAGCGAGCTGCGGGTGTCTATTATTGGGGAGCTGATAAAGGCGAGGCAGGAAAAGGGGATAAGTCAAAAAAAGCTGGAGGAATTAAGCGGGGTAAAACAGCCTGTTATTGCAAGAATGGAAAAAGGCAATACCAGTCCGCAGCTGGATACGATTTTGAAGGTATTAGCGCCATTGGGAAAGACATTAGCGGTTGTTCCGTTGGAAATAGGAAATAGATAGCTTTATGGGAGAAATTACTTTCTAAATAAGATGCAGTGGAAAGGAAAGGTTCTTCTTTAAAACTTTGCAACAGTGAAAATATGTAAAGCGGTGCCAACCCCCTTTTCCTGAGTGTAAAAGAATAAAAATCACCTTTCCACGCGTTCACGTTTTTGTACAGGCCTGTCATTTGCCAGTCCCAGTGCGGCATGGATATTGGCACAGACGGTATCCAGTTCTTTCTTCTGCCCACGGTAAGAATAATATTTTTCCAATCTTTCTTTTTTCTCTTCCAGCAGTTTTCCCTTCTCCGCTTTCAGCGTCTGCAGGGTGGGGAGCTTCCCGCCGTCAGCTTTTCCTTTTAAAAATTTCAGGGCAGCCTCATACAGCGCAATCTTAGCGGAATTCTCCTGTCGGAACTGCGCTTTGTTTTTAGATTTCTGTAATTGTGCGTACACGGATTTATTGGCAAGGTACTGTCCGGTATAATGGATCTGCTCGTTGACCTGCCGGAGCCGTGCTTCGGTGTCCTTCAACTCCTTTAAGGAAGTGGAAGTCTGTCCTTTTAATTCGGCAAGCCGCCCTTCCATGCTTCCAGCATATAGCCAAAAACTGGGCAATGGTGGAACAATACCCCTATCTGGTCGGAGATTTTATGTGGACTGCATGGGATTATCTGGGCGAGGCCGGAATCGGTGCATGGGCATATACAAAGGATGCCATGGGGTTTGAAAAGCCTTATCCGTGGTTGCTGGCCGATACGGGGGCTTTTGATATACTTGGCAATGCCAATGGGGAAGCTATGCTGGCAAAGGCAGTTTGGCATCAGGCAAAGCAGCCGATGATTGGTGTGCAGCCTGTTAATCAGGAGGAAAGTGAATTGATTAAAGCCGTGTGGCGGGGAACCAATGCACTTCCTGTATGGTCATGGCGCGGCTGTGAAGGAAAAATGGCGACAGTTGAAGTGTATTCCGATGCGGTACAAGCAGAACTGTTATTGAACGGTAAAAGTTTTGGGAAAAAAGAGACAGAAGGCTGCATGGCATCCTGGCAGATCCCTTATGAACCTGGGATGCTGGAGGCAGTAGCATATGACAATACCGGGGCAGAATGCGGAAGAAGCTGTCTGGTATCAGCGGCAGGCAAGGTCGGATTATCGGTCAGACCGGAGGAAACTACGGTAAAAGAGGGTGAGATTGTTTATGTGGATGTTGCCGTCCGTATCAGGGGAAAACGGAAAGGTGGAAGCAAACAGCGATATGCCGGTGACAGTTACGGTAGAGAATGGTACGCTGTTGGCATTCGGCAGTGCAAATCCTCGAACGCAGGAGCGGTTTGAAACAGGAACGTATACAACTTATTATGGCAGGGCTCAGGCGGTTGTGCGGGCGGCTCAGGCCGGTATTGTCACAGTGACTGTGCATAGTGGCGGAACACTTACGGCGAAAGCGCAGGTGAGTGTTGTAGAGTAGGAAAGAGACAAAGGTCTTATGTAAATGACAGGTAACAGTTCAGTTTGCAGCTGGGCTGTTACCTGTTGTATAGAAGGGAGAAGGGATTGTGGAAAGCCAGGAAATCATGCAATATAAAAACCCTTTGGAAGAAGATTCGCCGGGGAAACTTATACTGAGATACTCTTTTCCTGCAATTGTCATCAGCCTGATCAATTCCGTTTATAATATCGTTGATCAGATTTTTGTTGGAAACAGTGAGGGGAGGCTTGGGAATGCTGGTAAGCGACACAAAACATACCGTAGTGAATCTTTCCCAGTCAATTGATATACTTTCCTTATATCATACGGCAGACTACGTCCGCAACCTAACAAAAAATCAAAACCACTCTTTCTTGATCATGTAGTATAATAACTACTGAAAAATAATCGGTGACTACTAACCCCCCCCCAAGGCGTTCTCACCAGTTTAAATGTGAAGGAGTGGTTTTGACATGGACATTTTAAAACAATTTGGCGGAAAAAATCAATGGCACTTTGGTGTTATCCAGCACGCTAGGTGCTCCAGATCTTTCTTATATTCGTCAAATTAAATGAAGGTACTGGCTCATATATTCTGATGTATTTTACAGCAGAGTGTTTGAACCAGTATAGCACTTCAATAACGTTATTTGTCTTTATGAGACTGGGATATGTTTTGGGGGCTAACTATGACGGGAATCAGTCAATGGACGGATTTTACCGATTGGATAAGGATAGCGTGGATGTAGTTTTTTACGGCAGCAGTCATGTATATTCAGGGGTGAATGTGGCGGCCCTGTGGGATGATTATGGCATTGCGGGATATGATATGGCCGGGACTATGCAGACACTCTGGAATTCTTATTATAATTAGGAACCCGGAAATTCCGACATTAGCTGAATAGTTTTCAAAATACTGTTGATGAAAAAGAGTCTGGCATGATATAATATAAAATCGTGTTGGACTCTTTTTCAATGATTAGAATGGTTTATAAAAATAACGGCTGTTTGCATAAAAATAACGATAGATCGCTACATATTTCAACGCCAAAATGGTGCGGAATTGGTACAGTAGAAAATAGAGATTCTCAGGTAACGCATAAAATCAAGGTTTTTAAGGAGGATATATAGAAAAATGAAACTAGGCATCGTTGGACTTCCAAATGTGGGTAAGAGCACACTTTTTAATTCTTTGACGAAAGCGGGAGCGGAATCGGCCAATTATCCGTTCTGCACGATCGACCCGAATATCGGCATTGTGGCGGTGCCGGATGAAAGACTGAAGCTGCTGGGAGATATGTACCAGTCGAAGAAGGTGACGCCTGCCACCATCGAATTCGTGGATATCGCCGGGCTTGTAAAGGGTGCATCGAAGGGGGAAGGTCTGGGCAATCAGTTCTTGAGCAATATCCGGGAAGTGGATGCTATTGTGCATGTGGTGCGTTGTTTTGAGGACAGCAATATCGTGCATGTGGACGGGGCCATCGATCCGATGCGGGATATTGAGACGATTAATCTGGAATTGATCTTCTCGGATCTGGAGATCTTGGAACGCAGGATCGCTAAGACCGGTAAGGCGGCCAAGATGGACAAGACGCTTGCCAAGGAGGCGGCCCTTTTGGAGAAGCTGAAAGAGCATCTGGAGAACGGACAGCTGGCGAAGTGCTATGAGACGGAGGATGAAGACGAGGCAGCTCTTCTGGCTTCCTACAACTTGTTGACGTATAAACCGGTAATCTTCGCGGCCAATGTGGCGGAGGAAGACCTGGCAGACGACGGCGCCGGCAATGATGGTGTAAAGCGGGTCAAGGAATTCGCGACGGAAAATGACAGCGAGGTGTTCGTGATCTGTGCCCAGATCGAGCAGGAGATCGCTGAGCTGGATGAGGAAGAGACGGCCATGTTCCTGGAGGATCTGGGGTTATCGGAGTCTGGGCTGCAGAAGCTGATCAAGGCGAGCTATCATATCCTGGGCCTGATGAGTTTCCTTACGGCCGGGGAGGATGAGACAAGAGCATGGACGATCAAGATCGGTACGAAGGCTCCGCAGGCTGCGGGTAAGATACATACGGACTTTGAGCGGGGCTTTATCAAGGCAGAGGTGGTCAACTATAAGGACTTGCTGGAGCAGGGGTCTCTTGCGGCTGCCAGAGAGAAGGGCCTGGTAGGTATGGAAGGCAAGGAGTATGTGGTGCAGGACGGAGACGTGATCCTGTTCCGATTCAATGTATAGTGTGAGAAGTACTTCTAATCACTCGCAGCAAAGGCTGCATCGCAAAATCAGCAAAGCTGACTTAGAAGTACTAGAAGTTGCCTTGCAACTTCATCTCACACAAGAGAATGCCCAGAAAACGGGCATTCTCCCAGACAAACTTGTTTGTTTTCAGATTTTGTGTCGGTGCGGAGACGCGACATGGAGGTTAGCGCGGCCTTTTGGAGCCGATGCAGCATAAGTTGCATGCAGGGAAGGAGTCAGGTTGATTATGCAGGATATCATGGATGTGGCGGACGTTGCGTTTCCGCATCTTGGAATTTATTTAAGGAATGTGCCGCGGAGTTTTAGCATCTTCGGGTTTAGTATCGCTTTCTATGGGGTGATCATCGGTCTGGGTATCTTTTGTGGGATCCTGCTGGCGGCGCACATTGCGAAGAAAGAGCAGTTGAATCCGGATCTGATCTGGGATTTTGCGATCTATGCGATCATTTTTTCCATCATCGGAGCGAGGATTTACTATGTCATCTTCCGTTGGGATCTTTATCAGGACGATCTGCTCAGCATCTTTAACACGCGCAAAGGCGGATTGGCCATTTACGGCGCGGTGATCGCGGCTTTTATCACGCTGTGGGTGTATTGCAGGGTGAAGAAGCAGAAGTTTTTACAGATCGCGGATATCTGTGTGCCGGCTTTGGTGCTCGGGCAGATCATCGGACGATGGGGGAACTTCATGAACCGGGAAGTGTTCGGTGAGTATACAGACAGCCTGCTGGCCATGCGGCTGCCCATCGATGCGGTCAGAAGCAGTGATATCTCCGAGAGTATCGCCAGCCATATTATAGAGGGTACCAATTACATCCAGGTACACCCTACTTTCCTATATGAAGGGTTGTGGAATCTTGCGCTTCTTCTTTTTATGCTGGTGTATCGGCAGCACAAGAAATTCCAGGGAGAAATGTGGCTTTTGTATCTTGGCGGCTATGGACTTGGCAGAGCCTGGATCGAGGGGATCAGGACAGACACCCTTTTCATTCCGCACACAACGATAGCCGTATCGCAGGTGCTGGCCGCCGTACTTTTTGTGGCAGCTTTGATCGCCGATCTTGCGGTGCGTATCCGGCTGAAGAAAAGAGGCCTGACGGCGGATGGGATGCCGGATATGCAGGAAGGTGAGTAGAGGGTATTGCAGGGGATGAACGTGATATTTACGAAGATATTTATGAAATAGCAATAATACAATCTTATGAAATAGCAACAATATGATCAATGAAAAAAAGAACCTTACAGGTCGGAAACGGTCTGCAAGGTTCTTTTTTTGACTCTATTTGTCTAAAGAATTTCTTAATAATTTCCTTGCATTATGACCCTGTTTAGTATAAAATTGGTATCAAAGTGGTGGAAAGTGGTGTAAAGTGGAATAAAGTGGTGGATATAAACCAATTTTTCTGTTGCATCTATGATTCTGTGGCAGACCACTTGGATGGCGGAAGGTGTATGGATGATGGCGGTTAGCTGCGGCAGACACTCAGGGCAGGTGATTGATGATGTTTATGGGAGAATACAATCACACAATCGATGCAAAAGGCAGGCTGATCGTCCCCTCGAAGTTCAGGGAAGCATTGGGTGACACCTTCGTGGTGACCAAAGGACTCGACGGCTGTCTGTTTGTGTATGACAACAAGGAGTGGAACGCATTCGAGGAAAAACTGAAATCACTGCCTCTTACCAATAAAGAAGCCAGACAGTTTGCAAGATTTTTTCTGGCAGGAGCAGCAGAAGTGGAAGTTGATAAACAGGGAAGAATCCTGGTGCCGAATATACTGAGAGAATTTGCACAGATCAGCAAGGATGTGGTGCTCATCGGTGTGGCCAGCAGAATAGAGATTTGGAGCAGAGAACGCTTTGAGGGCATAGCATCCTTCGAGGATATGGATGAGATAGCGGAACATATGGCAGAGCTGGGATTAGGGATTTGACGAAAAGATGGAATTTGAACATACATCAGTTCTTTTGAAAGAAACAATAGAGAATCTGCGGATCAAACCGGACGGTGTCTATGTGGACGGTACGCTGGGCGGCGGGGGACATTCTTATGAAATAGCCTCCGCATTGGGTGATAAGGGCCGTCTGTTCGGGATCGATCAGGACGAAGCGGCCATAGAAGCAGCCGGCCGGCGGCTGAAGCCGTATCAGGACAAGGTGACGCTGATCCGCGATAATTACTGTAACATGAGACAGGCGCTGAAACAGGCCGGTGTGGAGAAGGTGGACGGTATCCTGTTGGATCTGGGCGTATCTTCTTTTCAGTTGGACAATATTGAGAGAGGGTTTTCGTACAGGTATGATACGGCGCTTGATATGCGGATGGATCAGAGAAAGACCGTGACGGCGAAGGATATCGTAAACCAATATACGCAGACGGAATTGTATCATATCATCAGGGATTATGGAGAAGAGCAATTTGCGCAGAATATAGCAAAGCATATTGTTAAGGCAAGAGCGGATAAGCCTATAGAGACAACGGGGGAACTCAATGATATTATCAGGGCTGCGATCCCCGCGAAAATGAGAGCGACAGGGGGACATCCTTCCAAAAGGACATTTCAGGCGATCAGGATCGAGTGCAACAAGGAACTGGAAGTATTACGGGATTCCTTAGACGATATGATCGATCTGCTGACGGTTGAAGGAAGGATCTGCATCATTACTTTCCACTCATTGGAAGATCGGATCGTGAAGACGGCCTTTCGCAAAAATGAGTCCCCCTGTACCTGTCCGCCGGATTTTCCGGTATGTGTTTGCGGACAGGCTTCTAAAGGTAAAGTGATCACCAGAAAGCCGATTCTTCCTTCCGGAGAGGAATTGGCTGAGAATAAAAGGTCTAAAAGTGCAAAATTGAGGGTGTTTTGCAGGACATAGCAAAGCGCAGACTGCACGTGGACTAGTAGAATGGAGGAGACGGACAGTCATGGCAGCAGTGCAGAGAGCAAGAAATCAACGGCGCACGACAGATAACAGAAGCAGATACTATGTGCAGGGAAATACGGCAAGACAATTAAACGTGGCCAGGGAGATCGAGCAAAGACCACAGAAGAAGATCAGTAACCGGACCCGTAAGAACAGGGATAAGGCAAGGCATATGAGTGCCGGATATGTGTTTTTTTTATGCATAGCACTTGTGACAACAGGGTTTGTTCTGGTAAACTATGTTGGGCTGCAGGCTGATATCACCAACAATGTGGAGTATATATCCAAGTTGGAGAAGGAGTTGAACGATCTGAAGCTGGCCAATGATGAGGAGTACACCAGGATAACGAGTAGTGTAGATCTGGAGGAGATCAGAAGGATCGCGATCCAGGAACTGGGCATGCAGTATGCCGAGGAAGGGCAGATCATTTCCTTTGCCAGCGAAAGCAATGATTATGTGAAACAGTTGGCAGATATTCCAAAGTAATCCCCCATCATGCAAGCCTGTCACTTGGCGGGCCGCATGGCCATCCCAAATATTCTGGCAGTCCGAGAAAGTGCTGCAGATTTTTGAGTCTGCAGAGGATCATGCCAAGGGAACGGATATGTTTCGTTATAAAACAGGCAGGTGATGATTTGAGCGATAGAGGAAGAGGAAGAAATTCCGGTAACAGATTTACGATCAAGATGCAGAGAAAACTGGTGGTGCTTTTCTTGGCGCTGATGCTTATCTTTGCAGGGCTCAGTGCGCAGCTGTATCTGATCACGAGAGACAGTGGAGAAGAATATAAGCAGAAGGTATTGTCGCAGCAGGAATATGATTCAACGACAATACCTTTTAAGCGTGGAAATATAGTGGACTCTAATGGCACGATCCTCGCTGTCAGCAATAAAGTATACAATGTCATTCTCGACACGAAAGTTCTGATGGATAAGGAAGAAAACGTCGAGCCGGTATTGGAAGCTTTGCGTAAGTGTTTCGGGATCGATACGGCCGAAGTGAGAAATTATATAGCACAGCATCCGGACTCTTCCTATTATGTGATGGCAAAACGTGTGGAATATGAGAAGATGAGTGCCTATCAGGAAATGATCACGGATCCGGAAACGGGTGTGAGCCTGCGCGGGGTATGGTTTGAACCTGAATATAAGCGTGAGTATCCGAACGGGCGGCTTGCCTGTGACATAATCGGATTTACGACAAATGACAATGTGGGAACTTATGGGTTGGAAGAGTTCTATAATGACATACTCTGCGGTACCAACGGAAGGGAGTACGGGTATCTGAACGAGGACTCCAACTTGGAGCGGACAACGATACCGGCTAAGGATGGCAACAATCTGCACATAGCATTGGACGGTAATATCCAGAGTATAATTGTCAAATACCTGGAAGAGTTTCAGGAGGAGTTAAAGGATAACTACAGGCCCGGAAATGCGGCGGAGCATGTTGCCTGTATCATCATGGAAGTCAATACGGGCAGGATCCTGGGGATGGCGGACTATCCGAACTATGATTTGAACGATACGAGAAATAAGGACAATTTGATCGGGATGCCCCTACTGAATGAGGACAGTGTGAGGACCGGCGAGAGTGTGACCCGGGAGATTCTGGATGGTATGGACGATGCAGCTATGTATCGGCAGCTGAACGCCCTGTGGAAAAACTACTGTATCACGGATGCCTACGAGCCGGGATCGGTGGCCAAGCCCTTCACGGTAGCTGCGGCGCTTGAAGCCGGTGCGATCAAAGGGAATGAGTCCTATGAGTGTAAAGGAGAGCTTCATGTAGGGGATCATGATATCAGCTGCCATCAGACTTACGGGGACGGCTATATCAACGTACAGCAGGGAATTGAGCGTTCTTGCAACGTCGTATTGATGAATGTGGCGTTTGCACTTGGAAAGGATGCATTCGTAGATTACCAGAGACTGTTCGGCATGGGATTGAAGACTAACATTGATCTGGCAGGAGAGGCACGGACTGCGTCCATGGTGTTTAATCAGAATACGATGGGGCCGACTGACTTGGCGACAAACTCTTTCGGGCAGAGCTTTAATGCCACCATGATTCAGATGATCACAGGATTTTGTTCTCTCATCAACGGTGGATATTATTATGAGCCGCATATTGTGGACAAGATCACTACCGCCGACGGTGCGACGATAGAGAATATTGCGCCCAGAGTGTTAAAACGTACGATTTCCCAGTCCACCAGCGATACGATCAAGGAATTCTGCAATACCGTGGTGACCGGTGAGAAGGGTACAGGAAAGACGGCGAGACCGGCAGGTTATATGATCGGTGGTAAGACCGGTACGGCGGAGACGCTGCCGCGCGGCAACAATGAATACGTTGTGTCCTTTATGGGATATGCGCCTGCGGATGATCCGCAGATCGCCATCTATGTGGTGGTGGACAGGCCTAATGTACAGATTCAGGACAACGCAAGGCATGCAACAGGAATCGTCAGGAAAGTACTGACCGAAGTTCTGCCCTATCTGAATATCTTTATGACAGAGGAGCTCAGCGATAAAGAGAGAGAGGAACTGGAAGAGCTGAAAATCCAGATCAAGATGGCGGGCGGTGGCACAGAGGAGGAACCGCAGACGGATGAAGAAGGGAATCCGATCGCTCCGGAGGATGCGGAAGGCAGCGAGGAGGAAGGGACGGAAGGCGATACAACGCCGGAAGAGACGCAGCCTGATGAAACATGGAAGGATTTTCCGGAAGACCCGGAGACAGGATATCTCAAAGATCCGGCCACCGGTTTCCTGTACGATCCGGAGACAGGTGCGCAGGTGTATGGCGGCAGTCTGCTGGGAGGGGAGGAAGTACCCCAGGGAACCGGTACACCGGCAGGGGACGGAAAGACTACGGAAGAAGGAGAGCAGCCACAGGAGGATGAATGACCGGCTGCGGATAGCCGGCAGTCATCTTGCGGCTGATGCTCCTCAAAGAGTATTCTCCGCATGAATCCATGATTCCGCAGAGCGGAGTCGCGAGGGTTAGAGTAGAAAGAATGAATAGGACGATGTCAGAAATGAAAGACCGTCTGGGGAAGTTGACGGAGGCAGCAGTGGGAAGACTGCGTGGGATGCGGGACAGCAAAGAGGGTGCCAAAACAACAGAAGATAGACGAAAGTACGACACAAGTATACAGAAACCGGTCCTGAAATGCAGTATTTGTAACGGTGAACAGGTGGCAGGCTTTAAGGATATCCGTACCGGTAAATTTGAGGAGATCGCTCTGATCAGGAATCCACGGGAGTTGGATGAATTCATGAAGGCTTATGGAATCGATGAAATCTCCAAGGAGTATTGAAACGTCATCTGCAATGTTGAAGGCAAAACTGCTATGGCTATTGCCTGAATCCTGCGGTTTGGGAGTGGTGAAAACGGAACAGGAAGTAAGAATAACCTCACAAAAGCAGTAATAAATTATACTAATACCTTTTGTGAGGTTTTTCTATGAAGGAAGAAATACCTTATCAACATAAAACATATCACAGGAGTAAGACTGTGACAGCGCTGTTTCTATGCCTGATCGCATTTGCCGGCCTGATGGGCAGGCTGGCCTATCTGATGATCTTCCAGTCAGAATATTATACGATGAAGGCAAAGGAACTTCATGAGCGGGAGCGCAGTATCAAGGCGGCCAGAGGCAGGATCATAGACGCCAATGGCAAGATCCTGGCGGACAATAAGACAGTCTGTACGATCTCTGTGATCCACAATCAGATCACGGATCAGGAAGAAGTGATCGCCATGCTGTGCAAAGAGCTGGGATTATCAGAAGAGTATGTCAGGAAAAGAGTGAAGAAATATTCTTCGATAGAAAAGATCAAGAGCAATGTGGATAAGAGCATAGGAGATGCTATCCGTGCCTATGATCTGGCAGGCGTCAAGGTGGATGAGGATTACAAGCGTTATTATCCCTATGATTCGCTGGCATCCAAGGTGCTTGGATTTACAGGAGGGGATAACCAGGGTATCATTGGGCTGGAGGTCATCTATGAGGAATATTTGCAGGGGGAAGCGGGAACAATCCTCACTGTGACAGATGCGAAGGGTGTCGAGGTGGCGGAGGCGGGCGAAGAGCGGGTGGAACCCATCGACGGTCAGGATCTTTATATCAGTCTGGATATGAATATTCAAAGCTACGCCACACAGCTGGCGCTGCAGACTATGGAGACAAAGGAAGCAAAGAGCGTATCCATTCTTGTCATGAATCCGCAGAACGGAGAGATATTGGCCATGGCCAATGTTCCGGAGTTTAACTTAAACGATCCTTATGCACTTCCGGAAACGGTAGATGCGGATACGATCAGTGAGGAAGAAAAGCAAAATCTGTTGAATGGTATATGGCGTAACGGTTGTATCAATGATACTTACGAGCCGGGATCTACGTTTAAGATCATCACGGCCGCGGCAGGTCTGGAATCGGGAGAGGTCAAACCTACGGATACATTTAGCTGTCCCGGATATATCATGGTGGAAGACCGCAAGATACGCTGCCATAAAGTGGGAGGACATGGCGCTGAAGATTTCGTGCAGGGCACGATGAACTCTTGTAATCCAGTATTCATCACGGTGGGGATGCGGATCGGTGTGGAGCGGTATTATAATTATTTTAAGCAGTTTGGACTGCTTGACAGGACCGGGATCGATCTGCCCGGAGAGGCCGGTACGATCATGCATAATGTAGAGAATATCGGGCCGGTGGAGCTGGCGACGATCTCCTTTGGACAGTCCTTTCAGATCACGCCGATCCAGCTGGCGGTGACTGCGTCTTCCATTATTAACGGAGGCAGAAGAGTGACGCCGCATTTTGCCGTCAAGGCAGCAGACAGTGACGGGAGCAGAGACTATACTTTTACGTATCCTGTCAGAGAAAATGTGGTTTCTGCGGAGACTTCAGAAACCATGCGTTATATCCTGGAACAGGTGGTGGCAGAGGGAAGCGGCAGGAATGGCGCTGTAGAAGGATATCGTGTGGGTGGTAAGACAGCTACCAGCCAGACACTGCCCAGGGGGAGCGGTAAATACATTGCTTCTTTTCTGGGATTTGCGCCGGCTGATGCCCCGCAGGTGCTTGCAGTCGCCATCATCAATGATCCGCAGGGTACTTACTATGGCGGGCAGATCGCAGCGCCGGTAGTGCGGCAGCTTTTTGAAAACATCCTTCCCTATTTGGAGAAGATGGACTATAATAAGACATAAAGTCTTATCAGGGTATCAGGGGATGATGCAGAACATTGGATATGTTTACATAAAGCCTTATAAGGCTTCAAAATACGAAGCCCTAAATAACATCAGATATGTTTGTGGTGGAAAGATGGATGGTCTACGGGGTGATTGGAGGAAGAGATGAATAATACGATTTTAATGTCGGTTTTGTTAGCGTTTGCGATCAGTGTGGTGCTGGTACCAGCAGGAATTCCTTTTCTGCGCAGGCTGAAGGTGGGACAGACGGTCAGAGACGAAGGGCCGGAGAGCCATCTGAAGAAGAACGGAACGCCGACGATGGGCGGAATCCTCATACTGATCAGCATAACAATAACGTCTGTTTTCTTTGTGAAGGATTATCCGAAGATCATACCAGTGCTATTTTTGACGTTGGGATTTGGGCTGATCGGGTTTCTGGACGACTACATTAAGGTCGTATTAAGACGCTCTCTCGGACTTAGGGTTTGGCAGAAGTTTTTACTCCAGATTATAGTAACAGGTGTTTTTGTGTTTTATCTGCTTCATTACACGGATGTCTCTCTTGTGATGAAAGTGCCTTTTGTGAGTGATCTGTATCTGGACTTTGGCTGGATGAATATTCCCATCTTGTTTTTTATTGTGATCGGTACCGTTAACGGCACTAATTTTACAGACGGACTGGATGGACTGGCGAGTTCTGTGACTGTGCTTGTAGCTACCTTTTTCAGCGTGGTGGCGATCGGTACGGGAAGCGGTATCGAACCTGTCACTTGTGCGGTAGTGGGTGCACTGCTTGGGTTTCTTCTATTTAATGTTCATCCGGCCAGCGTATTTATGGGAGATACCGGGTCCCTTGCGCTGGGGGGATTCGTGGCGGCTGCGGCTTACATGATGCAGATGCCGCTTTTTATTGTGATCGTGGGATTTATCTATATGGTGGAGGTACTTTCCGATATTATACAGGTGACATATTTTAAGATGACAGGAGGAAAACGTATCTTTAAGATGGCGCCGATCCACCATCATTTCGAGCTGTGCGGTTGGTCGGAAACCAGGGTGGTAGCGGTATTTTCTATTATAACGGCGCTTTTGTGCCTGGTGGCTCTGATGGGTGTTTGGTAGGAGTCAGGTAGGAGGATCGTTTCGAGACGATGCTTTGGAAATCGGGAGAGGATTGACGGTTATGGATACATGGGATTTAGAAGGGAAGAAAGTGCTGGTAGTCGGTTCTGGGATCAGCGGGATCGGAGCCGTAAAGGCATTGGTGCATGTAGGAGCTGTTCCGATCTTATATGATGCCAATGAGAATCTGCAGCAGGAGGAAGTAGAGGCAAAGCTGCTGCCGGCAATACAGATCAGGATTCTGATCGGTGCATTGCCGCGTGAGGTGGCCGAGACGGTGGAACTTGTGATCTTAAGCCCGGGAGTGCCGACGGATACTGAATTTGTGGAAAGTTTTCGCACCAGGGGAATCAGAATATGGGGAGAGATCGAACTGGCGTATCGCATCGGTAGGGGTAGGGTGATCGGTATCACCGGAACCAACGGTAAGACGACTACCACTTCCCTGGTAGGGGAGATCATGGCGGCACATTGCAAGGATGTGGATGTAGTCGGGAATATAGGTAATCCGTATACGCTGACGGCCTTAGATGCAACGGAAGATACAGTGACGGTGGCAGAGATCAGCAGTTTCCAGTTGGAGACTGTGGAGGCGTTTTGTCCGGATGTTTCCGCAATCTTAAATATCACGCCGGATCATTTGAACAGACATCATACGATGGAAAACTATGCGGCGGCCAAAGAGGCGATCGCAGGCGGACAGACGAAGGATCAGGTCTGTGTACTGAATTATGAGAACAGCTTCACGCGTTCCTTCGGGAAGAGATGTCCGGCCCGCGTTGTATGGTTTTCTTCCGGTCGTAAGCTTAAGGACGGCTATTACCAGGAGGGTGAGGAGATCTACCAGGCAACGAAGGGTGAGAGTGTTCCTGTTATGAACATTCATGATATGAATCTGGTGGGCACCTGTAATGTGGAGAACGTTATGGCGGCGATCGCGGTCACACAGGCCATGGGAGTGCCGATGGAGACGATCTTGGAAGTGGTGAGAAGGTTTAAGGCCGTAGAACACAGGATAGAGTTTGTTGCCACCAGGAACGGGGTGGACTATTACAATGATTCCAAAGGGACCAATCCCGATGCCGCAATACAGGGGATCAGAGCGATGAGTAAGCCGACGGTGTTGATCGGCGGCGGCTACGACAAGCAGAGTGCATATGATGAGTGGATAGAGGCCTTTGAGGGTAAAGTAAAGTGCCTTGTGCTGATCGGACAGACAAGAGAGAAGATTGCTGCCTGTGCGAGAAGTCACGGTGTTTCCAATATTATCTTAGCGGACAGTTTTGAGGAAGCTTTTGCAGTCTGTGTGCGGGAAGCAGTAAAAGGAGATGCAGTGCTGTTGTCTCCGGCCTGTGCAAGCTGGGGTATGTTTCCTAATTATGAAGTCAGGGGAAGACTTTTTAAGGAACTTGTGAATCGATTGGAGGAATCGGAATAAGTGGAGCGAAGAAATGCATCCCGCAGAGGAAGATCAAATAGTGAAAATTTCATGGATTACAGCTTGCTGTTTATTGTGCTGTTTCTATTGGCTTTTGGACTGCTGATGGTGTATTCCACCAGTTCTTATGATGCGAATCTGAACGTTGGGGACTCTGCCTATTATTTAAAGAAACAGATATTTGCCACGATAGTCGGACTTGTGGCTATGATCTTTGTGGCGAATGTTCCCTATCATTTTTGGGAAAGGTTTGCGGTGATCGGTTATCTGGTCTCGGTAGTCCTGATCCTTCTGATCATTCCTTTCGGACACGAAGCTAACGGTGCAAAGCGCTGGTTATACATAGGACCGATTTCGTTGCAGCCGGCGGAAGTTGCCAAATTGTGTATGATCTTATTTCTGTCCAGTATGATCTGTACCATGGGGAAACAGATACGGTACCGCAAAGGATTCTGGATGGTGATCTTGGTACCGATGCCGATCGCCCTGATGATATGGAAGATCACGCAGAACATGAGTTCGGCGATCATTGTAGTGGGAATAGCGGTACTGATGCTGTTCGTCGCCTGTCCGGATTATAAGCGGTTTATTTTGTTGGGGCTGGCTACTGCCGCAGGTGCTGCCCTTATTGTCTTTGCCATCGTGCAGATGGGAGCGAGCCAGACGGACAGTCTGGATTTCAGAGGAGCGCGCATCCTGGCGTGGCTCGACCCGGAAGCCTATGCCAACGGTAAGGGATTTCAGACGATACAGGCGCTCTATGCCATCGGCTCGGGTGGCGTGATGGGGAAGGGACTGGGAGCCAGTATGCAGAAGCTTGGTTTTCTCCCGGAGGCGCAGAATGATATGATATTTTCCATTATCTGTGAGGAACTAGGATTATTTGGCGGCTATGCAGTGATGATCATGTTTATTGTGCTGATCTGGCGGTTTATGGTGATCGCCAATAATGCGCCGGATCTGTTTGGTGCACTTCTGGTAGTGGGGGTCATGGGGCACATAGCTATCCAGGTGATCTTAAATATTGCGGTTGTGACGAACACCATTCCGAATACGGGAATTTCGCTGCCCTTTATCAGCTATGGAGGTTCTTCGGTCATGTTCCTGCTGATCGAGATCGGGCTCGTCTTAAGTGTGGCACGAGGAATACGGTTGAAGGATTTATAAGGACAAGATAACTTTTGCGTGGAAAACCATATAG